>CAYTNQ010000019.1:24637-46798 GCA_964439175.1 uncultured Anaerolineales bacterium | reverse complement strand
GGAGAATTGCTCCCCTCCCTGCGTCGGGGAGGGGCCGGGGGAGGGGTCTGCCCCCAAAAGGGAAGGGGGAGAATTGCTCCCCTCCCTGCGTCGGGGAGGGGCTGGGGGAGGGGTCTGCCCCCAAACTTGTTTCACGTTGACAATTGCTGGAAGGCTGGTTTATAATCCAGTGATGACATTACCCGCCGACGACTGGCGATTTCGCCAAACCAGCGAGATTTCTGGGAGTAGGAAACATGGCCATTCTTGAAACACAACAGGTCAGCAAGCAATATCAAATGGGCGAGGTGTCCGTGGACGCTCTGGCCAGGGTGGACTTCACGGTGGAAGAGGGGGAATTCGTGGCGATTATGGGGCCGTCAGGCAGCGGCAAGAGTACTTTGCTGCACCTGCTGGGCGGTCTCGACGGGCCCACTGAAGGCGAGGTCACGCTGGGCGGCAAGCGACTCTCCAAGCTCAGCGATCGGGAGGTCACGCTGGTTCGCCGCCGGAACGTGGGCTTCATCTTCCAGTTCTTCAACCTGCTCCCCACCCTCAGCGCCGAGGAGAACATCGCCCTGCCGCTGCTCATCGACGGGCAAAACATCAAGAAGCACCAGGAGAAAATAGACCGGCTGCTGGAGATAGTCGGCCTGTCCGACCGCCGCCACCACAAGCCGGATCAACTCTCGGGCGGCCAGCAGCAGCGGGTGGCCATCGCCCGTGCTTTCGTCACCGACCCGGCTATCGTGTTAGCCGACGAGCTGACCGGCAACCTGGACAGCAAAACTGGCGAGGAGATTCTGGATCTGCTGCGCCGCTCGTGCGACGAGTTTGGGCAGACTATCGTCATGGTCACCCATGATGCCAAAGCAGCCAGCTTCGCCGACCGGGTGGTCTTTTTGATGGATGGGCGCATCGTCGATCACCTCAAGATGACCGGCGACCAGGCCGAAGACATCCGCCAGATTCAGCGCCATCTGCGGGCATTGGAGGTTTGATCAACAAACCTCGTCAATGGGTAGCTTCCTCTCGATTATCCGTCTCGCTTTTCGCAATTTGTGGAGCCGCAAAAGCCGCACCCTGTTGACCATCACCGGCATTGTGTTGGGCGTGGCCGTGGTGCTGGCGATTGCCATTACCAACGAAAGCACGCTGGCTTCTATCCGCCGCATCTTCGACGAGGCGTCAGGTCGAGCCCACCTGGTCGTCACCAGTAACTCGGTGACGGGCGAGCCCTTCGACGGAAGCACGCTGCTCCGGGTAAGCAGAGTGCCGGGCGTGCGCCAGGCGGTGCCCAGCGTCAGTCACAAAACGTTGCTGGCGGCCGACGCCGCTGAGTGGGGGCTGAGTTTCAGTGTGGCCGGCACCAGCACCGCCAACGACCTGCTCATCTTCGGCGTGGATCCGGCCGTGGACCGGACGGTGCGCGATTATGAGTTAGTAGCAGGCAGCTTTCTCCCCGACGACCGGGACGCTTACGCCGCCTTGCTGGTGCAAGACTATGCCGACGACAAGGGCCTGGAAGTCGGCGACGATTTGACCATCCTGGTCCCCGAAAGTGTGGAGTCGTTGCGCATCGTGGGCGTCATCCGCAAGGAGGGGCCGGGTATGCAAAACAACGGCGCGGTTGCCATTGTGCCCATCGGCGCCGCCCAGGCCATGTTTGGCCTGGGGAGCGATCTGAGCCAGCTCGACGTATTGGCCGAACCGGCCATCGCCGCATCCCCGCGCCGGCTGGATGCGCTCAAATCAGGCCTGGCCGAAACCCTGGGCCGGGGCTACCAGGTCCTCTACCCGGCGGCGCGGGGGGCAGTCGCCGCCAAGATGCTGGCTTCGTATCAACTGGGACTCAGCTTCTTCAGCGCGGTAGCTCTCTTCGTGGGGGCTTTTCTCATCTATAATACCTTTACCATGACGGTGGTGGAGCGCACCCGTGAAATCGGCATGCTGCGCACGCTGGGGATGACGCGCTCCCAGATCGCGCTCTTGGTGCTGGCCGAAGCGAGCCTGCTGGGGAGCATCGGCTCGGTGGCGGGCGTAGGATTTGGCATACTGCTGTCGCGGGGACTAATGCAGTCGATGGGAGTCATCGCGGCCACCGAAATTACGCAGGTCAACATCCCTCTGGACGGGCTGCTGACTTCGCTGCTGGTGGGGCTGGGGGTGACGTTGGGGTCGGCCTCGTTACCGGCCTGGCGCGCCCGGGACATCTCGCCCCTGGAGGCGCTGCGCGTCACGGCCAAACCCCAAAGCGTGCCCCTGGGGCGCTTCGGCTGGTTGGTCGGCGCGGCACTCATCGCCGTCGCTTACCTGGCCCTGTACCGCATTCCCTTCCGGCCCGAAGTGCAATACCCGGTGGGAGCCACCAGCGTCTTTACCTTGTTGCTGGGCGCGACGCTGGCGGTCCCCATCACCATTGGCAGCTTCGAGCGGCTACTGCGCCCGGCGTTGACTGCCATCTACCGGGGTGAGGGGCGGCTGGGAGCCAGCAATATCCGCCGGGCAAAAGGGCGCACGGCGCTGACGGTGGCCGCCTTGATGGTGGGTATCGCCATGATCATCGGCATCCAGACCCTCACCACCAGTTTTGAGATAGACATCGACAATTGGGTACAGACAGCCATTGGCGGTGATTTATACGTCCGTTCACCTATCCCGATGCGCGACGAATTTGGGCGGCGGCTGCTGGCCGACCCGGCGGTTACCGCCGTCAGCCCGGTTACCTTCCACCTGGTGCGGCGTTCGCCACCTAATGGAAATCCGGAGGAGGCCGATACCCTCCTCTTCGTCGCCATCGATCCGGAGACCTACCCCCGGGTGGCATCCTTTGTGTTCGAAGACCCGACAGCCGAGCTATCGGCCGCCCTGGCTGACCTGGCCACCGGCGACGCATTGCTCATCTCCACCACTCTGGCCGATCGCTACGACCTGACGACCGGCGACAGTCTGCGATTGGAGACCCGGCGCGGCGAGCACGACTTTCGGGTAGCCGGCGTGGTGGTGGATTTCACCGGTCAGGGCTACGTGGTCAACGGCACCCGAGCCGACCTGGAGCACTACTTCGGCGAAAGCACCGCCGACGAATTCATCCTCGCCCTCCGGCGGGGGAGCGCCCCCCCGGCCGAGGCAGAACGACTGGAGGAACGTTATGGGCGTAGCCGTCACATCGTCGTCGAAACAGCGAGCGACTTTCGGACGAAGATAAGCGACCTGACAGCCCAGGCTTTCGCCCTCTTTGACGTGCTGGGTCTCATTGGTGTGATCATCGCCGCGCTGGGGGTGGTCAATACTCTGATGATGAACGTCTTCGAACGACAGCAGGAGATTGGCGGGCTGCGGAGCCTGGGGATGACCCGGGCGCAAGTCGCCCGTATGGTGCTGGCCGAAAGTGGCGCTATGGGTACCATCGGCGGGCTCTTTGGCACAGTCTTCGGCTTTTTCCTGTCGCAGGTGTTTTTGCTGGGATTACAGGTCATCGGCGGCTACACAGTCAACTACAATTTGCCCCCGACGGCGCTGGCCGCCAGTCTGGTTATTGCCCTGGTCGTGTCGCAAGCAGCAGCCCTCTATCCCGCCTGGCGTGCAGCCAATGTGAGGATCATTGAAGCTATCCAACATGAATGAGAAGTCAAGCGTCAAGCGTCAAACGCTTGACGCTTGCCCCCCCTTTAAACCCCAGCAGGCGCAGCGCGTTCGCCACCACCAGCAGGGTACTCCCCTCGTGAAGGACCACCGCCAGGCTCAAGGTCACCACGCCGGCAACGGAAGTGGCGATGAGCAGGAAGATGACGCCCAGCGCAACGGCCAGGTTCTGATGGATGATCCGGCGTGTAGCCCGGCTGAGGCCAACGGCAAAGGGCAATCGACTCAGGTCATCGGCCATCAGCGCTACGTCAGCCGTCTCCAGGGCCACATCAGTCCCGGCACCGCCCATAGCAATGCCGACACTGGCCTGGGCCAGGGCCGGTGCGTCGTTCACCCCGTCGCCGACCATAGCCACCTGGCCACATTCGGTGATCAAAGACTTGACAGCCTCTACCTTCTGCTCCGGCAGCAGGTTGGCCCGATAGTCGGTCAGCCCGGCCCATTGGGCAATGGCAGCCGCGACCCGCTCGTTGTCACCCGTCAGCATTACCGTTTTGCGGATGCCCAGTTGCTTCAATTCCTGCAAGGCTATCCGGGCCGTCTGGCGGGGGGTGTCGGCCACGCTGATGACACCCAGGAAGCCCACGCCGCCGTCCGGCGCGGGTCCATAGACGACCATCGTGGTTTTACCCTCCTGCTCCAGCTTCTGCACAATCGCTTGCAGGTGATCTGGAACAGGAATGTCCTCGGCTTCGAACAGCTTGAGATTGCCGATCAAAACCGGCTGTCCGTCGAGGGAGGAACGCACGCCGCGCCCGCCCACCGCTTCCAGGTCGCCGGTTTCAGGCAGAGCTAATCCGCGTCCTTCGGCGGCCCGCACGATTGCCTGGGCCAATGGGTGGCTGCTGCGACTCTCCACAGCAGCGGCCAAGCTCAATAAGCCGTCAGCGGTAAAAGCGGCAGAGAGAGGCAAGTCTGCCTCACGCTCCGGGCCGGCGGCTGATGGCTGCTGGCGGCCGGCGATCGGCGATCGGCGGTCAGTGGTTATCACATCCGTCACTTCCAACTGGCCGCGCGTGATCGTGCCGGTTTTGTCGAAGGCCAGCGCGTCGAGCGCACCCAGAGTCTCCAGGTGGACGCCCCCTTTGATCAGCACGCCGCTGCGAGCCGCCTGGGCAATGCCCGCCAGAACGGACGCTGGGGTGCCGATGGCCAGGGCACAGGGGCTGGCCGCCACCAGCAGCACCATCCCCCGGAAAAAACTGTCGCTCCAGCCAGTCCAGCCCATTAAGGGGGGCAAGGCGATAACCAGCACGTCCAGCACCAATACAGCCGGCACAAAGATGCGGGTGAAACGCTCGGTGAAGCGCTGCGTCGGCGATTTTTGGCCCTGCGCCTCGGCCACCATCTGGATCACCCGGTTGAGGGTCGTATCCTGCGCCCGCTTGGTGACTTCAATCTCCAATGAGCCATCGCCATTGACGGTTCCGGCGAACACCTCGTCGCCGCGCCCTTTATCCACGGGTACGCTCTCGCCGGTGATGGAGCTTTGATCCACCGCTGACTGGCCCCTCACCACGTGGCCGTCGGAGGGGATGCGTTCGCCGTTCCGCACTAACACGACGTCACCCAGGTAGAGGTCATTCACCGGCACCTCCAGCTCCTGACCATCGCGCTGCACCCGGGCCGTTTTCGGTGCCAGGTCGGCCAGGGACTGAATCGCGTGGCGGGCACGGTCCATGGCATAGTGTTCGCCGACGTGGCCCAGGCCAAAAAGGAAAAGCAGGAAGGCACCCTCAACCCACTCACCCAAAATTGCCGCGCCGATGGCGGCCAAAATCATCAGCACGTCGGTGTCGAAGTGTAGCTTGAAAAGAGCCGGCAGCGCGTGACGGCTGGCGTCGTAACCGCCGGCTACATAAGCCAGGGCAAAAAGGCCAATCGCCATCGGCTGAGGCAGGCCGAAGAAGGTCTGGCCCGCCCAACCCAGGAGCAAGAAAAGGCCAGCCAGGCCGATGAGCACCAGTTCCCAGTTGCGCTGCCACCACGTCTCCTTTTTCTCGTCGATGACGTGGTAGCCAAGATGCTGAAGACGGCGGCGGATGGCCCTGCGCCGGACCGCAGCGCTGTCGTACTCAATCCACAGCCGGCCGGCAGCATAGTTGACGTTGGCGGTCAACACCCCGTCCAGCCGTCCCAGGCTGTGCTCGATGACCAGGGCGCAATCGGCACAGTCCATGCCATCGATGGGCAGCGATTCGTGGCGGTAGCGGTCGGTCAACTGGGCGCCGGCCTGCTCGGCAGCCCGGCGCACCTCGGCCAGGCCTACCAGGTCGGGATCATAGTGAAGGCACAGAAGCGCAGATCCGTTTTCGTGAGTGACGTGCGCCTGGCTGACGCCCCGACGGGCTAATAAGGTTTGCTGCAACCGGGTCACGCAGCCATCGTGCTCGTCGGCAATGCAGGGCAACAAGAGAGGGATTTCGAGTTGGAGTTTTTGAATCATAATAACCTTGTATGTTAGTCGTGCTCGATGTGTTCCAAACCTCGTAGAAACAGGTCGCGGATGTGTTCGTCGTCAAGCCGGTAATAGACGCGTCGCCCCTCCCTGCGATAGCGCACCAGGCGCATCTCGCGCAGCGAACGCAACTGGTGCGATACGGCCGACTGGCTCATCCCCAGCGTCGCCGCCAGATCGTGGACGCAGAGCTCAGTATGCGACAAGGCAGAGATGATGCGCACCCGGGAGGGATCCGACAGCGTCTTGAACACCTCGGCCAACCGCGTCGCCGAAGGGCCATCGATCAGATGTGCCTGAGCCTGGTGCACCTGAGCTTCGTCTACATAACAATCTTCACATCGGTCGGACATGTGTGATTGATCTCTCACTAATTGAATATATGACCACATATTCATACATATCATAGTATGCTTATGCCACTTTGTCAAATTGCAGGAGCATCGCGTAGCAATTCCAGCGCCACCACCCCCAGCGCCTCTTTTTCGGGTGGATAGATGGCGCGACAAGCTGCAAGCAAAGCCTCCCGGCCCGCCAAGTCAGGAGCGATGGTCACCGGGTCCTCGGCAGCGACCAGGGCTTCAAAATCGGGATAACGACGGACGTCGGTTATTGTGTAGCGGTGTTGGCCGTTTAGCAACAAGATGTCACCCGGCTCCAGGCGAGCGATGTTGCTGTAGGCTACGCGCACTTCCACCGTCTTGCGGCCATCCAGGATTTGTTGCAGGTATTCGTCTTTGATCCATAATGTCTTAGTTCGGGGCATTTTGATATTAGAGTAGTCAGGAATCGGGGAATCGGGACTCAGGGAATCAGGAAATCAGGATAATGGAAACCTATCCCTTCCCGATTCCCCGATTCCTGATCCCCATCTCCTGACTACTGTTTTCTCCTGTCAACGTAATCCCGGTGGTAGCGCTCAAAGCGATCCATCAGATCAAGGGTCACTGGGCCAACGCGGCCCTTGCCCACTGGCGTATCGCCTATGCGTACAATAGGAATAATGTGCATACTGGTGCTGGTGACGAAAAATTCGTTGAAGCTGGGGATATCCATCAAGTTCAGTGGAACTTCCGAGGCTCGGTAGCCGGCTTCGAGGGCCAGCCGAATGACAATGTCGCGGGTGATGCCCGATAATACGCGGTCGGATGGGGGGGTGAAGAGGGCATTGCGGCGGACGGCGAAAATATTACTGCGTGCTCCTTCTGTCATCTCGCCTTCAGCGCACAGGACGGCCTCATGGACGCCAGCCCGGACCGCTTGCCGGCGCGCCAGGTAGTTGACTAGTGTATTCAGTGACTTGCAAGCCGGTAGCGGGCGCGAGCCTTTAAAAGTAATGGCCGCCGCACCTTCCCGGTAATAGCTGTCGGGGTAGCGAGGTAGAGGCTGAGGCAGGAGAGCCACCAGGGCCTCGTCGTCGGCCTGGGTAACGCCTAATGCGATGATGCGCAGCATGCACTCCCGGTTACCATTCTCCAGGACCAGCCGCCTGACCCAACCGGCAATGTCGCTGGTACTGTAGGGCAGATTCAGTTCGATCATCTCGGCCGACTCCGCCAGGCGCAACAGGTGATCCTGCAAATGAAAGGAAACACCCTCGGTCACTTCGATGCTTTCGTACACGCCAAAGCTGCTGAAGAGAGCCGGGCTGAATAGGGAGATTGTTGCTTCGGCAGCAGGATGTATTCTGCCGTTGAGAATAACGTGTTCAAACTCCATTCACATCTCCATTGCTTATGAGGTGAGGCGACTTTGGTCCAGCGACTAATGCCGGGAGCGGCTGGCAAAATATCGTCGTAAGATGGCGTCAGCCATATGCGGCATCACGGTAGAAAAGGTAACGAATGCATAGTCGAAAAGAGTCGCGTAAGCGTCGCGCGGCTCGCGGCGAATAGCCCGCACAATGGTCCGGGCGACACGCTCTGGTGGGATACCCCGCATACGCCCTGGGCGCAGTCCGGTACCTGAGTCCAGGCTATGTTGGCTAAAGTCAGTGTCCGTAACGCCAGGATACACGGTGACGACACGAATATTGTCAGCCGCCAGATCCAAACGTAAGCTATCGCCCAGTCGTTCCAAGGCTGCTTTGCTGGCACAATAAATCCCACTCCGTGGAAGTGCCCGGCGCCCGAGGATGGAAGAGACGTTGACGATCAGACCACCACCCCCTTCCCGCATAGGGGGGACAGCCGCTCGGATAAAAGCCAGTGGCCCATACAAATTGACAGCCATCAACCGTTGGACGTCTGCCCATGGTGCCACGAGGGGTGATTGGTGTAAGCCGACACCTGCGTTGTTGACCAGAATGTCGATATGACCTAAGATATCTACCGTTTGCTTGACGATTGCCTCAACGGCTGATGGCTGGGTCACGTCACCGGGCAAAGACAGAGCCTTGCCGCCCCCGGCGCGGATTTCTTCGGCCAGCGCCGCCAGGGCGTCGCCGGAGCGGGCGACCAGGACCACGCGGCAACCAGCCTCGGCCAGAGCCATGGCTGTCGCTGCGCCAATGCCGGTCGATGCCCCGGTGATCAAAGCTACCCGGTTACGAACATCCAAAAGACAAGCCTCGGACGAAATGATATTATCTCATTTTACTCACAAACTCATCTCAAGCAAAAGAGGAATGCGATGAAGAAACAACCCAACTCCCAGATGTGCTTTGTGTGCGGTCTTGAAAATCCCATCGGCCTCAAGATGGCTTTTTACCAGGACGATGAAGGACGTGTGACGGCCCAATTCACCCCGGGCAGCCAACACCAGGGCTATCCCGGGGTGATGCACGGGGGCATTGTGACTGCGCTGCTGGATGAAACGCTGGGACGGGTAGCCATCGCCAGCGGGCGCTGGATGATGACGGGGCGACTCTCCATTCGATTCCGGCAGCCCATCCCCATCGGGGAGACGCTGACAGTAACCGGAGAGGTAGTGAGCTGGAAAAAGCGCGTGCTGGAGGCACGAGGAGAGATCCGGCTGACGGACGGTCAGGTTGGAGCTGAGGCGACGGGAACTTTCCTGGAAATCCCGCCCGAACAGGTAGAAGGTATGGAGGAAGCCCTGGCCTTCTGGCAAGTGGTGCCTGATACAGACGACGATGGGTAAACGAAGATGCAGACACTTGTATGCTCTAACGAGCAGGTTGCTGCGTGCGAAGAGGCAGAACTCGGGCTTCTGCCAGCAGCCTCTGGCACTCGGCCAGTTGGTCACGGGCGGCTTCTTCACCCAAAGCGATGAGAGTGTCCGAATGGGCGAAGTCCAGGGCGTGATCCACGTAGACGTGAGGATGAATCATCACGTCTGCCAGAGGAAATTGCGCCTTAATCAGCTCTATTTCCATTGAACTGATTATGCGGGAGATGATCTGCAAGAAGTGAGGCACCTTCTCAAATTGGGGTTGACCGGGGTCGTCGGCGGTACGCACCACACTGGACCCAATGACGATGTCGGCACCTTGAGCACGCAACACACTGGCAGGCATAGGGTTGACAACGGCGCCATCTACCAAAAAGCGGTCGTGGTAATACCAGGGGTCGGCTACGCCAGGGATGCTGATGCTGGCGCGCACGGCGTCGGCGACCAAGCCGCTATCGAAAATCACCTCCTGGCCGGTAGCTATGTCGGTGGCAACCACAGAGAGGGGAATCTCCAGGTCGGAGAAATGGCGCCCTTCCAACCAGCCGTTGATCAAATCTCGGGCGCGGCGGCCTTTGATCAACCCGGCTCTGGGAGGCAGGTTGATGTCCCAATTCCGGAAGGTGTTGAAGCTGCCTAGCCTGCGGGCAAACTCAACCAGCTTCTGGTCCGACCAGCCAGCAGCGATCAGTGCCCCGAAGAGGGCGCCGCCGCTGGAACCTGCGATCATATCAATCGGGATGTCGGCCTGGCGCAGAACCTGTACGACGCCAATGTGAGCGATAGTCCGGCTACCGCCGCTCGACAGCGCCAGCCCCACCGTGCGGCCGGTCAATCGGCGGGCGATACGCTGGATCGACTCAGGTGAGCCGTCGCAGGCAAGCAGACGGCCGGCGGGGATGGCGTTCTGTATCCACGGGGGTGGGGGGCCAAAACTAACGGCACAGTCTGATAGGCCGAGGGCTTTGCGTGCCACGTCCGCCAGTGCGTTCGCCTCGGAGAAAGGTTGGTCGGGGAGGATCAAGAGCACGTGATCGAATTCCTCAACCAGGTGACTCAGGTTCTCGGCCAGCGACCTTTCGGTGAAGCCGTTGTCTTTTAAAAGTGTAGGGGCACCGTCTCTTTGCCCGTCGATTCCTTCTGGGGAAAGAAGAGGTACATCTGTAAGAGCCCGGGACCCAGCCAACGGCAGGATCCCCACCTTCCCTTCCGTCTGAGCCGCCAGGGCCAGCGCCAGTTCATACGCCTGACCTCCCCAAACGGTAATGAGGGAATACTTCATGAGAGGTACAGATTGGTGGCTGGTGGTGACCAGCCGCCGGCCGATTTCGCGGGTCAGATGCAGAGCAATCAGGGGATGTTCAGCCAGCAACTCCTCCAGGTCGCGCTTGTGGAGCACCCACAATTCAGCATCAATGATCACCTTGAGGGTCGCGGAGCGCGGCTGTTCCAACAAGAGAGCGATTTCGCCCACAAAGCTGCCGGGCCCAAGATATGCCAGGGGTTGCTGGGTGTCGCCTGCCCCAGTCACGAACACCTGAAGCTGGCCAGACTCGACCAGGTACATCGCCTCCCCGGCATCTCCTTCACGGAAGATGATGGCGCCTTGGGGATACCGCTTACGCTTCAGGCGAGCGGCGATGGACTTCAGGCTTCCGTCGGGCAAATCGCGGAAGAGGGGAATAGCACGTAATCTATGTTCCAGCACAGCAACGCTATCCTCGACTCGGTGCAACTGTCCCGTAACTGTCTTGGAAAGGTACAATACGTCCAGTCTAGAGCACCGGATTCACCCTTATTATATCCGATTTTCAGTGGTTTGTCAGCAGGCCGATGGTCCTAAGGGCCTGTAAAAGGATAACTTCCGAGTTTTGGTCGGACTCCAAGCGTGGAAAATCGGAACTTATTCCTTTACAAGGCCTAAATCTCGCGAGCAGCTACATTTCACCCTGGAATCCGCGCCAGCGCCCAGGAGGCGTGCTCGCGGATCAGCGGCTCGGGGTCGTCGAGCGCCCGCTGGAGGACGGGGATGGCCTGGGGGTCCCCCCAGTTGCCCAAGGCCACGGCCACGTTGCGCAGCAGACCGCGCCGCTTGGCGCGCCAGAGGGGAGTCCGCCGGAAACGGGCGCGGAATTCGTCGCCACCCAGGTGCATCAGGTCCAGCAACTTGGGTGCGACCTGCTCCGGGTCAAAGCGCAGGAAGTCCTCCTGCGTGGGTCGGGCAAAGCGACGCGGCCAGGGACAGACCGACTGGCACTCGTCGCAGCCGAAGATCCAGTTGCCCATCAAAGGGCGCAATTCGAGAGGGATCGAACCTTTGAGTTCGATGGTCAGATAGGAAATGCAACGGTTGCTGTCGAGGACGTAGGGGGCCGGGAAGGCGTGGGTAGGGCATATCTTCAGGCAACGCGTGCAGGCACCACAGGTGCCAACCCGCCGGGTATCTGGCCGGGGCGCAGCACGTTGCGGCCCTACGAAGTTCTCACTTCCACCGGCGGCGGTCGGTCTCTGGCGGGTTGGAAGCTCAATTCTCGCTCCCGAGTCGGTCGCCGGTTGGTCAAATTCCAACTCCATGCTTACCAGGATCTCACCCAAAAACAGGTAAGAGCCTATCAGTGGGCTGATGAGGCAGGTGTTTTTGCCAATGAACCCCAGCCCGGCCTGGGCTGCGAAATCCCGTTCCAGCACAGGGCCTGTATCCACGTAGACTCGGTGCTCCACCCGGCGCCGGGTCTCGCGCAGGATCAAGTCCGCCAGTTGGTGCAGGCGGGGCGTCATCACGTCGTGGTAGTCCAGGCCCCAGGCGTAGCGGGCAATCCGTCCCCGTGACGGGTCGTTCCACAGGTCGGCGGGTGGATTGGCGACGAAATAGGACAACCCAACCACGACCACCGAGTGTGCGCCCGGCAAGGCATTACGTGGGTCTTGCCGGCGCATCACGTCACGTGTCAGGTACCCCATTGTAGCCGCGTAGCCGGCCTCTACCCACGAGGCATAAGCGTCGGCGTGAGGTGCGCAGGTGGCGGGCGCTACGCCGATCAGGTCAAAGCCCAGCTCGTATGCCTTTTCTTTGATACGTTCTGTCAGGGACACTCTGGTGTTCGGCAAGAGGTGGTTTAGAGCAATAGACGAAAGACGGAGGACGAAGGACAACAGTAAACGAAGGACGAACCCGCAGGTCCCCCGAATGGGGGAAGACGAAAGACCAACAATTTCGTCATTCGTCCTTCCTCCTTCGTCTTTCCCCGCCTTCCTGGACTCTAACGCTCAAAGCGTTCCAGCAGGTCCGCCAGCGCGAAATCACTGCCTGCTTTCTCCCGCACCTCACTCACATGGGCATGGTGCGGCACTCCAGATTGTTCGTAAAAGACACCTAAATACTGGACATTGGTCTCCAAGGCCAATCTCACTGCCGCCACCTGGTCCGTAGTGTCATGACTTTCGGGGACCGGGGCGGTTATCTCTTTGAAATGCGCGTAGGTGTCGTAAAACGTGACGCAAGGACTCATCACCTGGATGAAGGAAAAGCCCGGATGCTGAACCCCGCGCTTGATGAGCTCCGTCAACTCACGCGGCTGCGACGAGAAGCCACGCGCCACGAAGGTCGCTCCATAGGAAAGCACCATTGCGATGGGATTAAGCGGAATATCATATGTGCCGTAAGGAGAGGCTTTCTTCTCCATACCTAACGGGCTGGTAGGAGATGGCTGGCCTTTGGTCAGACCGTAGATTTCGTTGTCCATCACGACGTACGTTATGTCTACGTTGCGGCGAGCGGCGTGAGGCAGGTGCCCGGCTCCAATACTGAAGGCATCACCATCGCCGCCGACCGCGAATACGGTCAACTCAGGATTGGCCAGCTTGATGCCGGTCGCCAGAGGTAACACCCGGCCATGGACACCATGGAAACCATAAGTGTTGACAAAAGCCGGGAAACGGCCAGAACAACCAATGCCCGAAGCGATGGCCACATGGGCCGGGTCAAGCTTCAAATCGGTCATCGCTTTGAGCAAGGCGTTATACACGCCATAATCACCACAGCCCGGACACCAGATGGGCTTTACGTCGCTTTTCAAGTCTTTCACTTTGATCGATTCTGTCATAGTAATCATCTCACTTCTCCTTACAATATCCTACTCAACCCTGGCCCGCACGGTGAGCGATTGGGCCACTTCTACAATCTTTTCAAAGATTTCAGCCGGTCTGAAAGGCAACCCCTGGTATTTGGTGAGAGAAATCACCTCGATATCGTCCCGAATCAGCTCGTGGCTGTAGCGGTGTTCGATGACCCGGGCGAATTGGCCGCGTTGGTTCAACTCAGGGATGATAATCGCCCGCCGACCTCGCATAAAGCGCCTGATTTGAAAATCAGGCATCGGCAACAGGACTTTGGGGAACAAGGCGGTCACCTTATAGCCCGTAGCCTGGACACGAGCCATAGCCTCTTGCACCGGCCCCAACGAGCTTCCCCAGCCCATAATAGCGATGGCGGCATCTTCGTCGCCCCATTCTTCTACCACGTTAGGCCACAGGGTCAATTGCTGGCGGGCAGTCTCTACCTTGGTCCGGCGCTTATCCACCATTGCCTGGTGCACCTGCGGCGTGTAGTTGGGATTTCCCTTTTCGTTGTGCTCTAACCCCTCGGCTGTGTAGTGTAACCCATTCATACCGGGAATGGACATAGGCGACACACCCGTCTCGGTGACTTTGTAGCGCTCGTAGGGACCATCCCCATCCGGATCCGCCAGTTCCCGCTCAAAGAGTTCAACATCATCTAATTGGAAGGGGCGACACGTCTCGACCCGGGGGGCCAGCGATTGGTCGCTGAGCACAATCACCGGCATCTGATAACGCTCGGCCAGGTTGAAAGCGTTGATCATCTGGTAAAAGCAGTCTTCGACCGAACTGGGAGCGACGACAAAGCGCGGAGCCTCGTCGTTGCCGGCATAAAGCGCCAGATACAGGTCACCCTGAGATGTTTTGGTCGGCATTCCGGTGGAAGGGCCAGCACGCTGCACGTCCACCACCACGATGGGGACCTCGGTCATGCTGGCCAACCCCAAGGCCTCGATCATCAACGACAAGCCGGGGCCGGACGTAGCCGTCATCGCCCGGGAGCCGGCAAAGGAAGCGCCGATGGCCATGTTGATAGCGGCGATCTCGTCCTCGACCTGCACCACCACGCCGCCCACTTTGGGCAATTCTTTGGCCAGAAACTCCATGATGTCGGTCGCCGGCGTAATGGGGTAGCCAGAGTAGACCCGGCAGCCGGCGGCGATAGCCCCTAACGCCAGCGCCTGGTTGCCGGTCATCACCAGGCCTTCGCTAGTCCCCTCCAGCGGAGGTTCCAGGTATACGGGAGGCCGCTGGGTGAACTGTTCGCGGGCGTAGTTGTGGCCTAAATCCAATGACTCCAGGTTCTTGGGCAGCAAGTCCTTAAAGCGTCCCAGCCGGCGATGAACCATTTGCTCGGCCCTATCCAGCGGCAAGCCAAATAATTGCACCATAGCCCCGATCATCACCAGGTTGCGCCCGCGTGTGAAGTCGATGCTGCGCGCCAACTCATCCACCGGGATCGCATACAAAATGTAGTCCTCGGCATCATTGGTGGGCGTCACGGTTGTGCTATCGTAGAGCACGACGCCGCCCGGTCGCAATTCGCCGATGTGCTTGTCGTAGCCTTCCTGATTGAGAGATACCAGCACGTCAATGTCGTCTCCCTGCGACAACACCGGCTGGTCAGAAATACGCGCCTGGAAGGTGACATGCCCTCCCAGAATTTCGGCTGGGAAGGTACGGAAGGTATACACCTCCAGACCAGAAAAGGCGGCAATGCGCACGAAGATTTCACCGATGGTTACAATCCCTTCGCCCGACTCACCGCCGATACGAATAACCATGTCGTTTACGGGCATGATAAAATTCCTCCTTGCCCTACCTGGTTTTTAGTACAAAACATACGGCGTTTTGCGCCTAAAACCAGGTCAATTTATGAATACATAGGCCCACCGGTGTGGGCCTTGACTGACACATGCATCATTATACCAAAAAAGTCCAATAGCTACCAAAAGACGAGCTCATCGAGCAAGCGCATTGATGCACGACGGCTTGTGCCATCCCCGTCCAGCTTGGGCGTCCACGCCGACAATGATACCGCTGCCACCCGCCCTGTCTCTGCCAACCGATGCAGTGCAGCACCTACCGTTGCCAGCGAGGGACCGCCGCGCGCAGGATAGTTGACGCCGGGCATCTCGCCCGGGTCCACTACATCTACGTCCAGGTGGACGTACAAGGGGTGGTCAGGCAGAGGATAAGTCAACGAGTCTTCAACATGGAGTAAATGGGTGACGGCGGAATCTCGCACTGCTTCCCCCTCGCCAGGATCCAGATCGCGGGCGTCCACCAGGATTACATCCGACTCAGGCAAAGAAGCCAACCCAACCTCGTGCACAATGCTCTGCTCACCCCGCCCAACCAACATCGCCAGGGGCATCCCTCCCAAAAAACCGCTGGGGGTTGTCTCCCAGGTATTGAAATCGCCGTGGGCGTCGAACCAGATGAGCACTGGCGACACCTCCGCCCGCTGCAATCCCGCCAGAACCCCAATGGCCGAAAGGCAGTCGCCGGCCACCACGACCGGTAGATCGCCAGCAAGACACACTTCGGCCACGACTTCGGCCAATTCCCGGTACAACACAGCCATACGTGCCTGAGGTGAGCCATCCGGCAAAGAAGGGACTAACAAATGCCACGTCTCCTCAGCAGGTCCGGCCAGCCCTGAATCGTGATCTCCTATGAAGTAGGGTACACTGATAAAACTCGCTCTCATGAATATCTCCCTTAGCCCTCAGGAGGCAGGAAGCATAAGCGTTGGGTGTAAAGTTCGTAGCCCAATTTTTGATATAGGGAATAAGCCATAGGCGACGAATAGAGCACGCTCAAATCGCACCCATCTTCCCAGGCATCCCCCAGCAGACGCTCCATCAGGGCGGTTGCCGCGCCCTGACGGCGGACATCGTCGCGAGTGGCCGCGTTCCACACGCTGACGATCCCTTCGGCCACAATGCCCGTACCCACCACAACCGGCACTTCGTCCAGATAACCCACATAATGCCGGATGGCATCACTCCGCAATTGATCGATGGGAAACAGCCGCATCGTTTCGGCCAACGGCAGGCCAAATAGCTCCGATACCAGCGTGCAATAGGCGCTTATCGCCGCCACCGTCCCCACTCGTTCGACCGCCAGGTCTGGGTGAATGCGCAATCGCCGGGGTGGGCCAAACAGGACCATGCCTGGCTGAGGCGGAAGAGGCTGGTAACGACGGCTGTGTAGAAACCTGGCCCCCTTAGACAACCGGTGTTCGTCGAAGGCGACGACGTGGGGCACGCGCCGCTCATCGAAATAGGCCGCCGCATCTGAGAGGAGATCGTCGCTGAGCGCCCTGTCATCGAACAGCAAGAGCAGGTTGAAGGTGGATATGCTGGAACCGGTATATCCTCGTGCCCAATCTCTGGCTCGCTCGAAGACACCCCCATCCACTGATTGGCAGAGCTGGCGATGCGCTTCGACAATGTGTTCATCTAGGCGTTGTACAATTCGGTCATTCATCCTGGTTATGTCCGTGCGTGGTAAAAATCCACAAAAGACTTGTTGACAATCATCACCCGAGCGGAATTGGTGGGTAATTTCCGTGTGGGAACGACGGGATGCAATTGGGCATTGCTGACCGGAAAGAAGTCGCCGCCCATAACGCTGAACATGTGACTGACAGGCATGTCGCCGGTAGGGTGCATGTCGGCCTGGATGACGAAGCGCCCGGTGTAGAGCACCGATAACTCAGCCCGGGAGGACATCTGCACCGAAGCCTGGGCTTCGGGACTGACCATATCAATCGCCAGGATCTGACGCTTGGGCAAGGTGACCAGCGACTGCGAAAAATTGACCAGGGTGGCGCTGGGGTCGAGGGAAAGGCCCTGCACCTCTACCAGGTCCAGGGTCTGTTTGTTGGGATTGTTGAGCCAGCCCAAAAAGGCATTGGACGACTCGCTCTGTCCGATGAGGACGTATGATGGGGTGTAAACGCGAATGATAAAGCTCATTGTGTCGCCCTCCTTTCAAAATTGGAGCTTTCTCGGAAAGGCCTTTATAATCTAATTGTCTGGCCTGACGGAACACGGATCACGCAACACGTTCGTAGTGCGTATTGCGTATTCCGTTTACCTTCAGCCACCACGGCCACTTTCCGAGAACTCTCAATCAGGTGAGAGTGTGTCTGAAACGTTATGTGGACCCAAGTGCAAAGCCAACCCCCGAGTAGATGAAATACAGGCTGAATAGGAGCAGAAATGCTCCACAGACCAACAACACACCCCGATATATATTCTCGCTCATCACGCGCCGCCCGGACCCAACCAGGAAGCCCAGGCCGGTAAGCCACAAGAAATCGCTGAGCCAGTGGGCGACGAAGATGACAGCTATGCCAGCCGCTCCCCATTGCTGCGAAGATAGGATGAATCCGGCGCCTACCGACGCCCACCACAAACTCCAATAGGGATTGCCCAGGCTGAGAGCGATCCCGGCCGGGACGAGCCCCAGCCGGGTGACGCCCGGCGCGTCGGCTGCCGCCGCAGCGGCCAGAGTCAACTGGCGGCGCCAGGCACCACTCAGCAGTCCCCACCCCATCCAGGCCAGGAAGACACCACCCGCCAGCCCAATGACGGCTCCCACCAGCGGCTGTTTGAGCCACGTTCCCAGGCCATAAGCAATGGCAAAGACTAGAGTCGCCTCGATGATGGCGTGCCCCAGGCTGAGCCACCATCCTGACCAACGCCCGCGCCGTGCCCCCTCGGTGATAGACAGGGTTGTCAGCGGGCCGGGCGACATCGAGCCGGAGAGACTGACGAAGAAGAAAAGGCTGGCAAGTTGGAGCATCGCTATTTTCCTCCCTGCCTCCCTGTCCCTACCAGCATCAACTGCGGCTTCCGCAGCGATGCTGGCCTGACCGCCTCGATGACCTCAGCTACCAGGTCGAAGCGATCAAAGGCCGGCATCAGATACACCCCCTGCACCAGGGTGCGCAGTTCAGCCAGCAATTCGTGCGCCATACGTACTCCCTCCTGCGGGCCATTCTTCCCGGCGCGGCGCATGCGCTCTCGCGCGGCGTCGGGGATCACGATACCGGGGACTTCGTTGTGCAGAAACTCGGCGTGCCGCGTCCCATATAGGGGCAAAATACCGACCAGGATAGGCAGGTTCAGCGGCCCGTGTTGCTCCTCGTAGGCCGTCTGGAAACGGCGCACCACCTGGGCGTCGTACACCGGTTGCGACAGGGCAAAACCGGCCCCCGCCTCTATTTTCTTGCGCAGAACGCGCATCTCCCGCTCGAGGTCGGGGGCTCCCAGGTTGAGAGCGCATCCTACCAGGAAGTTGGTCGGCTGCCCGATGGAAGAGCCGGCGTGATCTATACCCTGGTTGAAGCCCTGCTTGATGAGCCGGATCAGGCCAGAGGGAACCAGGTCGTACTGGTCCATCGCGTCCGGGTAATCGCCGATGGCAGTTGGGTCGCCCATAACCACGAACAGATTGCGCACGCCCAGGGCGTGGGCGGCCAGCAGGTCGCCTTGCACGCGCAGCAAATTGCGCCCCCGCGTAGGGAAGTGCAGCACCGTCTCCATCCCGACCCGGTTCTGAATGAGATAACACACGGCCCAGGCGCTCATTCGCATACGCGCCATGGGACTGTCGGCCACGTTCATTACGTCGGCGCCGGTGTCGTGCAGCATCTGAGCGGCGGCCAGCAGCTTTTCGGCGGCGTAGCCCTTAGGTGGATCAATTTCCACCCCGATCACGAACTTCCCGGCCGCCAGCTTTTGGGTCAGATCGGTGGGAGCTTCGGCACCAGGCGCCACCTCGGGCTCGGAAAGCGGATTGAGGCTGATCGCCGGGCGTGCCCGTTGGGGGTCGCCGAGGGCGGCCCGCATGGCAGCGATGTGAGCCGGCGTCGTGCCGCAGCAGCCGCCGACAAGAGAGGCCCCCGCTTCCACCAACGCCAACGCATACTCGCCGAAGTAACCCGGCGCCGCGGGGTACATCAGGCGCCCTCCGGCCCGGGTCGGCCAGCCGGCGTTGGGCTGGGCCGAGAGGGGAACGCCGTCGCTACCGAGAGCCTGGCGCATGTGTTGGACCACCTGCAACACCCGGGCCGGCCCCACACTACAATTAACGCCGATGACATCCACTTTGAGATCGCGCAGGAACTCGGCTACCTGTTCGGGCGTATGTCCCAGCGGGGTGCGGATGTCCTCGGTGAAGGTCATCTGAGCGATAATGGGTAGGTCACAGGCGGCCCGGGCCGCCCGCACTGCCTCGCCCATTTCGTCCAGGTCAGAGAAGGTCTCAAAGATCAGCAAGTCGGCCCCGGCCTCGGCCAGTGCCGCCACCTGCTCACGGAAGAGGGCCCGGACCGCTTCGGGCTTCACCCGCCCCAGTGGCGCCAGTTGCCGCCCGGATGGGCCCACCGCCCCGGCAATCATGGCCTGCTCACCCACTACGCGCCGGGCCAATTCTATCCCGGCACGGTTGATCTCGGCTACTTTATCATCCAGGCCGTGTTCGCTCAATTTAAAACGGTTGGCACCGAAGGTGTTGGTTTCGACGATCTGGGCCCCGGCTTCGACATAAGCCCGGTGCACCTCGGCTACCAGGTCTGGGCTGCTGAGGTTCAGTTCGTCGAAGCAGCGGTCCAGGCTCACGCCTTTGCTGTGCAGCATGGTGCCCATCGCCCCGTCAAAGAGAAGAGGCCCCTGCGCCAGGCGTTCGAGAAAAGAGTTCATCCTATCACCACAATGCTTTGCCATTGCCTCCGGCCAGGGCGCGGTCAATGACCTCGCACGCCTCGGGCACCACGTCCCCATAAGCACGGATCAGGCCGTAACAGCCGGCGAGCATCATGTCGCCGAAGGGAGTGGCAAAGTAGGGATGGTGACGTGAGCGACGCAACAGTCCCCGCCTCGGGCCGGTGACAGCCACGTAGCACGCATCGGGCGGGATAGGGTCGCCCCGGAAGAGAACGGCTCCGTGGCCGTTGCTTTCGAAGATTTGTTCGTGGGTGAGACTGCCCGCCGCCAACTGGTCAAGGAAACCTTCCAATTGCTCGACGCTGATCTCGCCGGTGTGGTGTTCAAACACGCCTTCGATACCCCCGTCCCCCAACCGGAAAGCCAGGCAGTGGAAGTTGCCGACGTTGGTCACGATGGCCGGTCGTCGCTTGCCGACGGCCGGGTCCTCCAGTGCACCGAGTACGGCCGCGGGCGCGGTATCCATCAGGGTAACCGGGACGTCGTCGCGGGGCACGCTGGAGGCCACTGCCTGCATGCGGGTCATTATGGGGGGCACGTCTTCAGCCAAAAAGGCAAACGCCGAGAGGCGGTTTTCGGCGCGGACCCGCTCTTCCAGGTATTCAAAACGAAAGAGCCGGTCGCTCATGTCGGGCGGCGCGTCCCCGTGATCGAAGACCGCCAGCGCCAGCGCATCCAGGTCCCGATCCAGGTTCACGTCGAAGCGGGCAAACGCCGCGGCGATGGCCCGGTAATCGAAGTCGGCCATGCGCAGCCGGACCACGTCGCCGTCCAATGCCGCCGCTTCGTCGTCGCTCACCAGGGTAATGCCCATATCGGCCACCGCATCCAGGTCGTCGTTGAAGGTGCGGGCGGGATCCGGCGTGGCGTAGACCCGGTAACCTGCTTTGAGGTGATCTTCCGCGGCCCAGGCACAGGGACCGCCGCCCATGAGCACGCCGGTCAGCAAGATATCATCTCCCCGGCGGGTGGCGGCACGCACCGCGTTCGCCAGCCGCACCGTGGGCGAGGGCATCACCATTTTCAAACAGTTTTCCACTTCCCGTTCGCTGTCGAAAAGCAAGATATCCTGGGTGCCCGTGCCGATGTCCACCGCTAATATCAACATCCCATTACCCCAATCGTTTTCAGACAGGCTCAGTCTATTTTGGGGGCTATTATACCACAAAGCCAGGAGGCCGTAAAAAGAAACCCACACCTCTCTTTGAATTTCCGACCGCACCCCTGCGTCAAGCCATGCGCTGTATTGGCGACGTCCGGCGCGCGGTAGTTCAGGCGACCACGGATCGCTGAGCCCCGGCAGAGAGCCAGCGTATAGAACGTGTACGGCTTCCGTAACTTGACCATCAAGTTGAGGTTGACAACTTGTGGTATAATAGAGGTATCCAGGCGTTAAGTCAACGCCTTTGAAAAGGCAAGGGGAGGAGGTCCCTTTGCCTTTTCTCATGCTTCAGAAGGGGGTATTCATTATCCTACACCCCCATGTCATTCCGAGCCGAAGGCGAGGAATCCCTCGATGCCTGCCCTGAAGACAGGCAACTTGGCCGGTTCCGGGGGGAAGGACTGCGGCCTGTAACCCCCTGGACACTGCCAGCACGAACCAACAGCACCATCTCTTCATCTTCGAAATCAACCCTCCAGCCAGGTTGCGAGCGGAAGAGGTTCAGCAATTCGCGGTCGTCGTGGGGATCCAGTACCAGAAATTCAACCCCATACGCGTCAAGCACCTCTGGCCAGTCCACGTTGATAGCAGTATCTGTGGTGACAGCATGATCTTGCGGCATGGATTCTCCCTGGCCCGTTTTAGCCTTTCTGCCACACCATGTGGTGGTGCACCAGGGGGCCATGAGCGATCTGCTCGTAAAAGCGCCGCTCAAGCCCATTCTCTGCGAGCGCTGATTTGACCTCGTCGATGGTGTAGAGCCCATGATTCTTCATTAGCGGCTGAAGAATGTCCTTGACCAGCTTGGGGGTGGCAAGATCGAGCCAGATGAAATAGCCCCCGGTTTACAAAGCGCTTTTCCAATCGTGTCATCTTCATCGCATCTCTCCTCGATTTAGCGGGCGAACGGGCAACCATCCGTT
>CAYTNQ010000019.1:0-24627 GCA_964439175.1 uncultured Anaerolineales bacterium | reverse complement strand
CCCCCCCCCCGGGGCCCCCCCCCCCCCGCAACTGGGTGCTGTGGGGGCTAACTCCCTGCCTGGGTATCGCCGGCTTGTGTATCCGGCTCAGCCTCTTCGGTCTGCTCCTCGGATGGTTTTTCCCAGCCTTGCCACCAGGGAGGCATGGGGCCGTGATGCCGGTGCCAGTGGTAGGCCCAGTGCCTACCCCTCGGTCCATTGGCCATCATCCACGGCCCGCCGGCCATCATCCGCGGCCCGCCGACGATCGCCCAGACCAGGAGGCGCAGGAATTTGCCGATCACGACGAACAGCAGCAGCAGCAAGAGAAGCGTGAGAAGCGGGCCAGGAAAGCCAAAGCCAAAGGGCATATAGGGCGCGACAGCCAGCCCCTCGCGACCGGCCGCCAGTTGACCCAGGGCATAGCCCTGAGACCAACCTGTGGTGTAGAGCGCATACCCGCCCAGGATCAGCAGGCCGACGATGATCAATCCCACCAGGGATGCCAGCAGGAACTGTCTCTTAAACATGGGTAAACCTCCTCAATTTCTTAGCTTGGGCTGCCCTTGCACCCGCGTGCTGTGCGGATGTGGGGCATTGCCCTGAACGGTTGTCTGACCCCACTATGCCGCAACCCTGTGAAGAAATTATGAAGAGGTGTGGGAAATGTGGTGAAATTGTACCCCTTACTGGATTATGTCAAAAATCTATTGACATCTGCTTCCTTTAATGCTATAATTAGACTGACCGGTCAGTCTAGACCGACTGGTCAGTTTAGGATGATCGAGGCACGAAACAGGGGTAGACAGATGGACGCTCAACCCGAATCCCAGCCTGACCGGACCGAAGAACGGCGCAAACAAATTATGGACGCTGCCCTGGCCTGCTTTGCCCGCAAGGGCTACCACAAAACCACGATGGACGATATCGTCGTCGAAAGCGGACTGAGCAAGGGAACCCTCTACTGGTATTTCAAAAGCAAAGACGACCTGTTCTTGTCGTTGGTGAAGTCGTTCTTCCTGGACATGCGCCAAGACTTTGAAAACATCCTCGAACAGCCCGCAACCTCTTTAGGCAAGTTGCGCGCCATGGCTCAGGGGTTCGTGCAGTTCTTTCAGGAGACCGAAGATTTTTTCAGCGTGTTCTTTGAATTCTGGATGCAAAGCACCCTGAACGAGGAACTGAATCAGTTGTCTTCCAACGTACTGATTCAATACAGGCAGGTGCTCGCCGGGATCATTGCAGAAGGTATCGAGACCGGCGAGTTCAAAGCCGTGGACGCCAGCCAGCTGGCGTTGGCTGTGATGGCTGTCTACGATGGCCTGGCATTCTACATGATGCTCATGCCAGACGAGGTGGAACTAGAGCGGGCCAGCCAAGCCTTCATCGAAACCCTCCTGAGCGGGCTGGCGGCAAGATAGAAATAAAGAGAGTAAATAAATTATGGCTGAGATCCTGTTTTGGCTTTACCTGACCAACTCCGTGTTGTTGATCAATCATGAAATCGACTCGGCTTACTGGAAAGAATGGGATCTGTTTAAATTACCAGGCGACATTACAGGTTTCTTAATAGTGCATTTCCCGCTGCTGTTCGTGGTGCTCTACGGACTGGTCTTAGTCTCCCAACGAACCTTCGCGGGGTTGATATTCTCGCTGGTATTGAGCTTTGGCGGCTTATTTGCTTTTGCAATCCATACTTACTTCATTAGAAGAGGCCGGCACGAATTTAAGGCGCCCATTTCGCTATTCATACTGATAGCAACACTCATCGTATCGCTGGCCCAGGCGGCAATCACTATTTATCTGCTGACACTCTAAACAGCAGCGTGTAGCGATTTACTCAACTCTTCCCCCCGGGGCGAAAGGAGAAGGGCTATGATTCGCAAACGAGGCTCTCCTAGCAAGGGCAAAGTGATTGTGATCTTTGAGATCCCTGGCTCTATCTGGGCCGAACGCATCAACCTGGTAGGCGATTTCAACGACTGGGACCGGGAGAGCCTGCCCTTTCGGCAAAACTGGGCGGGAAACTGGGAAATTGAGCTGGAATTAGACGTGGGATGTGAGTATCGCTTTCGCTATCTGCTGGACGGTGAACACTGGCGTGACGATTGGCAAGCCGATAGTTACGTCCCGAACCCTTACGGCAGCTATGACTCGATCATCATTGCCGAAGTTCCGCCAGAGACTTGAACGGTTAAAACCAAACGTAACTACTCAGCTACCCTTGCGAAGGTTGCGCATAACTTTGCTCACGGGGCAATTTGCAGTAGGCCAGGGCACTTTCGCTCTGAAAATTCTCACCAAACCTTCGCAAGGGTTATCTGGCCTGAGTAGTAACGAATGAACAAGGAGGAAAACAATGGACATCGTGCTACTCATTCTTTTTGCCATAGTCGGACTGCTCATCGGCTGGTTGGTACCAGCAATCTTCAAGAGCAAACCTCCCTATGGCCTGGCTTGGGATCTCATTGCCAGCGTCGCGGCGATGCTGGCCTTTGGCAGCCTGGAATGGTTTTGGCTGCTGGGCGCCATTGGCCTTGACCACCCGGTGTGGCTCAAAATCCTCTTCGCCCTGGGGGATTCTGCCTTCGGCGCGGCCATCGTGCTGTGGATTATGCGCAGGGTGAAGGGATGAATCTGGCGAAAACCTATGCCGTGATGATCAAAGAGACGCGCCACATTCTGCGAGACCGAAGCACCTTCTTGATGTTACTCTTGATCCCGGTCTTCTTGATGATCGCCTTCTCCTATTCCCTGGGTGTTGACATCAAAGAGGTGCCCATCACCTTGATTGACGCCGACGACAGCCACCTCTCGCGAGAATTTGTGGCCGTGCTGTCAACCAGCAAAGACCTGGTCGTGAGCAGGGTGGCAGAGAACTATGCCCAGGTCGAAGCCTGGTTCGACCGTAGTTTGATCAAAGCGGTGGTGGTGATCCCACCTGGCTTCTCGGAGAAGCTAATCGCCGGCCAGCCAGTGGAAATTCAGGTGTTAGTTGACGGCACTGACCCAGCCACTGGCCAGTTCGCCATCAACCATATTGTGAGTCGCAGTCAAGCCTTCGGCTATGAAATGGCAATGAAGATTTTCAGCAGACAGGCCGGGACCGAGCGTCTGGTTTCTATCAAGGAACCTATCGACTTACGAGTGCAGACCTGGTACAACCCAACCCTGAACAACCAAAAAGGGATTGTGCCGGCTATGCTGGCTCTGGTTCTGAGCCTGCCTGCCATAGCAGTCATGAGTTCTATCGTGCGCGAAAAAGAATTGGGGACGCTGGAGAGCATTTTCGCTGCACCTCTCACCCGCGCCGAGTTGTTAGTCGGGAAGATCATACCCTATGTTTTCAGCAGCCTGATTAGCGCCCTGTTGTGCGCAGCGGCTGCCGTGTATATCTTCGATGCGCCCTTCCGGGGGAGTCTGGCGATCTTTATGCTGCTGGCCATGGACTTTTTCCTCAATGCCTTTAGCCTGGCCTTGCTGATGTCCATCTTTCTGCCGTCGCAGGCAGCCGCTTCGCTGCTTGGGCTGCTGGTCTTTCTCTTCCCCGGATTCTTCTTGAGCGGAGTCTTTTACCCCATTTCCGCCTTCCCGGCAATTGTGAAAGAGGAGGCGGCGTTTCTGCCCTCGACACCTTTTGTGGCTGTTGTTCGCGGTCTGATGATCAAAGGGCAGGGACTGGAGACTCTGTGGCCGCAGGCGCTTCTCATGCTTGGCATGGGCACGGTATTGACAATGATATCGATCCTCTTGTTCAAGAAGAAGATCAGATAAGTTGGTAGATTGGGAAATTGGTAAGTTGGTAGATTGGTAGAAATCGAAGTTGGAAGACTGCCAGATCCGCCAGTCTTCCAGCCTTCCAGACTTCCAACCATCAAATGGATTGTCACCTATGCTGTACAGAATGTGGACTCTCATCCTCAAAGAGCTTATTCAACTTGCGCGCAATCCTTTCCTCATATTTCTGGTGACGCTGGGACCGCTGAGCGAGATGTCACTGGTCGCCTGGTCTACATCAGCACCCATCGAACACTTGCCGACAGCAGTAGTTAACCTGGATCGCAGCCAGGAAAGCCGGGATTTGCTGGAAGCGCTTTACAATACAAAGACTTTTGACTTTCGCTATTATCTTGACAGCATAGACGAAGCCAAGCCCTTAGTGGAACAGGGCGAGGTTGTGGGTGCCTTGATTATCCCCTCCGGCTATGGCGCTCAATTGAGTACGCCCCTGGGCCAGACACCAGCCCTGGGCTTTACTCTGGATGGCTCGGACCCGATAGCAGCCCAAGCAGCGCTGGCAGCAGTTGAGGGCACGGTAGCCAGTCAGAACCAAAAAATACTGACCCGATGGGAGGGGGGGAATCCATTAATTATCTCTTTGATACAACCACGTTTGCGCGTGCGTTTCAACGAAGAACTGAAAAAATCTATCTACACTGTCCCTTCGGAACTTGGCCTGATTCTCTTCGCCATCGGCCTGATGCTGGCATCCCTGGGCATCGCCCGCGAGCGAGAGCTGGGGACACTGGAGCAATTGGCAGTTACTCCTATCCGGCGCTTCGAGCTCATTGTCGCCAAGGCCATCCCTGCCGTAGTATTAAGTTATGTCTCCTTTATCCTGATGCTTCTGGTTGCTATGCATGCTTTCGGTGTGCCGATGCGTGGCTCCTGGCTGCTGTTACTGGGCTCCGCTACCATCTTCCTCTTTGTCGAGTTGAGCATTGGGTTGATGATTTCGGCCCTATCCAGCAACCAGTTGCAGGCCTTGCTAGCCGCGTTCATGTGGGTAATGGTTGAGTTCCTCTTCTCCGGCTACGGGGTGCCGGTGGAGAATATGCCCTTGATCTTGCAGAAAATAGCCCACATTTTCCCTATTTACCATTATATGATCATCTTCCGCGCCATTCTGCTGAAAGGTGTCGGTTTTGCAGTCATCTGGCCCCAGATTCTGGCCGGTCTGGCCATCGGCGCTGTGGTCGTCCCAATGGCTGTCTGGTTCCTGGGCCGCCAGAAGTGGGAGTGAGGCAGCGGGGAAATGAAAGCCGTCGAAGTCTGGAAACAACGGGCCCGGCAATTTAAAATGGAGACCTACGCCGTCTACCTGGCCTATAAAGATCCCAGAGTGCCCTGGCACGCTCGCTTGTTCGCTGCCCTTGTAGTGGGATACGCCTTTAGCCCCATTGATCTGATACCGGATCCTATCCCAATCTTGGGTTATCTGGATGACCTGATCCTGATTCCTCTGGGCGTTATGCTTGTGCTAAAAATGATCCCTCCAGATGTTCTGGCCGAATGTCGCGAAAAAGCGCAGGCGATTGCGAATCAAGGTAAACCGATGAACTGGACCGCTGCTGCTGTTATCATTGGCATTTGGATCCTTCTGGCAGCGATGGCCGTCCTCATCATTGCCAGGATGGTTAGAGGTTAAGCGTGTTTCGAACTTTAAAAATTGCATACTGTTTGAGTTACCCTCTTGACAAAGCCTTCCTGCGAGTGTATACTGTTACTGAGCGACTACTCATTATTATGAGCGACTGCTCAGTGCATAAAAGGAGGGCTGAATGTCTGCCACTGAAGACCCTATCCGGGAGCAACTGATCGAAGCCCGGCGTAATCAGATACTGGACGCTGCCACCAGCGTGTTCGCCGAAAAGGGCTTCCACCGCACCACCACCAAAGAGATCGCCAGCGCGGCCGGCGTGTCGGAGGGGACCATCTACAACTACTTCGACAACAAGGCCGATCTGTTGATCGGCATTATGTCCCGTCTGGTCGAGCTGCAGCAACTCAGCGGGGAGCTGACAGATGGCTTACAAGCCGATGTCAAGGATTTCTTCAGCGCCGTCCTGGGCCAGCGCATAAGCCGCTTCCCTCAGAGTCAGGAAATGATTCAGGCTATCCTGCCGGAGGTATTGGTAAACCCGGAGCTGCGCGAGCGCTTTTACCAACAGTTCGTGCTTCAACTCATAACGCTGTTGGAGCAATATGTGGAGACGCGTATCAAGTTGGGTCATATACGGCCGGTGGACGTGCCCCTGACTGTGCGCACGATCCAAAGTATGTTCGGCGGGTTGCTCGTCTTGCGCGTTCTCGGTGACGAAACCATTCTATCGAGATGGGAAGACTTACCAGAAGTAGTGGCCGGCCTTATCTTCGACGGCCTGAGATCCAAAGACGGAGGGTGAGACTATGTTGCTACGCACCCTCTCCCTTATCCGCAAAGAATTCCTACATATTCTGCGCGACCCACGCACGTTAGGTGTTATGTTCATTATGCCGATTATCCAATTGGTGCTGCTGGGATATGCTGCCACCACCGATATCAAGCATTTGCACACCGCCGTCGTAGACGGCGACAAATCCCTGGCCAGCCGCGAATTGATTGACGCCTACCGGGCCTCTAACTACTTCGACATTGCCCTTTACGTCGAATCAGACCAGCAGTTAGAATATCTGGTGGATAGCGGTCAGGTGCGGGCCGGCCTGATTATCCCGGCCGGCTATGGCCAGGAGGTAACTGCTGGAGACCGGGCAGAAGTCGCCTTCGTCGTCGACGGGTCCGACCCCAGCGTGGCCAACACCGTCTTCGCTGCCTCCCAATCGGTGGGTCAGGCCCTGTCTATGCGCATTATGCAGCGAACGATGGGGATTGACCCGGACAACCTGCCTGGGGTGCAGGTGCGCCCGCGCGTATGGTACAACCCGGAGATGAAGAGCGCCAATTTTATGATCCCCGGTATTATGGGTATGATTCTCTACTTCCTGACCGCTCTCTTCACCTCGATGTCCATCGTGCGCGAGCGCGAGCAGGGGACCATCGAGCAACTGATCGTGACACCCATCAAGCCGCTGGAAATGATCGTCGGTAAGGTCGTGCCATACGTGTTCATCGCCTTCTTCGACGTGCTGGAAGTACTGGCCATCGGCGTCTTTTGGTTCGGCGTGCCGATTAGAGGCAACCTGGAGCTGCTGCTGGGGCTATCGGCCCTGTTTCTGCTCACGTCGCTGGGCATCGGCATCTTCATCTCCAGTCTGGCGAACACACAACAGGAAGCTATGTTGCTTACGTTTCTCACCATGTTTCCCTCCATCTTCCTGGCCGGGTTTTTCTTTCCCATCGAAGCCATGCCTGGCTGGCTACAAATCGTCACCTATGTAATTCCCTTGCGTTATATGCTGGTCGTCATTCGAGGCATCATCCTCAAAGGAGTGGGATTGCAGATTTTGCGCCAGGAAGTGATAGCTCTAATCATCTTCGGCGTAGCCATTATGCTGCTGGCTGCTGCCCGCTTCCGCAAAAAGCTGGAGTGATGCCATGCGCGGCAATCTGCCGTATAGGTTCGGGAGAAAGGAAAATGACATCCCCTATTCAGATCCAAGAAGTCATCACCCGGCGTGACTTGCGCACTTTCGTCAAGTCCCCGTGGCGCGTCTATAAGGGCGATCCTAACTGGGTTCCCCCCTTGATTTCCGAACGTCTGGATTACCTGAACCCCGAGAAGAATCCCTTCTACCAACAGGCTGAGGTGGCCCTTTTCCTGGCCAGACGAGGTCGGGAGACTGTGGGGACGATCGCCCCTTTCGTCAACCAATCGGCCAACGAATATTCCAGCGAAAAGGTCGGTGGGTTCGGGTTTTTCGAAGTCATCAAAGACTACGCCGTAGCTGAGCGATTACTGGATACCGCTTGCGACTGGGTGAAAGCCCGAGGCATGACCATCCTGCGTGGCCCCACCAACTTCACCAACAGCGACACCCCAGGTGTGCTGGTTGAAGGCGCTGACTGCCCACCCGTCATGCTGGCTGCGCATACACCTCCTTACTATCGGACCTTTCTTGAACGTTACGGTATGGAGAAATTCATCGATAACTATGCCTGGCGTGCCTTCCGCTCGCAGATTGGCGCCGATCTGGAGAACCTCCCCCCCGAACTGTTTCGGGTCGCCGATGCAGCCCGCCGTCGCAGCAAGGTGACCATCCGCAAGGCTCGCTTCGAGCACTGGGGAGAAGAGATGGCGAGCGCTCATTATCTCTTCAACATCACCCTCACCCACTTAAGGGATTATGTGCCTATGAGCGAAGAGCAGTTCCGCCGCATGGCTGACCAACTGCGTCCCTTTTTGAACCCAGACCTGGTCCTCTTTGCCGAGATTGATGGCCAGCCCATTGGGTTCTGTGTGGCAATTCCGGACGTCAATCGCGTCCTGATCCACCTCAATGGCCGGCTCTTCCCCCTGGGTTGGCTTAAACTGTTGTGGTACGAGCGGTGCATTGACGTCGTCAGTTTCAAGCTTATGGGGGTTCTGGAGGAATATCGACGGCGAGGTATTGATGCTCTTCTTTACCTGGAGATGCTAAAGGCTGTGTTCGCCAGGGGATACGAATGGCTGGACGGTTCCTTGACTTCTGAAGAAAATTCGGCGGTTAATTACCTCGCCGAGCGCCTTGGAGCGGAAAAATACAAACACTACCGTATCTATCAGATGCAGGTCTAATGAGCTATAACATAGAGCTAAAGGAGCCATTGTGTCGAGTGACAATCGCCTGATCATCAAAACTGAAAACCTTACCCGAAAATTCGGTGACCTGATTGCCGTAGACCATCTGAACCTGGAGATTAAACGGGGCGAGATTTTCGGCCTGGTAGGTCCTGACGGCGCCGGCAAAACTACTACCATGCGTATGCTGGCTGCCATTATGGATCCCAGCGAGGGACACGCCAGCGTCGCCGACTTTGACACGGTCAAGCAGGCCGAAGCCATCAAACAGCACATCGGCTACATGGCGCAGCAGTTCAACCTGTACGGCGACCTGAGCGTGCAGGAGAATCTCGACTTTTTCGCCGACATCTTCGGCGTGCGCGGGCGAGAACGCAAGGAACGCATCGCGCAACTGCTGCGTTTCGCCCGCCTGACTGAGTTCACCGGCCGGCGCGCGGCTCATCTTTCGGGCGGCATGAAGAAGAAACTGGCCCTGGCTTGCTCCCTTGTCCATCGACCCCAAATCCTGTATCTGGACGAACCGACTACCGGCGTAGACCCGGTTTCCCGCCGCGAGTTTTGGGATATCCTTTCGGACCTGCACATTGAGGGCGTTACCATTCTGGTCAGCACGCCTTACATGGATGAAGCCGAGCGCTGCTCGCGCGTCGGGCTGATGTACCAGGGGCGTCTCATCATATGTGACACTCCCAACCGGGTCAAGGGGTTGATTGAGGGGGATCTCATCGAGGTACACCCGGTGGCCGGAGAGCGGGGCATAGGCTTGATGCGCCGGGCCGAGGCCGCCGTAATGCCCTTGCCCGGCGTGCTGGAGGTGCAAACTTACGGCGATTTGCTTCACATCTTTGTGGATGATGCCGAACGGCGTATACCGCAGATAAAAGCAGCTCTGGCCGGCCAAACTATCCAGGCCGAGGGATTGCGCCAGACGCAGGCACGTATGGAGGAAGCATTTATCTCGTTAATCCGCCGACAACAAGAGACACAAGAGTAGAAATATGAGATATCGAAAAAACGATGAACCAACGACTTAACAATTACGCTGTCGAGGCACACGAACTGACCAAACAATTCGACCACTTCACTGCCGTGGACCACATCTCGTTCACCATTCCACGACGGCAGATTTTCGGCTTTTTGGGACCCAACGGCGCTGGCAAAACCACGACCATTCGTATGTTGCTGGGCCTGATCAAGCCTACCTCGGGCATGGCCACCGTTCTTGGCTTCGATATCTTGAGGCAGGCTGAGGAGATTCGCAAGCGCGTCGGCTATATGAGCCAGAAATTCAGCCTGTACAACGATCTGACTGTCGAAGAGAATCTGAATTTTTACGGCGGCACCTACGGCGTGCGTGGCGAGCGGCTGCACCAGCGCAAGCGATATATCCTCAAAATGGCCGGACTGGAAGGCCGCGAACGCGAGCTGACCAAAAACCTGGCTGGAGGCTGGAAGCAACGACTGGCCTTAGGCACTGCCATCATCCACGAGCCCGAGATGCTCTTTTTGGACGAGCCGACGGCCGGTGTAGACCCCATCTCGCGTCGCGCTTTCTGGTCCCTGCTGTACGAACTGGCCGAGGGGGGCACCACCATTATGGTCACCACCCACTATATGGACGAGGCTGAACACTGCCAGAGCCTGGCCTTCATCCAACGCGGACGGCTGGTAGCCCTGGGCTCTCCGCAAGAGATCAAGTCGCACGAAATGCACGGGCAGGTGCTCGAAGTAGACTGTGACCAGCCCGAAGTCGCCATCCCAATCCTGCGCCAGTTGGGACTATTTGAGGAAGTAACTCTGTATGGGGCGCTGATTCACGTCGTCACCACGAACCCCAGCGAGCACCAGCCGCTCATCGAAAAGGCCTTGGGCGACAAAGGCGTGCGCGTCAGCGCTATCGACCGCATCGCCCCCTCGCTGGAAGACGTGTTCATTGCCAGCGCCCGCCGTCAGGAGAGAAAGATGTCAAGCGTGAAACGTCAAACGTGAAACGTTAGATAGAACTGTCATACCTCAGGCTTTACGCCTGACGTTTGACGCTTGACGCCTTACGACTTATGCATCGCTTTAGTGTAGGAGTAAGCTAATGAGGCAACGAATCGTACCGCTTGTGGTTATCCTGCTACTGCTCGCCCTGGGCGGGGGCGGGTATTGGTATTTCAGCCATAACCCCCAGACGTGGCATCAACTGCTGGTAGAATTGGAACTGGCGACGCCCAAGGCTGAAAAGGCCGGCATTGCCGCTTCGGGCTTTATCGAGGTGCGTCAGGTAACCATAGCGCCCGAAGTGAGTGGGCGCGTCGCCCAACTCCTGGTGGACGAGGGCGACCAGGTAAGGGAGGGCCAGGTCTTGGTTGAAATTGACGCCGACTTGCTCGACGCTCAAATCGTCGAGGCCGAAGCAACGATAGCGATGGCCGAAGCGCAACTGGCCCGAGTGCAGGCCGGCGTACGCCCGGAGCAGATCTCGGTGGCTGAGGCGGCCGTGACGATGGCCGAAGCTCAGCGGGATGCCGCCTACCAGGCATGGCAAGACGCCCAATTACTGCGCGACAACCCGCAAGAACTCGACCTGAAAATCGCCGCCACCCGCAGCCAACTCGCTGTCGCCGAGCGCCGCATTGAGCAGTTGGTTCCTCTCAAAGACGCCGCCGAACTCATCGATAAACTGCGCGGGCGACAGGTTGACATCGTGGAAGAGGGAGTTGATTACCACGTTAGCATTCCTGGCTACGGCTCCTTCTCCGGTCATTACAATTTCGCCGAAGGCGAAAAGCGCCAGGCATGGGCTGGCTGGAACCTGGCTAGCACCGACCTGTGGAGTGCCTGGGTCAATCTGAACCAGACCGTCGCCGCCCGTGACGCTGCACAACAAAACTTAAACGATCTGCTGGCACAGCGCGACAACCCGCAACAAGCCGAAGTCCAGGTCGTCCAGGCTGAGGCCGCCTACCAGCAGGCCGTAGCTGCGGTGGGAGTGGCAAAAGCTGACCTGGACAACCTGCGTGCCGGCCCCACTCAGGAACAGATACAAGTAGCTCGCACCGGTGTGGAACAGGCTCACGCCGCCCTGGACGCGCTGAAAGTTCAGCGTCGAAATTACACGCTGCGCGCACCCATGTCGGGTATGGTGCTGGAACGAGTCATCCACGAAGGAGAAAATGCCTTGCAGGGGACAACCTTGCTCACGCTGGGGAATCTAGACAGCGTAGATCTGACAGTCTACGTCCCCGAGCCCGATGTGGGCAAAGTGTTCTTCGAGCAGCCGGTAGAGGTGAGGGTCGACTCCTTCCCCGACGAAACCTTCCTCGGTCAGGTCATCTGGATTTCCGACAAAGCCGAATTCACACCTAAAAACATCCAAACCAAAGAGGAGCGGGTGACCACCGTCTTTGCCGTCAAAGTGAGAATCCCCAATCCCGATCAAAAACTGAAGCCCGGCATGCCCGCCGATGCTGTGCTGATGGTGCAATAGGAGAAACGAATGAAGCGAGTAGTCTTTGTCATCATCCTGCTGGCCCTCATAGGGGGTGGCTATTACTGGTGGACGACCCAACAAGGTGCCGAAGCCATCAGTTCATCTGCCCCAGGACCCCAAGACCGCATCTTCGGATCAGGCACCATTGAGGCCAAAATCATCGCCATTACCTCTGATACTGGGGGGCGCATTGTGGCTATGTATGCCGACGAGGGGGATGAGGTGCATCAGGGTGGCCCGCTGGTGCAACTTGACCCTTCGCTGTTACAGGCCCAGTTGAATCAATTAGAAGCGGCCCTGGCCTCTGCCCGAGCCAATCTAGCCGAGGTGAGCACACCGCCGCGGCCAGAAGAAGTGGCGGCAGCCGAAGCCGAATTGGAGCAGGCAAAAGCGAACCGGGATGGTGCCTATGCCGTGTGGCAACAGGCCCAATCTATCGCAAATAACCCGCTGGAACTGAAGGCTCAGGTAGATGCTACCCGGGGCCAGGTTGCCATCCTCAAAAAAGATGTCGAGGCTGCCCAGGCCACGTTGAAAGAAGCCGTGATTCAGCGCGATGAGGCAGCTCGCAATCAACTCAACGACGAGGCCATCACACTTTCTCAGGTGGCCGCCAAGAAAGCCGAGTCTGCCCAGAGCAATCTGGCTGCGGCTGAAGCCGAATTGGCTGGGGCTCAACGTCAATTGGAACTGCTGATAGCTATACAAAAGAACCCGCTGGATCTGATCACCCGGGCTAATGCCGCCAAGGAGGCCTACGAGCAGGCAAAGGCAGCGGTACTGGTGGCGGAGACGAAATTAGCTTTGGTGAAGGCCGGTCCAATGCCGGAGGAGGTGGCTGTTGCCCAGGCCAAGGTGCAGCAGGCCGAGGCGGCCCAGGCTCGGGCCCAGGTGCAACTCGACAAGATGAGTCTGGCTGCGCCCCGCGACGGGATCATCACTGACCGGTCAGCCAACCCAGGTGAGCTGGCCGCCCCTGGAGCCACCCTGATGAATCTGGGTAACCTGGATCGCGTGACCCTGACGGTCTACATCCCCGAAACGCAAATCGGACGTGTGCGAGTGGGCCAGACTGCTCAGGTCAGCGTAGATGCCTATCCGGGTGAGACCTTCGAAGGCACAGTTACCTTCATCGCGTTGCAGGCCGAATTCACACCCAAGAACGTACAAACCAAGGAAGAACGGGTAAACCAGGTGTTTGCCGTCAAAATCAGTCTTGACAACCCTGACCACCGGCTGAAGCCCGGCATGCCTGCCGACGCGGAGATTATCAGCAACCTGTGAATGCGTGGAGCGTGAAGCGTCAAGCGTCAAACGTCAAGCGTAATGTGCGAAGGTTCTCCCGTTTTACATCTTACATAGTTACCCGGCAAGATTTGTGATTTGCATTATGCGCGAGAATTATACCTGACCCAAGTGCACGTATTATATGACCCACGGTCAGAAGGAAACACGAACTTGAATTCCTTTATTTGCCTTCCTTCAGGCCACGTATCGAGGGATTCCTCGTCGCTACGCTTCCTTCGGCTTCGCTCAGGACAAGCTCTCGGAATGACATGGTGTGAGGTAACGAATGTCCGTGTTCCTTTCCGTCCGTGAGTCGAGAGTTTAGTCCCGCCTTGGCCGCCTTACGTTTGACGCTTGACGCTCCACGCTTCACGCTCTACGTATCAAATACCCCTGCCGTCCCACAGTCAGGATCCAAAGGGGCTCGCTGGGATTCTCCTCCAGCTTCTCACGCAGATTACGAATGTGCATCCGCACCAGGGCCGGGTCGCCCACACCAGGCGGATAATCCCACACCTCTTCCAGCAGGCGGTGAGTAGGCAACACCTCGCCCAGCCGGCGCATCATATATTCCAACAGGGTAAACTCAGTAGGCGTCAGAAGAGAGGTCTTGTCGCCAACCGACGCCTCACGGCTGCGCAGGTCTAGTTTAAGCTCCCCTACCTGCAGCGCGTCTGTCACCACATGAGGCTGAGCGCGGCGTAACACCGCCTGCACCCGTACCTCCAACTCCCGCAGATCAAAGGGTTTCACTACATAATCGTCGGCTCCGGCGTCGAAGCCTTCCAGCCGATCAGCCAACGCGCCCCGGGCTGTTAAAAAGATCACCGGTATCGCCGCCAGGTTTGGGGTAGTGCGAAAGCGCCGGCAAACCTCAAAGCCGCTCATCTCCGGCATCGTCACGTCGAGCAAGACCAGGTCTGGAGGAGAGCGGAGAGCCGCTTCCAATCCTTTCGGGCCATTGGGAGCCGTAGTTACCTCGTGTCCCACCAGGCCCTGCTTGATCAGGTCGCGAATGTCCTTCTCGTCGTCTATTGCCAGGATGCGAGCCATAGTTCTTCCCCATGAGTCTCCCAAAAGCGCACATAAGAACTTATGATAGCCATTATAGCAGCGACTTTCACTCTTTGCAACGATGGGGTGTATTTCAGATTTGGTGCAAACCCCTCCCCCAGCCCCTCCCCGCCGCGGGGAGGGGAGCAATTCACCCCTTCCCTACCAGGGAAGGGGTTGGGGGTTAGGTCCCTCCCCACTGTCTGATTTCGGCATTCCAGCCAGCGAGAGTATAATCAGGGACGAATATGTTCCCTATGGGGAAAAGCACGGAGAGGATTCTATGCCATCAGGCATCATCATTGTGGGATTGGGACCGGGTGGAGCTGAATTGTGGACGGAAGCCGCCCGGAAAATTTTGACTTCAGGCCAGGAGGTATGGTTGCGCACCGCCCGTCATCCGGGAGTCGAAACCTTGCGCACTGGCGGGACGGCCCTCCTACATTCCTTTGACGCATGGTACGAAGAGGCACCCGATTTCGGGTCCCTTTACGACCGTATCGCTGAGCATATCGTGACCCTGGGAGCACGCGAAGAAGGGGTGGTTTACGCGGTGCCGGGCAACCCTATGGTGGGCGAAGCCACCGTACCCCGCATCCGTTCGCGGGCGGATGCGGCCGGGCTGTCTGTTACCATTGTCCCCGGCCTCAGTTTCATCGAGCCCACCCTGGCCGCTCTGGGTATTGACGCTCTCGAGGGGCTGCAAATCGCCGATGCGATTCAACTGGCCGCCATGCACCATCCCTCCCTCGACCCGGACCGACCAGCCTTGATCGCCCAACTCTACAGCCGGCGGCAGGCGGCCCAGGTGAAGCTGACTTTAATGAATGCCTATCCCGACGATCACCCGGTGTCGCTGGTGCGCATGGCCGGAACCGACAAGGAATGGGTCGTCACCTGTCCTCTTTTTGAGCTGGACCGGCAGCCGACCATTGACCACCTGACTACCCTCTACCTTCCGTCACTGTCACCCTCGTCGGGATTGCCTGCTTTTCAGGAGACTGTCGCCCACCTGCGTGCCCCGGAGGGCTGCCCATGGGATCAGGAGCAAACTCACCAAAGCCTGCGTCCTTACCTGCTGGAAGAGAGCCACGAAGTGCTGGCTGCCCTCGACGCTGAAAACCCCGAGGCATTGGCTGAGGAACTGGGGGATTTGCTGCTCCAAATCGTCTTGCACGCCCAAATCGCGGCCGAGGCGGGAGAGTTTCAGATGGCTGACATCATCGCCAAGATAGATGCCAAGATCCGACGCCGCCATCCTCACGTCTTTGGCAATGTGGTAGTCAACGGTGTGGAAGAGGTGCTGACCAACTGGGAGGCCATCAAACGGGCGGAACGTGCAGCACATACACAGGGCGACACCCAAGGCGAAAAGCCCTCCGAAGGATCCGCTCTCGACGGTGTGCCGCCGGCCATGCCGGCGCTGGCCCGCGCCCAGGCTATTTCGCAGAAGGCGATCCGGGTGGGATTCGAGTGGCCCAACATAGATGGCGTGCTGGAAAAGTTGGCCGAAGAAGCGGGGGAGGTGGCAGCCGCCCAGACTCCCCAGGAACGCGAAGCGGAGGTCGGTGACTTGTTGTTCATCGTGGTCAACCTGGCGCGCTGGCTGGGCGTGGACGCTGAAAGCGCGCTGCGCACTACCAATGAGCGCTTCATACGCCGCTTTCGCACTATGGAGCGGCTGGCCCGCGAGCGCGGTCAAAATCTCACCGACCTGGATATCGACGCGCTGGACGGGTTGTGGGAAGAGGCGAAGAACGTGGAGCGTGACGTTTGACGTTTGACGCCCGACAAGGAATGAGATGAAACATAAACCTATAGTTTTAGCCGTTTTGCTTCTCCTCTTAAGCGTGCTGGCCTGCGGTATCGGCGGGCCGATCACCCGGCGTAATAACGAGGTCCGACGCGTTGCCCTGGCCTACGAACTCTCGACGCGCGGCCCGGTAGACGAGGTATTAGTCGCCTTCGGCTTGACTGAAGTCCGCGACAACCTGGGCTTTGAAGGGGGGAATACTGTCTGGCTCAACCGCTTCGCGGAGGCTGAGTACTTTCGGCAGCGAGATACAAACCAGTCGTATTTGTTCTTGCACGATTTGAACTACGACGAGGAGATAGCCTCAATTCTGATGGACCGGGGAGATGGCAGTGACGTTCAATACCGCAAGCTCACCTTGCGCCGGGAGGGCGGTGCCTGGGAAGTGGTATCGGACGAGCCAACGGAGCCCCCATCACGCTGATAGCCGGTAAAGTGCTTATACAAGGCAACCGGACCATCCTGCCCGTCGAGAGAAGGGACGGCGTGAGCGGGGTAGATGATAAAGGGGTAGTCTTGCGGTCCCCCCAATCCCCCATGGCTGGCCACCTGGTCTTCAAACGTGACGACCCGCCCGTCGCGCCAGGCCCCCAGCAAGATGAGATCGCCACTGTGAGGATAGCGGGCCAGTCGTTGTAACTGGCGAGCGACATAATCGGGCTCCGATAGACCCGCCAGCGGATGGCGCCCCTCGACGTGCTCCGAGCGCCCCAGCGTCAACGTCCCCTGCCGGTTCATCACCACCACCTGCTCCCCCTGGCGCCCTACTATCCACCCGATGCCCGGGTGCTCCAACAGGCTGGGCAACAGGCAAGGGTAAAGCAACGCGATGTCGCTCAAGTCCAGCGCTCGACGATTCACGTTGAAATACACGTGGGCCAGTGAACCCGAGTTACGGACCACTATGTCGTTGCGGCGGGTCAAGTCCCACTCTGCCTCATCGTATGCAGGCAGCCGCTCGTCTACAAAGTGGCGGGCGGCATGCAGCAGCCGGGCGCCAGCCGGCCGCAGACGTGCCTCGATCTCGTGCAGTTCTTCCAGCAAAATCTGAACCTGGGCCTCCGATATCTGCTCGCCCGTGCTCCCTTCGTCTATCGAGACAGGACTGCCGATGTTCTCGACAATATACTGCCCGAGGGTCCTGGCATACAGTCGCTGAAAGGGTATGGCCGGCGTCTGGCCGTGGTCCGCCATGATGTAAAAATCGTATTGGCGACGCTGTGCCCGGCGTGCCAGGCGTTCCAACTGGCCGATCTCGCGGTCGATGCCGTGCAAGGTGCGAAATGCCTCCGGGCTGTCGGGACCAAAGTGATGGGCTGCCTCGTCGTAGCCATAGTAATTGGTGAAAATCGCCGGGGTGCCGCGATGAATGTCCAGATAAGCCGAAAAAGTCTGCAACTCTCTGAAAATGACGTTGACGATGACCTTCAGGAAAGGCGAAAGAATGCGAGGTGCCTCGTAATAGCCGGGGACGAAGAGGGCAACCAACCGCTTGAAGAGATCACGCACATACTCCCATAATGACAAGACCAGGACGCGGGCCACACGCAACGGGCTCAGAAGAAACAGCAACAAAAAGCCTACGCCCTTTATGTTTTCGGAAAAGTGGTCCCCTCCCAGGGAGCCGAGGGTGAGCAGACTGAGGCGTGCGTCGCCGTCCAGCAGGCTCACGTAACTCGATCCGCCGCGCAGGATGCCAGTCCCGGTGGCGGCAACCCGCGCCTGCAAAGCGTGCGCAGCCCTGGGAAGTTTGCACACGACCGACCCGCCCTTGTCTTTTTCGTACCAACGGAAGCCAGGAATGTCGAAGGCGTCGCCGAACATCAACCCAGCCTGCACGGCGGGAGTGGTGCTGGGCAAGCCGCAGCGCCACCGGCCCAGCCGATACCGGCCCCGGCTCAAAAGTTGGCGCAGGCGAGGGGTATGGCCCCTGGCCATAGCTTCGACCAGGTAATCGTAAGCCAGCCCGTCGATCTGAACGATGACGAAGCCCCGCTGGTGTCCGTCGGAAGCCTCGGGAGAACGTCCTAAGTGGCGGGCCAGCGTATCGTAACGGCGCTTGTTGAAACGACTCGCCAGCCCGTCAAACAGGTCAACCAAACGGCGTGCTTGCCAGGACATACGTTCACCTATTACCGTTTCATCGGCGTCGCCAGGCAAGACCCGCGTAGGCGCGGTTGATGTCTTCCAGCGAAATGAGACCCAGGAAGTAGCCCCGGTCAAACACAGGCAGCGCGCTAAGGTTGGTCTGGGCAATGAGTTGCTGGGCTCGCAGCAAGAGGTCGTCGGGGGATACGATCGAAAAATCGCGCCCCATCGCCTGTTCCACGCGCACGTACCCGCCTCCGGTCTGGATCGCCGCCAGCAAATCCCCACGGGAGAGTATCCCTACCAGGACACCTTCCCGGATAACGGGAAAGTCTTGTTGATGGGTACGGTAGCTCATCTCCAGCACGTCGGCCAGCGTATCCTCGGCTGTAACCGCCCGGACTGCCCGCATGGGCAAGGCGTGGCGAACGCGCAAACTGCGCATCATAGCCCGTACCTGCACCGCCTGATCCTCGTAGCTGGCTCCGGTGAAGACGAACAGCGCCACCAATACCAACGAGATGTTACCAAAGCGTGTCAGAGCCAGGAGGGCCAGCCCCACCGCCATCAACTGTCCTACCCGGGCGGCAATCCGTGTGGCGCGCGGATAGCTGGTCCACATAGCCAGCAGAGCCCGCAACACGCGCCCTCCATCCATCGGAAAAGCGGGGATCAGATTAAAGAGGCCCAAAATCAAATTGGCTCCCAGCAGATAGACGGTCAGCGACAACAGGCTCCTGGGTCCGAGGAACAAGTAGGACAGATTGCGAAGGTTGAAAAGGATTCCGGTGCCCCCCACAAAAGCCAGTGCAGCTCCCAATCCCATCACCAGGGCAAAATTGACCGCAGGTCCGGCAAGGGCGATCATCAATTCATGGAGCGGTCTTTCGGGCATAGTTTCTAATTGGGCGATGCCGCCAATTGGCAGCAGAGTGATATCTTTAACCCCTATACCCAGTCGTCGGGCGACCAGGCTGTGCCCTAATTCGTGTAGGGTGACACACACAAAAAGCAAGAGGATAGAGACGGCCGCAAACAGCGCACCGCGCATGCCACCTAAACCGCTCGCCCCCTGGGCCGCCGCCCAGATGATAACGAGGACAAAAGTGGCGTGAATTTTTATGGCAATCCCACTCACTTCCCCGATCTTAAACGACCATTTCATGGGTCTACCCTTCTACATATACAGAAAGCCACCCGTGCAACCGCACCGGTGGCCCCCTTTTTGCTTATTGCCCTGAGCGCCATCTGATACAAATAGCTGGGGACACTCAAATCTTATGGCGTTATTTGGCGCTACTTGAGCTGCGGCTTGGCCACGTTATGCTTTACGCATCATACTTTGATACTTTATACCCACCTATGGGTATTATATGTTCTGACACGGATTATACCCGTGCCGGGGCCCGCCGTCAAACCCCGCTGGCGGATGCTCCGTCGAAGAAAATAGTCAACATCAACTCGATGGCCTCGTCGGGCGAGTCCAGTTCGCGTTGCTGGGCCGGGTAGAAAAACGGGTACATCATCCCCAGCAACACCCAGGTTGCCAGATCCACGTTCATCGTGCGCAGTTCGCCCCTTTCGACCCCGGCGCGCAGGATGGCCTCTACCTGGCCGATAAACTTTTCGTGGTAGAGACGGCCAAACTCAGCCCGAGCGCTCTGGCTGAGATGTGCCATCTCCTGGCTGGCCAAGCGGATGATGGCACGCTGGTCGGGCGCCTGCTCGAATATGGCCCGCATCATTTGGCTGATTTGCTCGCGCGTGGTGCGCCCTTCCCGGCGGGCAGCCTGGATGAGGTCCTCAATGCGCTCCAGATGGGCAACCAGGATGGCCAGGAACAGGCTTTCTTTGTCCTTGAAGTGATAGTAAAGCCCTGCCTTGGATACGCCCACAGCTTCGGCGATCTCTCGCATGGAAACTGCATAGTAGCCCTGAGACACAAACAGATAAGTCGCTTCCTGGATGATGCGTTCGCGCATAGCCGTTGGTTCGGGTGATGCCATATCGCCTCCTCGAGAGTCAATGAGCCAACGGCTGTCCTTAACCTAAGCGGAGCAGTGGACGCCCATAGGGAAGGAAGGGCCAGGGAATGGCAAACAGGACGATCAAGATCGCCAGCCCGAAAAAGATGGCAGCCTGCCGGTGTTTGACCCGTGCCTCCTCGGCCCGCTTCGACAACGCCCCTCCCACGTGCACCAGGACCACTGCTACCAGCATCAAGCCGATGTGGTCTAGCGACCAGTAACGCAGCACCTCGTCAGACATCGCTGCTCCGAAATTTTGAAAGGCAGTATGGGTGGAAGGACTCAGGAAAATGTAGAGGATGAGCCCCAGCAGCAACTGCAAGTCTACGCTGGCAGAAAAGAACACCCCCAGGCGGCGGTCCAGCGCCGTCCATTCCTTTCTGCCCAGCCAGCCGCTGAGCGCGCGCACGACGGCCGCGATGGCCAGGATGACCACGATCCAACGCACGTATGAATGTAGAGTGAGCACAGTCAGATACATTTTAAGCAAGCCTCCTGCGATTATAGAATAGATTGAGTGCAACACAAGATTTGCGTCAGACGCGAGAATGATACTTGAACCAAGTGCAGGCATTATATGACTCACGGACGGAAAGGAACACGGACAAACTAATATATATTGGAGTCTGGCAAATTTCTTTAGGGCGCGGACACCCTTGACGGCCAGTCCAGGGTGTCTGCGTCCAATTCAAAAATTGCCAGTGTCCAGTAATATAGAGAAATTCAAGTCCGCGTTCCTTTCCGTCCGTGAGTCGAAAATTCGGTAGCGGCCTGGCCACGTTACGTTTCGCTTCCTCGCCGTTGGGCCCCGCTTGGGACGCGATCTGGCTCAGCACTGGCGGACGTCTCGCCGTGCTTGGCCGCGGCCAGCTCCTCGGCGTGCCCCTTAAGGCCTGAAGACAACAAGGTCAGCAGCAGCGCCACGATCCCCACCAAGAGATAGGCGGCCTGGTAGCCAGTCACACCGCCTCCGCGCGAGGCGGCTACAGCGCCCACCAACGCGCCGCTCAGTAACTGGCCAACGCTGATGAAGATGGTCAGTGCGCCTTGCGCCGCCGCTCGATCCGACGTGGGCGCTTCGTTGAGCATGATGTAACGCAGCGCGGCACCCAGCAGGCTGGAGAGCCCCAGCCCAACCAGGATCGCCGCCAGGTAAAAGAGAACCAGGTTGATACTAAGCAGGCTGACCAGCAACATCCCGGCCGTCACCAAGGCTGTCCCCACCATGACCACCATCCTGGCACCAACACGATCCAGCATACGCCCAAAGAGCGGGGCCCCGATCCCCATAGCCAGCACGGCCGGCACCAACATAAAACTGGCGGTGGAACTCGTCACCCCGAAGGCAGCCACCACCAGGGCGGGGATAAAGACCACGGCTGCCTCTCCCAGCCCTGCCCCCCCGGCCAGGGCGCTGGCAATCACCACCTGCCGCGAGTTGAATAGACTCAGGCGAAGCACCGGGTCTTGGGCACGGCGCTCAACCCACCAGAAGGTGGGCAGGAGGGCCAGCACCGCCAGCAAGAAAGGCCAGACGTTGAGCGAAGTAACGCTGGCCAGGAGATGCTGGGTATCGATCTGGTTGAGGCCATAGGCCAGTGAGGCCAGTAGCAGGCCCAGCACGGCCATGCCCAGCCAGTCGAAGGGACGGCGATGTTCGGGGCGAGTCGCCGGCAGCAGGCGCAGGCTCAAGGCGATGACGACCAGGGCGATAGGCAGATTGACCACGAAAAGCCAGCGCCAGTTGAACATCAAGAGTACCCCCCCCAGAATGGGGCCGACCAGGAAGGCCAGACCAAACACCGCGCCGATCAGGCCCAGGGCGCTTCCCCGTTTCTCTGGGGGGAAGGTGTCGCCGATGACGGCGCTGGCCACCGGGAAAATACCTCCGGCTCCAAAGCCCTGCACCGCACGCCCGAGCAGAAGCAGACCGAAGTTGGGAGCGGAGGCCACCAGCAGCGACCCCAAAGCGAACAACGTCACGTCCAACACATAGATGGAGCGCCGTCCCAGGGCGTCGGATAGCTTGGCCATCAAGGGCGTGCCGACCAGGTTGAACAGCACGTAAATAGCGAAGATCCAGGCGATGGCCCGCTCGCTCACGCCAAAATAGGCCTGGATCGCGGGCAAGGCTGGCCCGACGATGGCGATGTCCAGGGCGCCCATCAACACGCCAATAAACAAAACCAGCAAAAGCTGATTACGTCTGCGATTGTCCATTGCGTTCATCGTATTTACCTTATTTGCCTTTCTGCGTAGTTTATTCCTTTTGGCAAGTACTTACCGACCGGTCGGTCGGTGAATTCAAACAAATCATATCTTATATGGATTAATTTGTCAAGTTGGAAATACGTTACTTGGCCCAGAGAGGCTTAGCACTTGTCCAGAAATAACTTGGTACTTTTGCCATCAGTTTACGCCTGATCTGCCGATTAAAATGCAAAGTTATTAGTGGACAAGTACTTAGTCCTCTGTCAATTGAGGCTCTTCGCCCGCAATTCCTTCCACCTCTATCTTGCGAGCAAAGATGAGATAGCCGGTGTGCCCCACCATGGTGTCGGCCGGGCGTAGCCGCTCGGGGACCGGCTTGTATTGGCGCAATAGCAACTCTTCCACTTCGATATCGCCGAAGCGGTGGCCTTGCAGTCCTGCAACCAGGTCGCTGACCTGATTGGTGGTCGGCACCAGGGACCCGAAGAATCCACCACCCTTGAGCGCCTGGCGGGTCTGCTCGAGGTAATCCCAAGGCGTGCGCACGTCGAGGAAGAGGGCGTCCACGTCAGTCTCGTCAAAGCCTTCAGCGATGTCGCGCGATTTAAACTCTACGTAGTCGCTAAGCCCCACTCGCTGGAGATTGCGAATGGCGTTGCGTTGCAGCTCGGGGCGGCTTTCGTAGGAGTATACCCGGCCTTCAGGGGCGACGACGCGCGCCAGAGCCAGCGTGAAGGCCCCACTACCGCTGCCGGCCTCAATGACTCGCTGCCCGCTGTAAACGTTCATTTTGAGCAGGATGTAACCCGCTTCTTTGGGGTAGATGATCTGCGTATGCCGGCGCACGTTCATAATCAAGTCGTGGGTCGAAGGTTCGAGGGCCAGGAACGGTTGGCCCAGGTGCGACCTCACCTGCCGGCCCAGAGGTTGGCCGATGAGCGCGTCGTGCTGAATCACTCCCGCGTGGGTGTGCTGGCTACCACCAGCTTTCAGTCGGATGATGAAGCGTTTGCCACGCGGGCCGATGAGCAAAACCAGGTCGTTTTCTTGGGCAACACTCACGTATCACGTTCTCCAGGCGTAGGTAACTACTCAGCCAAGCCTCCCGGAGCACCCAATGGTGCCCCCTTCCCCTGTGCAGGCCTGCCCCGAGGGGGGACCGTGGGCGGGGCAGGTTGCCACGGAGGGCAATTTTACTGTAAATCGGCCAAACCTGCGGGAGGCTGAGCAGTTACGGGCGTAGAATGGGCCAGTTTCGACAGCGCGACCAGTATATCTGTCAATTGCTTGGAATGGGTTTGGTCCAGTTCGGGCATCGACATGCTGATTAGCATGTGCGGGGCATTACGCCGCAGCCCCACACGCCAGGGCATAAAAGGACTCGACGTGATGCGATTTGCCATCGCTTGCACGCGAGAGCGGGGTGTATCAGGTGCATAGTACAGCCGCCAGCGGGAGGAAAGGTCGGCGGCGGGCCAGTTGAACGCTTGCGCTTGCGCCTCACCGCGCCGGCCCAGCTCATTGTCCGGATCGATGATTTCTGCTTCCATAGCAGGGGGTTGGCGGAAGGTGATATGCAATATCAGCAGGTCATGACGCCCATGCAGTCGCTCCCACAGCCACGTGGGAAGCACTTCGCGCGAGATGAGCACCACGCTGGCGGTAACCGTTTGAAATGGCTTACGCGCGTTTGTCACCTGGAAGCGAAAGGCACTGCGGCTGACCTGCTGAGCGGTCGGCGTGCCACCCAATGAGCGCAATCCTGGCTCCAGCCAATCGCTGATTTGCCGGGCTCGCCGCTGATTGGTCCAGCGGCCGATTCCATATCCCAGCATCATCACAGTCGCTGCGACGAAAAGAAAGAGCGTGAATGGATCATTGAGGCTGAGGGGCGTAGGCAAAGTGGTCGCTCCGGTCACTAAATGAAACTATGAAATTTCTCCAGCATATTTCGCGGTAGGGGCGAGGTCACCGCGTCCCCACTTCCCGGAATTAATATGTGGTTCTGTTTAGTCCAACGCATTATAGCATGGCGCACAGGCCGCGGCTAATTCGACTTGACGGTGCACGAACGATCTGTTGGCGCGGGAGACATGTCATGCTGAGCGAACGCGAAGCATCTCTTTCTTGACCTGTGGAAACGAGATTCTTCGCTCCCTTCGGTCGCTCAGAATGACATTTTAGCAACAG
>CAYTNQ010000018.1:0-48396 GCA_964439175.1 uncultured Anaerolineales bacterium | reverse complement strand
CATCCATTCGAGTGGATCTTTCAGTATCCCCTATCGCGGATCGTTGGTTGAGACAGGCGCTGCGCCGGCGTTCGTGGCCGGTTGAGCGGCCTTTCAGTATCCCCTATCGCGGATCGTTGGTTGAGACCTCTCAGAGTGGGCCGCCAGTACTGCTGCGAATATATAGCTTTCAGTATCCCCTATCGCGGATCGTTGGTTGAGACGAGATCGAGCTGCACGACGCCAAGGACGCTCTTATACTTTCAGTATCCCCTATCGCGGATCGTTGGTTGAGACCAGGCACTGAGGTGTGATGATCATCCATTCGAGTGGATCTTTCAGTATCCCCTATCGCGGATCGTTGGTTGAGACACTTGACGTGAATGTGGTTTGCGGCCAATGGGTTAGACTTTCAGTATCCCCTATCGCGGATCGTTGGTTGAGACGGCTTGAAACCAACTTCTATGTTGGCGGCTATCGCGTCACTTTCAGTATCCCCTATCGCGGATCGTTGGTTGAGACCCACAGGGCGTTGGCGCTGGCAGAGAGGTATCTACCAACTTTCAGTATCCCCTATCGCGGATCGTTGGTTGAGACTACTCACGCCGGCAGGCATCCAACGTCTCCTGATCGACTTTCAGTATCCCCTATCGCGGATCGTTGGTTGAGACCTGCCGGCTTCAGATCTTCGACACATCCCAGTTCACTCTCTTTCAGTATCCCCTATCGCGGATCGTTGGTTGAGACTGCACAAGCGAAGGGCAGGACGTGATGGTCCTCGTCGCTTTCAGTATCCCCTATCGCGGATCGTTGGTTGAGACAGTAAAGCATTAGACGAAATTAGTTATGAGTGGTTGACTTTCAGTATCCCCTATCGCGGATCGTTGGTTGAGACAGCCTGATTCCTATTCATGTGGCCGGATGTTGCACGAAGTCTTTCAGTATCCCCTATCGCGGATCGTTGGTTGAGACAGAGGTGTGACATGAAAGTCATGGTAACCGGGGGTAACTTTCAGTATCCCCTATCGCGGATCGTTGGTTGAGACGAATTCATTCGTACAGCGCACTCCGCGGGCTGTCCTACTTTCAGTATCCCCTATCGCGGATCGTTGGTTGAGACTCAGGGCGTTGGGAGACAATATTATGCCTGGTGATGCTTTCAGTATCCCCTATCGCGGATCGTTGGTTGAGACGTGCTGGGAGGAACCATTTTCATGGTCGTTGCTGGCATCTTTCAGTATCCCCTATCGCGGATCGTTGGTTGAGACGAGGGATGGCATCCTGATCCGGCACGCCATCGAATTGACTTTCAGTATCCCCTATCGCGGATCGTTGGTTGAGACACTCTCGACGATCTGGAGCGCGTCGCGCTGGCCCTGGCTTTCAGTATCCCCTATCGCGGATCGTTGGTTGAGACGCGTATCGGAGAGCACGGTCTATCGTACTTTAAATCCCAACTTTCAGTATCCCCTATCGCGGATCGTTGGTTGAGACCGCTCGGCCGCCCGGGCCACAAAGTAAGCGGGAGCAATCTTTCAGTATCCCCTATCGCGGATCGTTGGTTGAGACCCGGGGGACGCGCATCAGCAACCGACGGCTGAGGTCACCTTTCAGTATCCCCTATCGCGGATCGTTGGTTGAGACGTTCCCAGGCTGACCGTTTCCATTTGTTCGTGAAGTCTTTCAGTATCCCCTATCGCGGATCGTTGGTTGAGACGCGTGATCCATAAGGCGGCACCCTGCACGAGCTGCTAGCTTTCAGTATCCCCTATCGCGGATCGTTGGTTGAGACTAACAATCGGGAATTAGTGGACGACGCGCTTCTGGTGCTTTCAGTATCCCCTATCGCGGATCGTTGGTTGAGACCTCAAGGCGAAACTTGACGCTGGCGTGTTCCACCCGCACTTTCAGTATCCCCTATCGCGGATCGTTGGTTGAGACGTTTCCAATGCCGGGATTTACCATTTGAGTTGAAATACTTTCAGTATCCCCTATCGCGGATCGTTGGTTGAGACGCGGATGTGGTGGCGGAGTATCCCGGCGCGTTGGATTCTTTCAGTATCCCCTATCGCGGATCGTTGGTTGAGACACCTGGGCTGGGGCGGTCGCCACTCACGCGGTTACTCTTTCAGTATCCCCTATCGCGGATCGTTGGTTGAGACGAACCGCCTGGTGCTGATAGATGGCAAGTGGGGTGAACTTTCAGTATCCCCTATCGCGGATCGTTGGTTGAGACGATGCTCACGTCGGCGTCCAGGTCGTACTGCATCAACCTTTCAGTATCCCCTATCGCGGATCGTTGGTTGAGACGGCGCTGTTCGATTCGTTCGTGGCCCACGCCGATGAAACCTTTCAGTATCCCCTATCGCGGATCGTTGGTTGAGACTTGAGAAGTACGATGCCTACGTGGAGCGTGTATAGCTTTCAGTATCCCCTATCGCGGATCGTTGGTTGAGACTCGCCGGCCTGTTCGAGTGCGACGAGGATTGCTATGACTTTCAGTATCCCCTATCGCGGATCGTTGGTTGAGACTCTTGGTCAGAGCCACCTTGAGCACACCGCGGTAATACTTTCAGTATCCCCTATCGCGGATCGTTGGTTGAGACGCTGTGCTGACCGCTGCATTTGATGCCCACCACTGCACTTTCAGTATCCCCTATCGCGGATCGTTGGTTGAGACCTTCAATATATAGTGCGCCCATTTCGCCCAGTTCATCTTTCAGTATCCCCTATCGCGGATCGTTGGTTGAGACCCTCGTTGTCCCCAGTCCGTCCCCGGTGCGATATCGCCTTTCAGTATCCCCTATCGCGGATCGTTGGTTGAGACCGGGCCTGCCTGCCGGGGACACCCGCTGCCTGATCTCTTTCAGTATCCCCTATCGCGGATCGTTGGTTGAGACCTGCGTCTACAAGCTGACGGGAGAGGGCGGCGAAAAGACCTTTCAGTATCCCCTATCGCGGATCGTTGGTTGAGACCATCGCTTGGAGGCGCTTGGCCATGCGCTCGGCGTAACAGCTTTCAGTATCCCCTATCGCGGATCGTTGGTTGAGACCAGAGGCTTCGAGAGAATAGCCAGGAAATCGACCGGACTTTCAGTATCCCCTATCGCGGATCGTTGGTTGAGACGAGCGCTTGTCGTTCATCAAGGCCGATGGATCTACGGATCTTTCAGTATCCCCTATCGCGGATCGTTGGTTGAGACGATAGCGGTGGTCGCCATCTATGAAAATCATGTCGTACTTTCAGTATCCCCTATCGCGGATCGTTGGTTGAGACTTTGTACCAAACCCGGCCTCATTTGCGACAGCGGCCTGGCGTGAAGCGTCAAACGTCAAACGTCATTGCAAAAACGCCTGAACTCGCACACTTCACAGCGCGCCCGCGAGCGAGTCGGGGGCGGCATCCGCTCCCGCTCCACGATGTCGCGCATGATGACCATGGAGGCTTCGAGCCGCGCCCGCAGTTCCAGGGTGAACGGGACCTCCACTGCCCGGCGCCGGGGGATGAAATAGATAAATCCTCGCCGGGACGGCGCGCGCCACGCCTCCTCTACCATAACACCATATGCCAACAATTGCAAGCGGATGTTCGCTCCCAGCCGCCCCGGCGACAATTTGAAATCTACCGGAATCAGTTCCCGGGTGCCCGAAGGATTGTCGTCGGTGTCAATCACCAGGTCAGCACGCCCGCGCAGCCCCCAGCCTTCGGAGGCTAACCCCACGTCCAGGTGCCGTTCTCCTCGCCGCAGACCATAGGGACGCAGGGAGCGGCGCAACTCTCGCATCTCCTCCGTCGCCCCGGCCTCAACGCCCGCCTCCATCTTGTAGGTCACGGGGCGGATGGCCGGCAGGCAGTGATGGTAATAAACGATGCGCGGGCAATAGGTATATTGCTTCAGGTCGGTTACAGTAAACATGGCAAATCACCGAATAGCGAATAGCGAATGGCGAATGGGCGAATGGCGGATAGCGAATAGCGAATAGCGAATGAGTGAGACTGTGAATTGATGAGCCAGCAAGTGAACCGGTAGGCGAGCCGCCGAATCGCGGCCCTGCTGCTCTCCCGATTGGCTTGTTCGCTATTCGCCATTCGCCCATTCGCTATTCGCCCATTCGCCCATTCGCTATTCGCCATTGATTATCTCCAGACGGGCACCCCAGTCTTTGTCGCAGATGGGGAGCAACCGGACGTCACCCTGTTTTTTGCCCAATCGCTTTTTCACGCGCATGACCAGTTCCTCCTGGTGGGTACGGCGCAGCTCTCCCTGAAAGGCAGAATACTGGACTCGCTCCAGGCCATAGTCCAGGCACAAGTCGGCCACTTTGCTTCGGGCCCGATCGTCAGGTATGTCGTAGATCAGCAATACTTTCATGTTTAGATTCAGCGAGTGAGTGAGTGAGCGAGTCAGCGAGTCAGCGAGTCAGCGAGTCAGCGAGTCAGCGAGTGAGCGAGTTAGCGACGGCGATTCTTTTGGCGGGCGAGTTCGGCGACGGTCAAAGCGATGATCTCGTCCAGCAAGGCCAGGCGGTGATCGAGCACAGGGGCCGGGAGCAAGCGGTGACTTTTCCAATACCAACCCTTGCTTTCTCTGGCAGAGCCTATTGACACGCTGACGAACCAGTCTCGTTGTTTGCCGTATCCTCGTCCGTGGCCCTCTTCCAGGTTGGCGCTGATAGAACCTACGCTGCGGATCAGTTGTTGGGCGATCGCTCGCCCCCTGCTGTCTTTCACCAGCTTTTCGCAATCTTCCCAGCTCAGATCATACAGGAATAGCGCTTTGCGATACCCCAGAAAGGCCCACATTGGTTCGGCTTTGACTCGCTTATGAACTGAGATCTCCCATGCCTCATAGGTTGCAACTTCTCCGACCACTTCAATCTCCTCTCCAGAGTCAGCGAGTGGGCGAGTCAGCGAGTGGGCGAGTCAGCGAGTGAGCGAGTCAGTGGGGCGGTGAGCTAACGGCTGGTGCTTGACAACTCATCCAATCGCTGAATCGTCGACTCGCTGATTCGCTGAATCGCTGATTCGCTGATTCGCTGATTCGCTGACTCGCCCACTCGCTCTACCAACGGGCCAGGAAGGGCGTGTAGCGAGCCCGGTCTCCGCGCACGAAGGTGGCCAGGTGGCGTGCCTGGGACTGGATGACGATGCGCAACGGAACTTTTTTGCGCTCGTAGCGCTCCTCTTTCTCCAGTCGCTCCAACACTTTATCGGCGACGGCCCGGCGACTCTCCTGGGTCAGCAGCCCGCGTTCGTCCAACTCGATGGACGTGCCCCGGTTGAACAGAGCAAATACCGGCCGGTCGGCGGCCGCCTGGCGGAATTCTTCGATCAGGTCCAACACCAGGCTGGGCTTGCCGGGCCGGTCGGCGTGTATGAAGCCGGCATAAGGATCCAGGCCGGCCAGGACGATGGCCCTTTCGATCTGGCCATACAGGATACCATAGGCGTAGTTCAGGCACGAATTGAGGGGGTCTCTGGCCCCCCGGCCTTTGCGCCCGGGCCAGTCCTCGCCTACGGCTACGCCTTGCCTGACCCCCTGCCAGTATTTTTGCGCCGCCCGCCCTTCGATACCCATCAACTGGGTGCGGATGTCGTCCACGCTGTCGCCGCTCAGTTTGCGCAGTTCGGCCAGGTGGTCTTCGACCTCGCCCGCCAGCCAGCGTAACTCCTGGTACAGGGCGGGGTCCTGTTTCTTGCGATATTTGGCCAGGTAGCGCAACAGTGCCGCCTGGTTGCTGATTTTGCCCCGGGCAAAGGCTTTGGCCAGGCTCAGGCCGCGCTGGTCGGTATAAGCCAGGAGTTGGGCGCGCCGGGTTTGTACCGTGCCGGTTAACCCGGCGGCATACAGGCTGGCGTAAGGCGTACCCCGGTACGACACCAGGTGGATAGCAATGCCCTGTCCGGCACAGGCGCTGACTGCGTCGGCGCTGAGGCTCACCGCCCGTCCGCTGACAATGACCTGCTCCAGGTGCATGAGTGGAGCCTCCTGCAGCACCTGCCGCCCCTTGCGGACCTGCAAGCGCCCCTGGTGTTTGCCGATGTAGGCGCCTCTTTCGTCTACGACGAGGTGAGTAATGATGGGCATGGTTGCCTCCAGTTAGCGAATGGCGAATAGCGAATAGCGAATGGCGAATGGCGAATGGGTCAGCGGCTGGATGCGTAGCCGAGTTGGCGGTTGATTTCGGTGACGACAAGGGCAATGATTTCGTCCAGCAGGGCCAAGCGGTGCTGATAGACATCGGCTGGCAGTAGTTTCCGACCGCGCCAATACCATCCCTGCGTTTCTCTGGCCGACCCCAGCGCAATTTTCAGGAAGCGCGCGTTGTCACGTCCAAAGCCGCGTCCAAAACCCTCCTCCACGTTTGCGCTGATGGAGCCTGCGCTGCGGACGATTTGCTCCACAATGGCCCAACCCCGGCGCTCCTTTTGCCAATACTCGCAGTCCGCCCACACCAGGTCATGCAAAAACAACGCCTTGCGGTATGCATAGAACTTCCACACCGGTCCATTTCTAATCTCGGACGTAACCTGCTCCTCCCATTCTTCGTACCTCACTCACCTCCTCCTTTCGCCATTCGCTATTCGCCATTCGCTATCCTATACCACCCACATCCCTTCACCACGTTCTTCCCTACCTGGGTGCTTTGGCCCCACAGGAGCCAGGGCAGGAGCGGACGCCAGACGTCGAGGCTCTCGGCCCGGTAGCGCGCCCGGCCCACGAAGCCGCCCAGGGGTTGAGGACGCCCCAGGCGGGTGGAGCGCCCTTTGAGGTCCCACCACTGGGTTTCATCGGCCACCAATTGCACCCGGTCGGCCAGGGACAGCAGATGCGCCTTTTCCTCGCGGGAGAGGGGGGCCTCGCTACCCGGCGGGGACTTCGCTGCGAACTGGCTGCGCAAAGCGCTGACCCGGTCTAACAGGCGGGCGAAGAGGGGGGAGCAGTGCGGTTGGTGGACCAATTGCTTCCGGTACACGATGCGGGTGGGCGTGAGAAAGTCCAGCGCCAACCAGCCGCCGTTCGCCCCCAGTTGTTGCGCCAGGCCCTCGCTGCTGGCGGCGATCTGCTGGCTGTTGACGGCTAAGGTTGGCATTTGGACCATGCTGCCCCCTTCTTCCAGCAGGGTACGCCGTTCGCCGGTCAGGGGATTCATTTCCTCGATGCCCACCAGGCGGAAGGTCCCCCGGCGAGGGGAGGACCTCTCCCCCGACCCCTCTCCTGCCAGGCGAGGGGAGGACCTCTCCCCCAGCCCCTCTCCTGCCAGGCGAGGGGGGTCTCCCCCTTCCCTGGTAGGGAAGGGGGATGGGGGGTTAGGTCGAGACCTCGCCCTGGTGTGGATCGGCCGGCCCAGGCCTTGGGCCTGGCCCATCTGGCCCACGGCCAGCACCAGGTAGGGCAGGAATTGGATCGTCTGGCCGAAGAGGCTGATGCCGAAGGTGAAGCGTTCGCCCGGCTCAAAGGTGGTCTGGCGGGTGAGGGGGGGCATGAACGCATAGGGCCGGCGGTCGTCACCGCTCCCGGTCTCCCGGCTGAGCAGGAAACAGACGGGGCACATGGCCTGGTGCAGCGGATCGTCCCTGGTATTGCGCTGCGCGCAGTAGAGGGTGCGCAGGTGGGATTGCCAGGCGCCGCGCAGGGCGGAGCCTTTGAAGGCCCCCATCTCGATGGTGGTTTCCACTTGGGCTGTGAAGCGCAGGTGGTGGATGGTGAAGGAGTCGGTGTACACAATTGACACGGTGTCATCTCCTGTGCTATACTCACAATAGACGTACGCAGTTAATGGTAAGGAGGGTAGCGCTATGACCAGGCGCATCGGGGCGCGAGAAGCCCGCAACCAATTTGCTGACCTGGTGGGCAATGTCCACTACACTGGACAGGCAGTCATCATCGAACGTTCTGGCAAGCCAATGGTGGCTGTCATTCCGGTCGAGATGTACCAGCAGTTCGTTGCCGAGCGGGAAGCCCGTTTTCAGGTGCTGGACCGTATCCGTGGCCGGCTACCCGACGTCCCCCTTGAAGAAGTGGAGCAGGACGTAGCCGAGGCCGTCGCTGCGGTGAGGGCTGCCCATACCCCCCGACCTTCTACCGAGTAAAGGTCGGGAGACCATGCTGAGAGTGGTGTTTGACACCAACGTGTTCGTTAGCAGTCTGTTGGTCCGGGAAGGTCTGCCGGCCCGGGTTCTGGACGCCTGGCGCGATCGGCAGTATCTGCTGGTCATCTCTCCCGCCATTATCGCCGAGATTCAAACCACATTGAATTATCCCCGCATCCGCCGTAAGTACACCATCACCGATGAGGAGGTGGAGGATCTATGCTCCCTCTTGGAGCAAGATGCCCTGCTTGTGCCGGGCGACACCCCGGTCCCGGGCGCCATCCCCGAAGACCCGGCCGACGAGCGGGTGTTGGCCTGCGCCGTGGAGGCCAGGGCTGACTTCATCGTCAGCGGCGACCGCCATCTGCTAACCCTGGAGACCTACCAGGGCATCCCCATCCTGACCGTCCGCGCGTTTCTGGAGCGGTTGGAGGCGGAGACGCCGGCTAACGGTTAGGACTCTCAGCCTATGCGCTGGTAATAGCTATAGCTTTTGCTGGAGCGTACCAGACGATAGCAAGTTAGCGATTTGTTTTTCGTCCATTGGCTGGCTCGCCCCGGATGGATTGAGAATCTGTCGCCTAATCACTCAGCGGTGTTCTTGCCAAATAGAACCCAGGCAGAGCCAGCGAAACATCCTTGGGTCCAAATTGCAGCGAAAAGCTGACATATGTCTCGTCGTCCCGTGTTTCACCTCGTAGAATCAAATAACGCATGGTAGCCGCCAAGACATCGAAACTGCGGTAGTGCCTGACGTCGGCCGGCGATAGCTGCAAAAATCCTGTCTGGCAGCTTCCTTGCTCCCTCTCGCCGGATACTATCTCAGACAGCGCCGTGATTTGCATCATAGTGCGCTTTTTGCCCAGCAAAAAGGTCTGTCCTACTTCGAACGTCTCCAACAAGGCTGGGGTGCCTGCTAACGCACAGGTGCTGAGCCGGCGATCAGGGAGAATGCCCTGCCAGGTGCCATAAGTCGGCACATGCGCGGGGCGTTTTGCGCTAGTGAGCTGGCCTTTTTTGAACTCGAACTTGCTGCTGGTGGTGGGATAAAATTCGTGCACCACGTTAAAGTAACCGGCATCCAGGTCGCTATCCGGCATTCGCCCCTGCCCCTCTGGGCCAAACAACCCTGGCGTAAACCAGATTGGCAATGCTTGCAGGTCATAGTCCGCTTCAAAGTCGTAGCCATCGGCTTTGATTTGCACCACAGGATAGACCGTCTGCCCGACCATTGTTCCACCTGCCCGCCAGGTTGCACCCCGAGTCAGGCTGGCGTACATGGCTTCGCTGGTCACGTGAGTGTGGGTACGATAGTCAGCCCCAAAATCGGAGGCAATCACGGTAAAACGCCCGCAGTTGCGCAACGTTATGGCGCGTGCGTAAAGCGTCATTACGCACCTCCTATGACAGTGCGGCCACGTATTCGTCAAAAGCCCCTTGCAATTGCCCGGCTAATTCCTCAATCGCTTCCCCGGTGAGAACGGCCGTTTTCCCTAACGCATCGAACTTAATCTGGCCGTCGGCAAACACTCTCTCCAGTTCACCTGCCTCGGCCCATTGCAGCAGATCGAGTACACTGAAGCGGGGATAGCCGGTGGCAACAGCCAGGAATTGGGTATCGAACTTACCGTGGTTGGCTGAGTACTTGCCGTAGCCGTGGGCATCGGCACGGCGCACGGCGTGCAAATAGCCGGCCACGTCCAACAGCGTAGGCGACTCGATGATCGTGATGAAGGGAAAGCGGGTACCGGCTTTGACGTATTCGTAGAGATGGTAAGTTTCAGCACCACGGCCTCGAGCATTGCCTGCTTTGTCGGCCACCATATCCTCGTAGATCTGATTGCCGATTCCCATCCCCTCTTCGCTTTCCATCATCGCCACCGACTCCAGCGTATCCTCGACAGAGTATGTGTCGAAGTAACGGATGCGGGCAAAGGTAGCCACCTGGCCTCTGGCATCCAGGCCACCGAAAAGGGCGCAGTTCCAGCAGGCGATGCACAGGCCGTCGGGGATGATACAGGGTGTGCCAAATTTGTCGGCGAAGAAGGCCTTCCAATCATCGGCATTAGCCGTTTTTGTGACCAGTTCGCGAAAGAGGGCCATGTGCGCCCGCCGTTCAATCCCCTTCAACTTGCGTCCGATGAATTCGGCGCGTTGTTTGCCCAACAATTCAACTTTGTCCACGTAAGTCTCGTTGGAGTGTCCCTCATGGGAAACTGGCAAGAAACGACTGATAGTAGTCTTGAGGCCAACCACAGTCACTACCTGCCGGGCAAAGATGGCCTGGGCTACTTTGCGCCCCTTGACCTCCCGGGGAACGACAGACTCTATCCCGGTCATCTGGTTGGTAAACGTATTGAGAGCGGTCATCGGTTTTCCCTCCTGAATATCATACGGTAGATTGATCGGCAGCCTGGGAACGTTCCTTCCAGGCGTATCGCTTTCGATTAGCGATCAGAAAATCCTCGGAATCGGCTACGATCTGCTCCAGTCGCTCCCCTTCGCCGTATACATCGCGCAATAGCTTGACTTGGGGCGCAACAGCCTGGCGAAAGTCAGTCTGAATAGTCTCCACGTTGAGGGCACCCACATTACCCCGGTGCATCTCGGCGTAGGCTGTGGTTAACAGACGACGAGGGTAAAGATACGCATAGGCCCGGCCGTATAAGCTACGCTTGAGGTGGGCCAGATGGGTCTTGTCGAACAGATCTTCATGTTCCAGCATCCAGGTGCGTAATGACTCTAACTCAGGATATTCTTCCGACTTCCGATACTCGCTAGCATCGCGCAGCACTTTTGTGCTCCACTCCCGGAAGCCGGCCTCAACGCCGTGACGTTGAACCAGCGCCACCAGCATCCTTGGATACTTTTCAAAGGCGGAAGGACGCTCGCTCAAAAACAGCGGCAGTAAGTCGCCTCCCAACCGGTCCAGCGTGCGAAACAGTCGCTCGCTGAACGCCTCCAGTTCATAGGTCTGTAATTTGGCCATCAGCTTCACCTCCTTATGGCTGAGTTTCCACTTGCAATTGCCTCAATTGTTCAAACAACGCCAGATACTCTGTAGCGTCGACTACGCCCATACCCGGCACGAAACGGCTGGAAAGTCGCTGGTAGCGGGCCTTGACCAAGTCATCGCCACCTCGAATCGGCGAATCTCGCAGCACATCTGAGAAGATTCCCAATGGATCTTGCTCTAACTGTTCGGCCAGCAGAATCCAATCCGCCAGAATGGAATGTCCCTGGCGATATTTGACCACCCTTCGCGCGAAGTTGATGATAGCCCCGTAACGATGCAGAGCAGCATCGGCTTTCTCCTCCCGTCCATTGACGTAGAAGGTATCGGCGTCAAAGCCGCCACGCGCCAGTACAGGCAGGGATTGGAAGTAATAGGGGCCATCGCAGCCACACAGCTTGCGCAGCAGGCCGAGCAAGGTATACACGGCCAGCCGACTCTGCGAAAATCGCTTCTGTACAAAATCCAATCCTTCTTTGGAGCCGGGCCGCAGTTGGGGCAAAATGAAGATCAACAGCCGGTAATCACCACTGCCCAGAGGGATGACTTCAGCCCGGATGCTCTTTTCCATCTGGGCCGTTATCTGCAAGGATGGTTCCAGCCAGTTCTCCCAATCTATCTCGACCTCGGCCTCGTTGCTGAATACGCCGTGGGCTTGAGCCTCTTCCCGTATTTCCTGCAAATCGGTTAGCAACGTTTCCGGTCCCTTTTCACCTCCTGCCTCGGCCAGCACGTAATCTATTTGCCGTTGGATTGCCTCCAACTCCTCATCATCGTGGCGACCATAGTGGAAGACGACGTTGTAGAGCTTAGGTACAGGGAAACTGCCATCGAAGTGCATACCCAGCCGCTTGGTGACCAGATAGCTGCTCAAAGCGCAGCGCAGGCAAAATCGCTCGCCGATTCGTTTGAGTGACTGATTAAAGCGGTTACCGGTACCCGAGCCACCCAGAATGTTCTTCTCCTCAATAAGGGCCAGGTTCGCGCCACAGAAGCGGCAGACCAACCCCTCGGCCTGGGCCGCCTCGTCCATCACCACCGCCGGCAGATAACCTATTTGCATTCCATCCAGTAGATGAGCGACCAGTTCTTCAGGGGATAGCGCCAGCATCTTGATCGTGCCTAGTTGTGGGGCAGCCTCAAGCGGACGGTCTTCAGCAATGGCTTGTTCCGCCGCCTGCAATAGCGACTCAACTGCTTGAGCCAGAGCTTCAAAATTGAGTGCATTGCTTTGCTTACGCTCGTTGAAAACTTTTTTAGTGAAGTCTTCATCTTTCGCCAACCCGAAAGCAGCCTTGACGTGATCTCCCGGCAAGCGACCATCCGCTATAGCTTGCTTGAGGAAGGTGTAAAAACTCTGCATTTCCATCCCATCTCGACAGTAAAAGAAGCTGAGAAGCGAGAGGATCACATTGATGCGCCTTGATTGAGCCACTTCGAGCGGGAGATGAGCAGCATCGGCCAACACTTCAGCGCCGCTCCCGCTCACTACCATTCGCAACCACTCTCCAACTGTCGTGAGCAAACGGGGTAAATATGCCTGGGGCATAATGAAAGTAGGGAAAGGTTCAATGTTACATTTGTAAAAGGTGAGCATGCCCCGCATATCGCCGTGAATCCCCCGTGCCGGGTCTTCAGAGCCGAAGTACAAGTCGGGCAAAGCCGCCAATACCTCGACCCGATAGACCTGGCGCAAAGCTTCCATGTCACCGGTGCCCCGCCAAAGGAGATAAGCGGTTTCCAGGTCATTGAGCAATAGGGTGGCCTTTCCCAACCCGGCGCGCGTTACGGCGCGGGGCAATGCCTTGAACAGGAAATCGTTCAGCAGCACGTTGCCCAGAAAGACTTCCTGGCGCTGGACCACCGGTGAGTAGAGCCGCACCAGGGACAGGGTGGTGCCATCGGGCAGAGTAGTCGCCCAGAATCCGGCCCGGTCGAGTATGTGGCGGCCAATCTCCTCGGGTTTCACCTGATGCTTCAAGCTCCAGCCATCCAGGGTTTGATCAACGACTTGTTTGAGAAGCATTTGCTTATCTTGGGCCATAGGACTCCCCTTTCATTTTTATTTTCTCAATCTCTCGCAGCCTGCAGCCAGCAAAGTCAATGTTTCTTTGAGCGCATAGCTGCGCGAGTCATAAGCAGCAATGCCTTGCTCCAGGTCATCAGCCTGGTTCAGCAGTTTGTCAAACACCTGGGGCAAGGCCTTCACATCGCTGAAGGCCCAGCCCAGATCGCGTTCCTGCTCAAAGGCGTAGCTGGCCATCAAATCGCCGATGATGACCAGCCCACCCAGGGGATGATACGTCACCAGCAGGTCAACCAGCGTTATGCGGCGGATCTCGTTGGGGTACAGGCTGGTCCAATCGCGCCGGATGAGGGACTGCTCCCCCTGGCCCCAATCTTCAAACGAGAGGTAAAACAGCCCGTGATGGGTAACGGCGCAGGCCCAAACGTCGTCCATGTGGGCCATCACGTGATCCAGGTTGATGGTATAGCCTCCGGTCAGGGCGCGCACTTCATCCTGGAGCGCAGCCAGGTTGCTTTCCACCAAGGTACGGTGGTCGTAGTCAAAGGTGCTGGCTTCGTGTTTGACCCGTTTGGCCGGCAGGTCGTGGTGATCGCGCGCGGCGCTGAGCATGGCCTGGAAATCGGGATCCAGCTTGCCCACGTCGTGAATACCAAGGCCGGTCAACATCACGTCAAGCTGAGGGCCCTCTTTGAAACCGGCCAGCCGCGCTGCTCGCAGTCCCGCCTCCACGCTCCAGCACGTATGGTCGTAGAGCGACTGCCCACCGTGGTTGGATTTGCCCAGAGCCTCTTGAAAACGCTTAATCAGCATCGCCCACCAGCCTTTCATAGGTGTAGAAACAGCCACCAGCCACTTCGTCCAGCAAGATCATGTCCGGTGCGTCGCGCTGGGGATAGTGGACTTCGCTCAGGTCGCTCACCCCGGCTGCCTCAAGTCGCTGCCAGGCCTGGTCAGGGTCTCCCAACATATAAAGCCACAGTTGATCCGGTAAGATCAGCGGATTACCCAGCCGATCTTCAACGCAAGTTGACACTCCGCTCTCACGCTCCACGCGCTGTAGAAACACGTCGCCTTGCCCCAAGATCAGTTGTGACTGCGGCGTGGCATGCAGGTTCAGGGCTTCACCCAGGCGCGCCACCGCCTGGATCCACAAGGGTGGGTTTTGGACCCTGCTCAACTGCTGGCGCATCGCCGTAAGGTTATTGCCAAACTTGCGCAGGATGCAAAAGCTGTTGATGTAATCCTTGGCCACACCATAGCCGGTAGCGATACGCCAGCGCGCATCCAGCCAATAGAACATGGCGCGACTGGCGGCCACCGTACGTGACCAGTCCACCCGGATGTGCCAATAGCCTTTGAGATAGAGAAAGCGTGTATACCCCATCTGTGCCTCGGCCACTTCAAACGGCGACGACGAAGGAGCTAACTTCTCATCAGAGACCTTGCTCAATACATAAAACGGACTGCCGCCTCCGCTCCCCAACAACGAAATACCCGGCAGGGTGCCGCGCAAGCCATAGGCGAAGGGCACATCGGTTTCTTCCATCTGCCGGGCCAAATCGGCCACAGCAGGGCCAGGGAACATAGCCTCATTTAACTTTGCCCCGATGCGTCCTAACTGGCGGTTAACCAACCAATGAGTAGCGTCCAGATAGACGGACCCGGCGGCATAAGTGCGGTCGGGGAAGAGGCTACGCTCCAAGTCGGTTGGCGCTTCAGGGTCAATGATCATTCGAGAAAAGGCTTCCCGGCTCATCCGAGGCTGACCGCGCTGCTGCAAACGCGCCCACGTCTCTCCCTCGCGCAGCAAGACGATCACTTGCGCCAGGCCATACCCTGTACGTCCCACGCGACCAAACCGCTGCAGGAAGCCGTTGCCATCACATTCTTCCGTGACCAATGTCTCGGCTTTAAAGTCTACCCCCACCTCGACTGCTGGTGTGGAAACTAACACGGCCCGCTCCATCTGGTCAAACGTTTCGATCAAGCCCTCACGGTCACGGCGAGACATCTGGCCGGTGTAAATGACGGCCGGCACGCCACCGTCACCCCAGGTAGCAATGTGGCGCGTTTCTACTGTCAGCTTACCTTCTCGTAAAGCCGCCTCCAGTGGCTGTACCAACATCTGGCGTAATTCGCCATCTTGGACCAGCCAGCTTTCTCCCAGCCAACGCAGCGGGACTGGCCGCCTATCCAGCGTAGCCTGCGATTTACGCAAGCGCTGGACCGCCTCTTCATTCAATTCAATGTTGTATTGCAACTGGCGAGATAGCGCGTCCGCCAGGAGAGCAGGCACACCGGCTGCCCTTAGCGCCCCCGCCAACTCGGGGAAATGAGGCGCTGTAACTCTCAGTTCTTCGCCATCCCAAACCTGAGCCAGGGCGTCGCTGAGGGCCGTCAGGCTTACACCTAGCGTCTGCTTGACACTGGCTGAGCCGGCCATAGCAGGTAGATTGGTGCGCACAAGCTGCCACAGAGCTTGAACTGCCTTGCCCCGTTCGTTCAATTGTCGTTCCATACGATGAATGAAGTCGTGACCACCAGTTTCCCGCTCGGTGGCATAGGCGACGTCTTTGATATTGCGCCCCACCTCTAGCAAAAACCGGCTGGTTTTAGCCATCAATTCCTCGGTGCGAATCTTCGCCCGACTTTCGGCGCGCAAATCGTGGAGATGGAATGGCCCTTCACGTTCGACCCAGTTAGCAATGGCGGAGACGATTTCGTCGGTACCCCCATCGTCGGCCAACCAGCGACGCAATTCACCCCACAAAACCACTCCAAAGCGCAGTTGCAGGTCCAGGGGCAGGATCGGCTGCTCACGTCGCATCTCCTCAAACAGGCGGTGCGCCCCGGCCGCCGAATTGAGGACCAGCAAAACCTTGCCGGCACCAGCGGTCAACGCCTCGTCTACGGCCCGGATGAACGCCGTACTGCGTTGCTGGGGGTCCTTGGGAGCAACTGGCAGGGAAAAAGTCACCTCGACATCGCTGCACTTGGACCGGCCTGTGACGGTTTCTGCCTCACCCGCCAGCGCTTGCAATTCCGACGTCGGGGTAGCGGTTAAGATGTGCCAGTGCGGTCCCCGTCCCAGGTTGTCAGCCAGGGCCCTAATTCGCTTTTTGAGATGCAGTACATTCCGCAGCGCCAGGCCGCTAAACAGGTGGGCTTCGTCCAGCACGCACTCGTCTATCAGAGAAAGCCCATACATCAAAAGGCCGGCGTATTTGACATTCTTTTGAAAGAACCAATAAATGGCATCGGGCGTAGCTACGATGACTGGCTTGTTCAAGGCTGCCATCAGGGCCGAACGCTGCATGCCTCCCTGAATATGCCCTACCTGCACATGGGTCAATTCGGCCAGCTTGTCCATCACCCGGCGCTGGTCGTTCATCAAGGCGATGGTCGGATACATCAACAACACCCGCTTGATACGTCCCATCGCCAGTTTGTGGAACAGCGGCACGCCAATGGCCAGCGTTTTGCCTGCGGCAGTCCCGGCCACTAACATCACGGCTTTGTCTTCTTCGCCCACCAGTCGAAACACTTCGGCCTGGTGTAAGAATGGATCATAAGGTTGGCTGTATACCTGCCGGGTATAAGCTTGAAAGAGATCAAATAATGCGCTGGGGGCCTGGGTTGTCGTTTGGGGTTCGTCGTTTGTGACGAGAATTTTGGATGTCACAGTTCTTAACCTCCAACTACTGACTCCATTCTACCACATCATACTGCAATATAGATTCAGTCACTGCAAAATACCTTCAGTCCGGGGCATTCTGGACAAAAACACTACAGCGAACAAACTGATAGTCCTACGGATTGGGAATAAAACGAATTTTCGCGCTTGCGCCCGGCGCAAGTGCAGGTGAAACAAGTATGCAATCCCGCGACGAAGGGGAAATTCATCCAGCAGTCGTCCCTTTCCTGTTTCACTCCTTCACCGATTCGTCCTTCTCCTGCTTCGTTCCTTTCTCAATCCGTTGTTGTGCTTCCCAATGCAATGCAAATACGCCTGGTTTCTAACCTCGTCGGTTCCGGGCCGCGTCCCGCACCGACTGGAGATCCAGGACCTCGGCTACTTCGTACCGGGGCGGTATGCTACCCTGCACGGGGCGCATACGCAGGTGAGCCGGGAAATAACCACAGCGCCCGTGCAGTTCCGCCAGCAGCACCACGGCAATGAAGTTGAGCGACGGCGGGTTGACCAGCAGCGGCAGCGTCTGCCACTCGGCGGGAGAGAGCCCTGCATGGTCGGCCAGGGCCACTGCCTGGGGGACCAGCGGCTGCTGGGGGTCTAGCTGGCTGTGCACCTCCACCACCCGCTCTACCTTCTGGCCGATGAGCGCTTCGATCCGCTCCAGGTGGTCGGGAGTAAGAGGATGGGCGAAGTTGAGGAGGATCATTGGGCCCCCTCCTCTGGTCTCTCCCTCAACCTCTCCCCCGACCCCTCTCCTGCCAGGCGAGGGGAGGACCTCTCCCCCAGCCCCTCTCCTGCCAGGCGAGGGGGGTCTCCCCCTTCCCTGGTAGGGAAGGGGGATGGGGGGTTAGGTCGAGACCTCGCCCTGGTGTGGATCGGCCGGCCCAGGCCTTGGGCCTGGCCCATCTGGCCCACGGCCAGCACCAGGTAGGGCAGGAATTGGATCGTCTGGCCGAAGAGGCTGATGCCGAAGGTGAAGCGTTCGCCCGGCTCAAAGGTGGTCTGGCGGGTGAGGGGGGGCATGAACGCATAGGGCCGGCGGTCGTCACCGCTCCCGGTCTCCCGGCTGAGCAGGAAACAGACGGGGCACATGGCCTGGTGCAGCGGATCGTCCCTGGTATTGCGCTGCGCGCAGTAGAGGGTGCGCAGGTGGGATTGCCAGGCGCCGCGCAGGGCGGAGCCTTTGAAGGCCCCCATCTCGATGGTGGTTTCCACTTGGGCTGTGAAGCGCAGGTGGTGGATGGTGAAGGAGTCGGTGTACACAATTGACACGGTGTCATCTCCTGTGCTATACTCACAATAGACGTACGCAGTTAATGGTAAGGAGGGTAGCGCTATGACCAGGCGCATCGGGGCGCGAGAAGCCCGCAACCAATTTGCTGACCTGGTGGGCAATGTCCACTACACTGGACAGGCAGTCATCATCGAACGTTCTGGCAAGCCAATGGTGGCTGTCATTCCGGTCGAGATGTACCAGCAGTTCGTTGCCGAGCGGGAAGCCCGTTTTCAGGTGCTGGACCGTATCCGTGGCCGGCTACCCGACGTCCCCCTTGAAGAAGTGGAGCAGGACGTAGCCGAGGCCGTCGCTGCGGTGAGGGCTGCCCATACCCCCCGACCTTCTACCGAGTAAAGGTCGGGAGACCATGCTGAGAGTGGTGTTTGACACCAACGTGTTCGTTAGCAGTCTGTTGGTCCGGGAAGGTCTGCCGGCCCGGGTTCTGGACGCCTGGCGCGATCGGCAGTATCTGCTGGTCATCTCTCCCGCCATTATCGCCGAGATTCAAACCACATTGAATTATCCCCGCATCCGCCGTAAGTACACCATCACCGATGAGGAGGTGGAGGATCTATGCTCCCTCTTGGAGCAAGATGCCCTGCTTGTGCCGGGCGACACCCCGGTCCCGGGCGCCATCCCCGAAGACCCGGCCGACGAGCGGGTGTTGGCCTGCGCCGTGGAGGCCAGGGCTGACTTCATCGTCAGCGGCGACCGCCATCTGCTAACCCTGGAGACCTACCAGGGCATCCCCATCCTGACCGTCCGCGCGTTTCTGGAGCGGTTGGAGGCGGAGACGCCGGATAACGGTTAGGGTCCTCAGCCTATGCGCTGGTAATAGCTATAGCTTTTGCTGGAGCGTACCAAACGATAGGGCAGGATGACATGTCGCAGCACCCGGTCTTTGCCCAGGGTGATCTTCTTGTCACTGTAAATGTTGACTTGCTCAAAGGACAATTTGGGACCGGTGTCGTCGAGTTGATGCACAATGCCGTTGAGCGGAAAGAATTCTGCGTCACTCTCAACGATGGGGATAAAGCCGTCAGGCAGGACCTTCATCGCTTTGGGCGGGTTTACTAGTTGGACGAAGCCACCACGCTTGCCCAAGTAATTGATTTGCAGTAGCCAGCCGACGACCTGCTTTGTCATGTATTCCTTGTCTCCTTGCAGGCCAACTCCGATCAGGCCCGCATGAAAAACATATTCTCGAAATCCGATGGTCTTTTGGTAAGGTCCGGCGTGGGCACTACCCGGTACAGCCTCTCCCCGGCGAGGTTTAAGGATCTTGGTGAAAGTGTTGGTAACCACAATTTGCCCTGAACCGCGCAAGGCCACGGTGAGATCACGGATGGCAGGCCATACCTCTTCGGCCACTTTCACACCTTCTGCCCGGCACACTGCATCCAGCAGAGCCATCTTGATGGCATAAGGAGTTGGCAGCAGCATGCTCTTGCCTCCGCTGCTGGTGGCCCAGGCTGGCTTCAGACTGAAAAGTGTAGTGGGTTGGTATTCGGCAATCAGCCACATAGAATCGCCTCCGTTCAGGCCGGATAAGTCAGCTTGTAGGGAGCAGTGGTTTCAATCAGATCCGCCATGATCGCCGAGAATTCTGCCAATGAACTAAAGGCACGTAATTCGATGGCGCCAGGCCGGACTTTGTTAAGCATCTCAGCGATGCGAACCAGATCTTTATCATAATCGTCATTCAGCGGGCTGAGTGTAGGGGCGGGCACAAGCTGGCTGCTCAAGCCTAACACACCCTTGAAATCAACCAGATGTGGGTGCTGGGTGCCGCGCATTGCCCCATTGGGCTGAATGAAGGTATAGAGCAAACTCTCCAGCAAGGCTTTGTAACGGCCTTCACGCTGCGCATCGTCAATCGCGTAGGTCTGGGTGATGTCGTTAAAACCAACACGGGCGACTTCGACGGTGGAGACCAGGGCATACACGCCGCTGGAGGCCGGGCGGTGGAAGATGGCCTGGCCCAGGTTCGCACCACGGGTTTCCTCGGTGCTGTCGGCTGCCCGGCGTTCGCCGCTACGTTCAGTGGCATACTTAACGTGAAAGTAGCTGTCGGTGGCGCTAGCGTCGGGCAGAGCAATCACCCAGCCAAACTCCACCACGCTCTTGCGCGGCAAGCTGCGCCCACCACTGGTGATGAGATTGCCGGCCACGTCATCCAGGGCGCACGTCTGCAACAACCGGTCAGTAGCGGCCGCGTCGCTCACTTTTTTGTCGCCTACGTAGGCTTCAAAATCGCTGTCGGCGCTGATGCGATTGGCGTTGAATGCCTGGCAACCGATGCACAGGGGCAGCCTTCCAGCGCTGACACGGAAGAAGTGCTCGGCCTGGATGTGCTTGAACATATCGCCGCTGACGCCGTTAACGTTGTGCAGCCGCCCCTCCTTGTCCACAATGTTAACCATACGGGTTTGGATCTGGTTGCCCTCACCCCCCTCGTTGTTGAGGCTGTGCATGTCCAAGACCGCCTGGGCGGAAATAGATAGAGAATAGATGTGGGTTGTCATTTTCTTACCTCCATAGGTCGGTTAGAGTTTGATTATTCACTCTCGTCCGGCACGCCTGTTTCGTCATTGGTGCCAGGCATCTCTTCCGGCATAGCCCCACGAGGACCACTGCGTGCGTAGCCGTAGGCGACGAGCAACTTGCAAATAAGTTCGGAGCCATGTTCGTCAACCAAGGCCAGGATGTCGTCAATATCGCTGGTCTGAATGCTGCGACGGTAAGGACCGGGACGATTTTCCATTACTTGAGCGTTTTCGGCGTTGTACTTGTGTAGAAAGTCGCTCAAGGCGGTGATAAAATCGTTAGGATACTTGGCTTTGCGGGCCAATTCTTGTCCCAGGCCATAGCGCACGTCGTAGCGCCGGTCGTTTTGCTGCTTGCGGTACTGGGCCACTACTGTGCTTTGCCGGATGGCATAGGCAATGTTCTGAAAGCCAGGATGTTTTTCTTTGTCCAAAATAGTGGATAGTTGGGGTCCTGCATTCATGATTAACCTCCTGAGATTTTCAACCGTGAACTGGGGAGCAAATTTTCCCCGTTCCTTTTGACTGACAAGATAACCGCTGTAGGCGGTGGTGAACTCGAAGAAGGCTATCAGGTCGTCGGCCGCGATAAAATCGCGGTAGCGGAGAAGCAGGTCGTAGGCGTCGCCGTGGCTTTCGTCGAGTTGGCGGACGATCTGTTCGTGCTCGGCCAACACTTCCAACGAGGCTTCTACATCTTCCCCACTTCTCACCTGTATCCAGCCGGGCAGCCCAATGAACGCCAGGTTCATCGTCGCCACCGATTGGCCCAAGTTTTTGTAAAAGGCGGTGTAAAAGCCCGACACCACACGGCTGGGTCGCTGGAGTTGGAACAACCGCGCCTTCAGGCTGGCTCCCTCCTGCTGGCGGGTGAACTGGAGCATGGCTTGGGTATAACGCATTGCAGCCAACACATCGGAGCGAACGGCGGCTTCGGCGCGAGCCATGGAGCCCCGGAAAGCTTTCATTATCTGGTCACTCTCTCCCAGATCAACCTCAACCGGGGCCAGCACATAAGTCTTGCGATCTTTGACGCCACTCAATTGTTTGGTCAGCGCAGCGCGGTAAAACCCCACCGCCTTAAGCCACTCCAGCAACCAAAAAGCGTCCTTGATGTTATCCATCTGCAGCTTGTCCGCTTTGGCCCTATTCTGTCCCTTGCCCTGGCTGGGGTTGTAAAGCTGTGCCGCCGTCGTACCGGCCTTTATCTGCCAGCCGTGGGCCTTATCTAATTTTGTCCAGGCAGTGACAGCCGCCGCCAGGTCATTGGGCGTCTGGGAAAAGAGGTCGCGTAGCAGCCTCAATACTTCCGGCAGAGCTTCTTGAATCGTCCACCATTGGGTCATAAGCTTATTGTAGCCGATGAGGGCCGAAGGATTGATAGCTCGAAAGATGTCCCAATGCTCGTGGGGCTCCTTTCCGTGCAAGGCTGCCAGAGCTGGATGGCCTTCGCCTCGCGCCAGGGCAACCTGCGCCTCGGTAGGCAGACCCTTGCGGATTTCAAAGAACTCAGCCCGTTTATCGCGCTCGTCTTCATAATCCACTATCGTCTGCGGCGGCAAGTCGGGGGGCAACTTGGCAGCGTTCTTGGCCGTGCGGATAGCCCAGGCCGGCATATAAGGGACAGGCATAGCTGCCAACCGGGCATCATCCAACGCTGGTATACAGTCCAGGCGGTAGTAGTTGCCGTGGTCGCTCAGATGCAGCGTGGGTTGGGCACGCCCGCTGGTACGTCCCAGCACGTCCCTTGCCACCGCCGCCATGCCGTAAGCCAACAGCGGGTCGGCAAAGGTGCCGCTGGACTTGTCCACAAATAACATTCGGGTCACATTTCCACCTCCTCTTGCTTGCTGAGCTTTCTCGGAAAGTCCGGCTTGCCTCCACGACACTACAGCGAATTGAGAAATTAACGAATTTCTTCCTTTCTCTCAAGCATTCGTTTTGTTCCAAATTCGTTGTAGTGTCCTACGACGACCACTTTCCGAGAGATTTTCTGTTAAAGTGTCCTGGTGTACGACGCAAACACGGTTTGCATACCTGCTTACAGGCCTGTTCCGCCCTCATCAAGAGAATTCTGTCATAACTCAAAAACTTTTGGATCGAGGCAGCAGCTACCCTAGGAGATATTGACTTCACCTGCTCCCTTCCTTCGTTCCTGCCTGGTCCGCCAGACGTAGCGCCCGCGCCAGCAGTGCATAAGCCAGGAACTCCTCATCTCGCTCGGGATTAACCAGAAAATCCCTTATAGACGCCTCGCTGGGCTCCTCGCTCATCCACATACTCTCGACATCAGGTCCGGTCGCCAAACGATCTGGCAGCCAGGCTAATGTCTCAGTCACTGCCTGACCCGCAGCAGGGACCAATACATAGCGTTGCCCCTTCTTGGTAAACGCCCCGTGGTGACGAGCGATGGCCGTAAACGCCGCATTAAACACTGCCTCGCACATTTCAAGCGCAACCGCCAGTAGCGGGGCTACTGCCACCGCTCCCTCAACAGCGTGGGATGGTTTGCGGCCCAGAGAACGTTGCTTCGCTTCGTGCAATGGGTTGGTTGGGTCAAAGTCAGTATGGGCGTACAATCCGTCCGGCGCAGGCTGTTCGATGGCTCCCTGGTAGCGCATCACCCAATCTTGCCAGTCCTGGTTCAGCTTGCCCACGTCGTGCAAGAGCACGACCAGGTGGGCCGCCTGCTCCACTACCCCGGCCGGCCAGTCAAAAGCGCGTTCCAGTCGGGCTCCTGTCGGGGCCAATTCCGGCCAGATGTGTTGTTGAAAAGCCCGGTAAACCAGCCGCACGTGCTCGACATAGCTCTCCAGCCGATAATAGATGTGACCGTCATAGGACAAGGCAGCGCGGGCGGGGGCCAGACTGGCGCGGTAGCCAGTGCTTCGATCGGGCACAAAGCCCAGTTCAGCATCGTAACCAGCCAGTGCTGGATGCACCAGAACCAATACCGAGCCGGCTACATTGCTCTTTTTTCGCACTGGAAGCCAATCGTAAGTTGACCGCCCGTTTTCATCGGTATCCCCCGAGTCGTGAAGGGCCTGTACGCCCCAGCCTTCCAGACCAAGTTCTCCCTCCTGCTTCAGCCACTTTTCTACCAGGCCGTAGAGTGTAGTAGGATGCAGGCTGAAGGACTCGACTACGAAAGGCCGTTCGGCCACTGCCTGCGGGTCATCATGCACCACGACCAGTCGTGACGATACGGCCCGGATCAGGTCACCGGCCTGGCCGGACCGCTGGCCATCCATTACACTGTTCATCTTGCGCCGATGCATCTCGCGGGCGGCCACCAGCCCCTCAACAATGGCTTGATCACGGGGGCCATGGGCAGCGCTAATGAGAGACTGTTCGTCGCTAAAGCTTAACGCATTACCGTGATGAGCCCGAAATTCGACCAGGGTGCGCATAATCTCTTCTTCCTGGCCTTTGTAGGGCATCACATGTTGCGTCAAGTCAACGGCGTCATTCATTCCATCGAAGCTCTCTGTGTAGATGAACACGGCGCCTTCCTCGCCCGGGTATCGGGCGCAGCGTCCGGCGCGTTGCAAAACAGCGTTGGCTGGAGCCAGTTCGGTATGCAGCGTCTGGCAGGTGATGTCTAGCCCAACCTCAATCGCTTGAGTGGCGACCAGGATCCAGCTCTCACCTGGGTCGCCATCCTTGCTGAACACCCTTTGAATCTCACCCTCAATGCGTTGGCGATCTTGGGGCAAAAAACGGCTGTGGAGCAAGAGCACCTGGGCATCGCCCCGGTTAGGGTGATCGCGTAACGCTTCGAAGAGAGACCGGGCACGATCCACTACGTTGCAGACAACCAGAGTCCGGCTCTGGTGTCGCTTTAGCACTGCGTCAGCAGATAGGGGCACGTCGGCCACGTGATAGCGACGAGTCTTTTGCTGTGACGGCAACGCCTGCATTGCCTGGCGAGCCGCATCATCTTCGGGTATCACCACGGCATCCAGGGCGCTAGCCAACCCGGCCAACATATCGGTGGAAAAAGTAGCTGTCATCAACAAAAAAGGCGTCACGCCACGCAACATACGCAGTATCTCCAGGGTGGTAGGTAACGTCGAGATAGGATCAAACAGGTGAAACTCGTCAAAGACCAGATACGATGCAGCCACTGCGCCAGCATTCAAGTTGCTTAACCGCTGGGGCAGGCTATAAGGTGAGAGCAAGAAACTGCTGAGGGTTTGATCAATGGTGGCAAAGATAAGATCGCCCTCAAATTGGCGGTCACCAGGGCGGTCGCCAGTTTGTACCTTGACATCAATCTTGCGTCGGTACTTTCGATGATAAGTGGCAGCCAATTCTTGGTACGTGTTTTCAAACTGGTTTGCCAATACCCGCAACGGCACCGAATAGATGCACTTTTTAGGAAATGTGCCAGATGGAAGATCAAAAAAGGCTTCAATGAAAGGGGCCAATGCAGCCCTTGTCTTGCCAGCGCCAGTAGGGGCTTGCAAAATGACCGATTGTCCGGCCTGGACAAGTTCTTTTACCTTCTCTTGATAAGGGTAAAGTTCCATGCCATTTAATCTCCAAAAAAGTCATCAAGCGTCGAAGAAGGTGCTTCAGGAGATCGAGACGAAACGTACCAACCATAAAGCTCGGCCATCGCTCTAGCCTCGCCCATCAACATCTCTCGCAATTCCTTCGGCTCCACCACCTCCACGTCGGCACCCCACCCCCTGACCCAGGGGAGCATCTCCTGCGGCTCGGCCACGCGCGCCCGCCAGATCAGGCTCCCATCCGATTGCTCCTCCAACTGCTCGCTGCGATGCCAGCGCGTCTCGTGCACCCGTCGTGCCACGCGTGGGTGAAACTTGAGCACCACCTCCACCGGCTCGGCCTCGGTGTACCAGATGCCCCAGGCGTCGGCCAGCAACTGGCGCGGATCGAAATCTTCGGGAATGGTGTAGGGCCGGTCGGTGAGTTCGATGCGCTGGATGCGTTCGACTTTGAAAGTACGCACCGCCCCCGGCGGCTCGCGCCAGCCGATGACGTGGGTCGTCTGGCCGACTGCGTAGGGCTCGATGAAGTAGGGGGCAAAGTCATACTCGAAGACACGCCCGCTCTCCTCGTGCCGGTGCCACAAGTGGACCATTTGCCCCTGCGACCAGGCGCGCGTCAACGTCTCCAGAGCCTCCAGATAGACCGGGTCGTGGCGCTGGGCGGCGTCGTCCATCACGTCGGCTGAGACCAGCAGGTGGCGGCTGACCTGGGGCGAGAATTTCTCCAGGGCACTGCCCAGCTTGCGCAGGGCCGCCGCCGCATGGGGATTGTGCTTGTCGGTGCGGGTGGCCATCAGCCGCGCCGCCAGGTGCAGGGCCATGCTCTCGTGGATGGTCAGCCGCACGTGGGTCAGGTAATCGTCGCGGTCGATGCCCAGCAGGTTATCGTCCTCCCAGATAGGGACACGGCGGCTCAACTCGTCGATGTCACGCCCCACCGTCGAGCGATGCACGTCCAACCGGCGGGCAATCTCCGCCCGGCGCAGGCCCTGGGGGTGGGCCAGCAACAGTTGCTCCAGTTGCAGTAACCTTTCGGCTTTGTTGGCAGCACGTTCCATGCCGCCGTGCCTCCTCCTGCTATAAGAAGCAATCGATCAGGCTGCTCATGTGACCGGCACTTCCAAAGTGCCGGTCACATAAACGAGCTTGCTTGCACGCCTGTTGTAGCCTGCTCTATTGTATCACATCTACCTCCCAAATCCCGCAACAGCCGCGCAAATTCATCTATTTATTCCCGCCGGCCAAAAGGCCACAAGCCGCCCCGCTCATCCTCGGCGTACAGATACCCCACTTCTTCCAGGCTCGGCAGGCGCCGGGTGACAGTGGAGCGGGCCACGCCCAACTCGCGCGCCAGTTGCGCCGGGGTAATGCCTGGCTTCTCGTGAATGACGCGGTCGGTCTCTTCATACTCGGATTCCTTCTTGTGCCAGAAAGCCATCTTGCCACCTCCATCCTGGGGATTTGCTCCCAGGATAGCGGTGGCGTGTTGCAGGTAATGCAACAAACAGCAGCATGCATGCCAGTTATTTTCTCAATTCTCCTCGGCGCTGACCCCCCACTCCCGTCGCCAGAGGGGCACGGGCTGTGTCACCTGCTTGCCAATCTCGACCTGTCCTTCAACCTCGTCACCCAAGATCTCTCCCAAGAGATCCAGCCCTGACTGGCTGGCCAGCATGGTCAACGCTGCGTTCAACTGTTCCATGCGCGCCACCAGGGTCTCCCGGTCCCCGCTCTGCCAGTAGCCGCCTTCGTCAATCACCTCCAGGTGAGAAGCATAGCGTTCTACCAACCTCAGCAGCGAGCAGACGGCGATGTGAATCTCGGGCGTGCTGAACTGGGTCTTCACCCACAGGTGGTCCCCGGCGTGGTAGCGGCCTGGCTTTTCCCGTTCTTCCAGAGGAACATCGTAGAGGATGAGCTGGCCGCCCCGGTTAAAGGTCAGCCACAGGGTGTCGCAATCCGGCGGCTGGACCACCACCCCCCGCCAGCGGTCATCCAGGGGAGTGGTCTCTACTGTGACCCGGATGGTGTCGCCCTCGGGGTCTTGGTGATACCTGTGATATTCGGCCGTGCCGACGACTCGCTCGTCTATCACCCGGCAGGGCCAGCCCAGGCGCCCACAGGCCAGTTGGATCTCCTGGATGAGCTGCGGCAGGCTGGCGGGATCTTGTAACTGGCCACGATAATGAATGGTGATGCCCATCGGTTCCTTGCCTTTCTAGCCCCGTCTCTGGCAGGCCACATCGCGTAGAATTGGGAATGGAACGAATTCAGAATTCGTTGTATTCTCCATTCGTTGTAGTGTCCTCCAACACTACAACGAATTGGGAAATGAACGAATTTTCTCCCACCACAGGTATTCGTTGTATTCTCCATTCGGTGTAGTGTTTCTGGCCGGTACTACAGCGAATTGGGAAAGGCAAATGAACGAATTTCCGCGCCGGTACGCAGCGTAAGCGCAGATGAAACGGGTATGCAGTCCCGCAACGAAAGAAAATTTACTCCAATTCGTTCCTTTCTAAATTCGTTGTAGTCTTTCCTAATTCGTTGTAGTCTCCCCCTCACTCCAGATACACCTCGGCCAGCTTCCCCACCTCTTCGGCCACCGCCCTGCGCAGCTTGAGCGGCTCCAACACCTCGGCGTGCGCGCCGAAACTCATCACCCAGCGCTTGATTTCGTCCAGGCCCCCGGCCCGAAAGCGCAGAATAACCCCGCCATCAGGTAGTTCCTCTAGCGGTTTCTGGCTATCGTGCCAGCGCCGCTCGCGGATCCAGCGCGCCTGGTATTCGTCGAAGCGGATGACCACGTCGGCCACTTCCCCCATTTCGGCCAGAAAGCCATGGGATATATACTCATCCGCCGAGAAGTCGCTGTCAGGCTCAAAGCGTTGGTTCAGTATCCGCCACTCTTCGATGCGCCCCAGGTGAAAATTGCGCATATTTTGCCGCCAGTGATCGTAGGCGAATAGATACCAGTCGCCGCGTACGTTGTAGAGGTGATAGGGATTCACCGTCCGCTGATTGCGTTCGTCGCGAGTGGCCGTGTAATAGACCATCCACACCTGGCGATGTTCGCGGATGGCGTGTTCCAGGTCCAGCATCAATTGAGGACTCACGCTGATGGTAGCCCCGGCCGTAATCGTGTAGTGACGTGAGGCTTCCGCCAGGTCAAGGTGAATGTGATCCGGCAGGTAGCGGGCGATCTTGCTCAAAGCAGAGCGAATCGGTTTTTCAAAAGGGGTGCCCAGGTATTGTTGTGATACCGCCAGCCCGAGGAAGAAGGCCAACAGTTCCCCCTCGCTGACCATAATCGCCGGCAGAACCCAGGTTTTGTCAGTGTAATACCAGCCGCCGGTCTCTCTGTCAGTGTCGATCGGGGCATCCAAGCGGTCGATCATGAATTCACGGTCGAGGTAAATCGTCCGCTCCGAGACCTCGAATGCGGCCGCCAGGCCGGCCGCCGTCGGATAGTTGCCGGCCCGGATCTCCCGATCAATGTGAATGATACGCACCAAACGCGTGGACATAGGCTCGACTCCTTTCTGTCCTCACCTCACCACCTCTGCCGCCCACAGAACCTGCTCTGGGAGCCTCCTGCTGAGCGCGGTTTTGCCTCTATATATTATAAACTCAAAAACGCGACAAATTCGGGCATGACTTTAACGACTTTTGAAAAGATCTTTTCTGGCCGCTGTCCGCCTGCTCCTTACAAACACTACAACGAATTGGGAATGGAACGAATTCAGAATTCGTTGTCTTCTAAATTCGTTGTAGTCTTCTAAATTCGTTGTAGTCTTACCCCACTCGAACCGGCGTGACGGTCAGCCGGGTACCGTAGAAATTCGCCAGCAGGCCGAGCTTAAGGTCCAGGCGACGTAAGTGCGCCTTTAATTGTTCAGCCATGGCCTCTGCGGTCTTGCGCAGGGCAAACGTGGCCAGCAACACCTTGCCTTCTACCAGGATAAGACGCACGTCTTGATACCCCAAAAGCTGGCCCTGATATTCCACAGGCAGCCGTTTGAGGTACTCGTAGTTGAGACCACTGCGGCGTAATTCAATCATGGTCGCTCGCCGGTAGACCTGATGCAGGAATCCCGGTCCCAGGGTGAAATGAACGCGGTGACAGGCACGTTGGATGTCATTTACCAGAGCCGGATAGAGCAATTCTTGAGCAGCAGGCTTCGACTGCCAGACGAACTCAGGCTGCCTGTCGCGCAAGAAGTTAGGCAGCCGCTCGTCCTCCAGCGAAGGGCCACCGTAGTTGACGACAATAGCCAGGTCGGCGTCAGTGACTTTCAGATACGAGATGGCCTGCGCTTTGTGAACCGGTTCGATGACAGGTGCCACTTTGATCTCGAGCAACATCTTGCCATCATCAATCCACACGTCCACGCAATATAGGCCGACGCGTTCATCTTCGTAATAGACTTCAAAGACTTTCTCGGCTACGCAGGGGACACCGCATTTCTGCACCCCGAGGACAACGGCGTCCCGGTAGTATTCCTCTTTGAGCATGGGGCCGAGGACGTTATATACGTCCAAAAGCACACCCCGCACCAGGTAACTGAGTTCGCGATGGACAAGTTTGGGCATGATTCGCTCTCCTGCGTTCTCCATTCGTTGTATTTCGTTGTATTCCCCATTCGGTGTAGTATTGTAGACCACTACAACGAATGAGGAAACTAACGAATTCCTCTCACCTCAGACATTCGTTGCATTCTCCATTCGCTGTAGTGTCCCTCAACACTACACCGAATGAGGAAACTAACGAATTCTCTCACCTCAAACATTCGCTGCATTCTCCATTCGCTGTAGTGTCCCTCAACACTACAGCGAATGAGGAAACTAACGAATTCTCTCACCTCAGACATTCGTTGCATTCTCCATTCGGTGTAGTGTCCCCCGACACTACACCGAATGAGGAAATTAACGAATTCTCTCACCTCAAACATTCGTTGCATTCTCCATTCGCTGTAGTGTTCCCCAACCCTACAACGAATGAGGAAACTAACGAATTCCTCTCACCTCAAACATTCGTTGCATTCTCCATTCGTTATATTCTCCATTCGTTGTAGTGTCCCCCGACCCTACAACGAATGAGGAAATTAACGAATTCTCTCACCTCAGCATTCGTTGCATTCTCCATTCGCTGTAGTGTTCCCCGACACTACAACGAATGAGGAAATTAACGAATTCTCTCACCTCAGACATTCGTTGCATTCTCCATTCGCTGTAGTGTCCCTCAACACTACAACGAATGAGGAAACTAACGAATCCTTCTCACCTCAAACATTCGTTATATTCTCCATTCGCTGTAGTGTCCCTCAACACTACACCGATATGAACCAATGCGGCTAATGCATCTGCTGCATACAATGCAGATAGTGACATCTGTCACACATGATACTGCCGTATGTCACTTGCTGCGCAGAGTAAAGTGCGTTATGATAGGGTTAGTATGTTCAATGTTTCACAAATAGGGCGGTGCTGATGTCCGAGATGTTGACAGCCAAAGAGATGCAAGACCTGCTCCAGGTGAATCGCTCCACCATCTACCGTATGGCGGAAGCCGGCCAGTTGCCGGCGGTCAAGGTGGGCAAGCAGTGGCGTTTTCCCAGCGACCTGGTGGAAAACTGGCTCAATGCCCAAACCGATAAAGACCTGCCGGGTACTCATGCCTCGAACGACAACTTTGCCGCGACCTTGCCCCTCGACTGCGTTCAACTGATCCAGGACGCTTTCGCCGAGGTGCTGGGGGTGATGCTCATTGTCACCGATCTCGACGGCCACCCCATCACCCAGGCCAGCAACCCCTGTTCGCTCTACGGCCTGCTGGATGATACGGATAACGGCCACGCGATTTGTCACGAAATGTGGCGGGAATTGGGCCGGGTGCCGGCCCTGGAGCCGCGCTTTACGCCCGGTTTCGGGGGGCTGCTGTGCGCCCGCGCGCTGGTGCGTATAGGGAATGAGTTGAAGGCGATGGTCATCGTCTTTGGCATTGCCCCCGAAGCGTGGCCCCCGGCTCCCGAGGTCACCCAGCAATGGGCGCAAAGGCTGAACCTCCCCGGCAACAAGTTGCAAAACGCCTTTAGTTCTGTGTTCGAACTGACTCCGGACGAGCAGAAGAAAGTGCTGGTCACCATCCAGCGCATCGCCGATATTCTGGCACACGTCGGCAACGAGCGTCTTTCGTTGCTCGAGCGGCTGGCCAGCATCGCCCGATTGAGCGCCGTTTAGCGACGAAGGACGGAGGACGAAAGATGAGGGATGAAGGACGAATATCCAATCGTTTGCTGAAAGTTCTCGTCATTCAGCTTCCGTCTTTTGCCTTTCGTCCTCCGTCCTTCGTCCTTCGTCTACATTAAGTCTGAAAAGGAGGTTTGTTTGATAATGAACACCCAACAACAAGCTTATCTCGAAAAATTCAAGGATCGGGTGACATTTAATAAGACGGAACGCACTCTGTATGGGCACGACATTGCAGCCATGCCCAATCTGATAAAGCCCCTCGTGGGCAACACCACTCCCGACGCCGTGGTGCAGCCTCAAAACGAGCAAGAGCTGGTCGAGGTGGTCGGCTGGGCTTACCAACAGGGTATTCCCCTCACCCCACGTGGCAAAGCTTCTTCCGGCTACGGAGGTGTCATCCCGGTCAAGAAGGGACTCGTCGTCGATTTCTACCGCATGAAAGACGTGCTGGCTATCGACGCGGCGGGGCTGACGGTGACCGTACAGCCGGGAATCACCTGGGAACAACTGGACAAGAAACTCAAGCCCCACGGCCTGACGCTGCGGCTGTATCCCACCAGCTATCCCTCCTCCAGTGTGGGCGGCTGGTTGGCCCAGGGAGGCGCCGGTATCGGCAGTTACAAGTACGGGTACTTCTCCCAGAACGTGATCTCGGCGCGCGTGGTGCTACCCACGGGCGAGGTGCGTGAGTTCGGCAGTGGCGGCTCAGGGCAAAGCCTGGATCTCGTCGCCGACGCCGAGGGGATTACCGGCTTCATCAGCCAGGTGACGCTGCGCGTGCAGCCGCTGGAGGACATGGAGGTAGTGTCCCTGGCCTGTCCCGACGCCCACGATTTGCAGAAGCTGGTGGATAGCATCATCAAGGCCGATTTGCCCATCTGGTCGATGATGTTCATCAATCCGCGCATGGCAGAGATGAAGAACCGGGCGCCCCTCATGGAGCACTACGGCCATCCTGCCGAGGAGCGGGTGATTCTGCCGGCGGCCTACGTGCTGACGTTGACTTTCCGCGCCAGTGACGGGGAGGCGGTACGTACCAGGCTGTCCGACCTGGTCAAGCGCTGCGAAGCCGAAATCTTAAGTGAGCGCGTCGCCCATCACGAGTGGGAGCATCGCTTCAAGCTGATGGTAGTGAAGCGCCTGGGCCCCTCGCTGGTGCCGGCCGAGGTCATCGTTCCCCTCTCCGGCCTGGGTGACGTAATGGCCGAAATCGAACGCAAGGTGGACCAGCCCGTCGTCAAGGAGGCGGTCATCGTGCGGAATGGGGCGGGCGGCGAGCCAGAAGCGGTCATCCTGGGCTTCATCCCCAGCGACCAGCGCAAGTTCAGCTATAACTTCGTGTTTGGCCTGGCGCTGACCATCATCAAGATTGCCGAGAGACACGGCGGCCGGCCCTATTCCACCGGCTTGTATTTTTCCAAGAAAGCGGACGAAGTCCTGGGGGTGGAACGGGCCGAACGGCTGCGCGCCTTCAAGAAAGAAGTGGATCCCAAGGGACTGTTGAACCCGAATAAAGTGATCGGCAGTGGGTTACTGGGTGCAGCCTTGGGCCTGGCCAGCACTTTCGAACCTATGATCCGCCCCTTCGGCAACGCGGTAATCACCCAGGTCGGCGAGCGGCCTAAAGAGCCGGTGCGCGACATCCCGGCCGACGTGGCCTGGTATGCCTACGCCTGTTCTCAGTGCGGCTACTGCATCGACGAGTGCGACCAGTTTTACGGGCGCGGTTGGGAAAGCCAGAGCCCGCGCGGCAAGTGGTATTGGCTGCGGGAGTACATGGAAGGTCGCGCCGAGTGGGACCAGAAGACGGTGGATACTTTCCTGGTCTGCACCACGTGTGAGCTGTGCAACCTGCGCTGCTCGGCCGCCCTGCCCATCGAACCTTCGTGGATGAAACTGCGGGGACAACTGGTGGAAGAGAAGAAGATGATGACCTTCCCGCCCTTCGAGATGATGGGCGCCGCCCTGCATGCCGAGGGCGACATCTGGGCCGGTTACCGGGCGAATCGCAGCGACTGGTTCCCGGAAGACCTCAAAGAAAAACACGGCCCCGAGCACAAATCGAAGAACGTTTACTTCGCCGGCTGCACCGCCAGCTACGTGGAAAACGACATCGCCATGGCCAGCGTGCGCCTGCTGGACGAGACCGGCGTAGACTTCACCTACCTGGGCGAGAAGGAGAGCTGCTGTGCCACACCCATGCTGGTCGCCGGCAAGTGGGAACTCTTCGTCGAGACCATGAAAAAGAACATCCAGGCGGTGAAAGATGCCGGCGCCGACACGGTCATCAGTTCCTGCCCGGCGTGCGACATGATGTGGCGGCACGGCTACCCGACCTGGGCAGAGAAGCTGGGCATCGAGTATGGGATCACGGCCAAGCATTACAGCGAGCTGATCTCGGAGAAGATCCAGGCAGGTGAGTTCCAGTTCCCGGAGAACGACATGCAGCCGGTGACAGTCACCTGGCACGACTCGTGTCACATCGGGCGCGTCTCCGGTGTCTACGAGCCGCCGCGCGAGTTGATCAAGGCCATCCCCAACGTCAACTTCGTCGAGATGAGCCACAACCGGCAAAACGCCCACTGCTGCGGCTCGGTACTCACCTTGATCAAGGATCCGCCCGTGGCCGCCGACATCGGCAAGACCCGCCTGGACGAGGCGGTCGAAGCCAACGCAGAGAAGGTGTTGGCCTTGTGTCCCTGCTGCGAGTTTCAGCTTCGGGTCAGCGCCGACAAGAAACAGGTCCCGGTAGAAGTCGTCGACCTGGCTCGATTTGCCACGTCGGCCCTCGGCTATGACTTCCCGGACCCCAACCCCGAGGTGCGGGCTCAATGGGCCGTCTTCGAAGCCATGATCGACTTGATGACGCCCGAAGGCTTCGCCGATCTGATGGGCACAATGTGGCCGGAGCTCATCGACGCCATGCCCTTCGGTATGGGCCCTATAATGCGGCTGATGGGCAAGATCCCAGGTACGCTGGAGCTGATGAAGCCCATGTTCCCGGTCCTCTTCCCCCGGCTGCTGCCCATGATGATGCCCCAGGTGATGCCGGTGATGCTGGAACGGGTCCAGGAGCGCATCCCCATGCCCGACTACATGGCGGAGCAGATGCCGGACCTGATGCCCCAGGTGATGGACAACCTGATGCCGCACATGATCGGCGACGTGGTCCCCCTAGTGACGCAGCCTATGATCGACTATCTACGGGGAAGGAACGGCAACGGCAAGATCCACTAAGACAAAGCCCCCCGGTTTTTTGGAAAAACCGGGGGGCTGACCTAAGGTAGGGGCGACCGCAAGGGTTCGCCCTTAATTGTTCAGAAAGGTAGGGGCGACCGCAAGGGTTCGCCCCTACCTTTGCTTCACCACCTTAATCCGGTCGAAATCGCGGGCGACCTGCACGTTGGGAAAGATAGCCTGCGCTTCGGCCAACACCTCCGACTCGCGATAGCGGCGGGAAATGTGGGTGAGATAAAGTTCTCGCACGCCAGCCTCGGCCGCCAGGCTGGCAGCCTGGGCGGCCGTCAGGTGCCCGAACTGGCGAGCCATATCGGCTTCTACCTGGAGATAGGTGGCTTCAATGACCAGGGCATCAGCCCCAAGCGCTTCGTCCGCCAGGTCATCGGTACGGCCGGCATCGCCGACAAAGATCAAGCGGGCGCCCGGCAGCGGATCCCCCAGCACCTGGTCGGGTGTGACGATGCGTCCATCGACCAGGGTGATCGCCTGGCCGTTTACCAGTTTTTTGCGCTCCGGGCCGGCCGGCACGCCCAGGGCCTCAGCCTCCTCAACCAGAAACGGACGGTGTGCCTTTTCTTCAAAGGCGAAGCCAAAACAATCGGCTCCCCGGTGAGACACAGGGAAGGCGCGCAGCCGAAACTTGTCGTCCTCCATAACCACGCCGGGCTCGAGCTGGATGAAGTCAATGCGCAGCGGGGGGTTGGCTCCCCGCAGCACCACCCGCAACAGCAAATCCCGTATCCGCTCCAATGCCCAGGCGCCGGCGTAAATCTCCACGTGATGGATGGCCTCCCACCGGCTGAAAGTGGAGGCCAGCCCGCCCAGGCCCAGGATGTGATCCAGGTGGCCGTGGGTAATCAGAATCTTGTCCAGTCGCTTAAAGCCCAACCCACTCTTGAGCAATTGGCGTTGCGTCCCCTCACCGCAGTCAATGAGGAAACGGTATTCATTGTAGAGCACCACGTGAGCCGGCAGTCCCCGGTGGATGCTCGGCGCGCTGGCCGATGTGCCCAGAAAGATGAGTTCAAACACAGGGTGTAACTCCTACCTGCCGCCCTTCTATAGAGACCCGGGCCAGCCCGAACTGTTCCACCACCCAGGCGTTGGTGATCAGATGGCGGGTGACCCGCTCGGCGCTGAAGCTGGACTCCTCGCCTGCCAACGCCAGCGGCAACACGAGCTGATCCGCCAGGTGCTGGTCGAGAGCCGCGCCGGAATCGCGGTGGGCCAATAGGGCGGCGACCGCTTCCTCCGCCACCGCCTCCGAGGGCTTGCCCCTGGCCCCCAACGCATTGAATCCGGCACGGACGTGCTCGTATTCTGCTGTGAGGAAAATCCCCGCGCCGGCACAGGCAGCCCGCACCCGCAACGGCTCAATCCGGGCGTCGACGCCAGCCTCTGCCAGTAGCGAGCGGGCACGGGTGGCCATGCGCTGCGGGATGTGAGAAGGCAAATTAGCTGCTACCGCCCGTCCCCAGACCCGGCGCAATGCTCCCCGCTCGACCAGGGGCAAAGGTGATAGTTTCGGGCCAGGTCCCGGCGACTGGATCGTTCCCCGTATCTCTCCCTGCCCCAGCGGATACCATCCCCATTTTACCAATTCCACCGCTGCGCCCAACCCCATCCGGGCCAGCGCCGGCAACCACACGTCGCGGACATAATCGAAGGGAGGACTCCAGGCCACGTGGGTGCCGCCCCTGATGGTGACCGTCGAATTGCCATCCCCTGCAGCCCCGCCTGGGCGCGACGCAGGAGAGCCGGGGGCACTCAGGGCCAATGGAAGCAAGATGGTCTGCAACACCAGGGCCGTCGCCCCGGCACTGCCCCCCGCCCGCGCCTCGGCTACGTCAAAGAGGTAGTCGCCCGCTTGAGGCGGACCGCCCGGCGCGAAGGTGAGTGTTTGCGAGCCAAGCTCGTCGCCGGTTACCCGCGCATTGCATATGGCAGCGGCGGCTCGCACGCCGGTGAGATGCTGCGCCGCCAGGCCGGGGCTCTTGCGCCCGGCCCGGATCTTCTCGATTCGAATCGCCCGGCCGGTGATGGCAGCCAGCGCCAACGCGGTGCGCAAGATCTGGCCGCCCCCTTCACCGTAAGAGCCATCAATCACCAATTGGTCAGGCATAATTCGTCTGTTCTGAAAATGCTCGTAGGACAAACTGTTAGTTTGTCCGTGGCGGGACAAGCTAACAGCTTGTCCTACACCTATACGTTTTCATGGGACATGGTGCCCCGCAGCGGGCATGGCGACTGTTCTAAAAATGTTCGTAGGACAAACTGTTAGTTTGTCCGTGGCGGGACAAACTAACAGTTTATCCTACACCTGGTTGACCAGGCCCAGCAAAGGCAGCAATTCTCCCAGGCGCCGGATCTTGGGCACTTGCTTGTCCACGATGTGCGCCCAGGTGTCGTGGGGGTCTACCAACAACGCGTGCAAGCCTGCGTTGCGTGCACCCTGGATGTCAGCGGGCGGCGTATCGCCCACGAAGAGAGCCTGTTGAGCGGCCACCTGAGCCTGCGCCAGGGCCAGGTCGAAGATGGCTTTATCCGGTTTGTGAGCGCCGGCTTCCTCTGAGATCAACACAAAATCCACCCGGGTCTCCAGCGCGTGATGACGGACCTTTCGACTTTGCATAGCCGTGTAGCCGTTGGTGACGATGCCCAGGCGCAGACCGGCCGAGCGCAGCCGCTCGGTGACAGGCAGCGCGTCATCGTACAAGCGGGTGGCAGAAACAATGCCGTCCTCCCAATGCCGGAGCATGGGTCTGCCCAGACGCTCGTCGGCGTGCAAGGCACGCAAAGTGTTGATGAAAGAATAAAGCCGGGCGGCATCCCCCTTGAGCACACCGTCCACCATCATATACCACATGTCGTGATTCTTGGGCCAGAAGGTTTCCCAAAACTCGTCTTCGGTGACCGGCTCCAGCCTGTCGGCAAAGGCGTGGAAAGTTTCGCGGCACAAATCCCTGATGTCCTGGGTATGCTCGATCAGCGTGCCGTCCAGGTCAAAGAGGACCGTAGTGATGCCGCGATATTCGGTCACGATACCTCGCCTCTCGCTTCAAAGGCCTCAACCCGTGCCCGAATCTCATCCGGGATGCGCACGCTTTTGGCAGACTGGTAATCGTAATGGACCACTACCCCCTCGGCCAGGGCTGCCAGTTGGCCATCAGCCTCAATGCGATGTTCTATGATGAAGCTGGAGTTTCGCATCTCAACCCCCCGCGTCCCGACTTCCACCAATTGGCCGTAGTAGATGGGCGCTTTGAACTGGCACGAAATTTTGGCTAAGATTAGCCCCACCTGGGTAAGGTTTCGCCCTTTGATGTCGAAGACCACAGTACGCATGTAATCTACTCGCGCTGTTTCCATATAGGTAAAGAAAACGGCGTTGTTGACGTGTCCCATCGCGTCAATATCGCGGAAGCGAACGGTGATGGGCACCACATGGCGAAACCCCTCCATCCAAATCCTCCTTGGTAACTCCCTGACGGCTATATGAACTCAGCGACGGTTGATGTGGGGAAGCGTGATGCCAGCCTGCTTCTGATATTTGCCCTTCTTGTCGGCATACGAAATACGGCAGACTTCATCCGCCTGGAAGAAAAGAACCTGGGCGATACCTTCATTGGCATAAATGCGAGCTGGCAGAGGGGTGGTGTTGGAAATCTCCAGGGTCACAAAGCCTTCCCACTCCGGCTCGAAGGGGGTCACGTTGACGATGATACCACAGCGAGCATAAGTTGATTTTCCGACACAAATCGTGAGCACATCCCGGGGAATGCGAAAATATTCGATGGTCCGTGCCAGGGCAAATGAATTGGGGGGGATGGTACACACGTCACTCTTGAACTCAACAAAGGAGCGATCGTCAAAGTTCTTGGGATCTACCACCGTGGTGTTGACGTTGGTGAAGACTTTGAATTCGTCGGCGACGCGGATGTCGTAGCCGTAAGAAGAAAGGCCATACGAGACGACACCTTCTTTCATCTGCGTCGGTTCAAAAGGCTCGATCATGCCATACTCGCGGGCCATCTTTTCAATCCAGTGGTCAGGTTTAACGGTCATATATACTCCCCAATTAGCCTGGAGTCAGGAAAGCGTGGGGCAGCCTTTTCAGACAGCTTCTGAGCATTATACCAGCAGGCAATTCGCAGAGCAAGCGCCAGGGTGGAGTTATTGGATTAGGCGGCTACACGCCGGTCGTTACCCCGGCGCGCAGCCGCTTCTGCTCCAGCAGGCGGCGGATGCGGGCGTGCTGCTCACGCGAGAGTGGATACAAAGCAGCGAAGACGATCCCGGCCAACAGTAATACTGCCGGGATGGGCCCCACCAGCCCCCGGATGGCCCAGAGCGAACGCGCCGTCTGGGGCACGTTAGGCACGTAGCCGGCCCAGTCGAGCAAGAGCAAAGCCATCGGTATAGCCACCGACGACGCGACTTTGTTCATGAGCGTCACCAGGCTGTAGTAGGTGCCTTCGCGGCGGGCCCCGGTGCATAACTCATCCCACTCCAACGCATCGGGAATGATCGAGAAGGGGATAATGTGCGCCGTGCTGACTCCTATGCCGGCCAGGAGAGCCAGCCCCAGCACCACCGGCAAGGGCGTGCCCGGCCGCAGCGAGATGAGCGCCAATTGTACAGCGCCCCAAAAGAGCATACCCACCACGTAGGCGCTGCGTTTGCTGAAGCGCTGGGCAAACCAATTCCAAAAGGGGAGCCACACCAAGGCACTGATGAAGACGACAGCCATGATCTCCGTCAACTGGTCGGGGATGCCCAGCCAGTACTCGACGAAAAAGGGCAGGATGGAGACAATCACGGCCACTGCTGTCCAGGTGAAGAGAAAGATCCCCATGGCAAATAAAAAAGGACGGTTATAATTGAAGACGCGGATGATGATGCCGGTGGCGAAGATCAACACGCCCATAAAGACCATCATCTCGTTCCCCCACCATACGATGAACCAACCACCCACCAGCAGCGCCATGATCCCACTCAACAGCCTGTGGTGGCGAATCCAGCCAATCAACGAGCTGACCAGGTCGCCGAAATCAGAACGCGGGGCCTCGCGTTGATATTCTGGCTTTTCCTCTGCCGTGAGATACACACCAAAGATAGGGATGGCAGCGATAACACCGAACATGGCAGCCACCACGACGTGGCCGGTACGCGGCTCACCAAAGAGGCTGATGAGATCGGGCGCCAGATAAGCGATCATCCCCGCCAGGATGGAAAAGATCATACGATACATATTGAGCGAAGTACGCTCGTCATAATCGGGGGTCAACTCCGGGGTAAGGGCATAATACGGCACACTGACCAGCGTCGCCATGGCGTCAAATACAAAGTAGGCCAGACTATAATAGAGGGCCAGGGCTGTGACACTGGGTAGGGGGGGAATCCACCATATCAACACAAATGCCAGGGCAAAGGGAATGGCCCCGAAAAGCAAGAAGGGGCGACGGCGGCCCCAACGAGTTCGGGTTCGATCGCTGATGAATCCTACCAGCGGATCGTTGATCCAATCCCAGGTGCGTCCCGCAAAAATTGCGGCGGCCGCCAGCGCAGGGGGGAGCCCTACGACATCAAGGAGAAACTTGGCGAAAAGAAAATCGAGGGTGGTATAGGTGATACTGAAGCCCGTGTCGCCGGCCCCATAGAACAGCTTCAACCGCCGCGATAGACGTGAGGTGTCAGATTCCTTCACCGGCTCCCTCCTCCCCATCGAGCTTACAGGTTGTGACAGTCGAATTATAACATCACCTGCGGCAATGGGGTAATGCTTGCCCGGGTGTAACACCCCATGGAAGCAATAACTTGCTCAATCGGTTTTATCGTGTTATACTCGTCGTTTGGGTCAATAGGGCCCAGAGATCACACGCCCTCCGACTCGACAGGGTGTGCCTGGCCACCGGTCAGGTCCCTGCCGGGAATGAAGGGGGCGGACGAAAAACAAAAGGAGAAGAGCTATGGCAATCGTATCTATGAAGGCGCTCCTGGAAGCAGGCGTCCACTTTGGTCATCGAACCCGGCGCTGGAATCCGAAGATGAAACAGTACATCTTCACCGAGCGCAATGGGATCCACATCCTCGACCTGCAGCAAACCATTTCCCATCTCGACGAAGCATATAGTCTGGTGCGTGATGCCGTGGCCGACGGCGGCTTGGTCCTCATCGTCGGCACGAAGAAGCAAGCCCAGGACACGGTGATTGAGGAAGCAGCCCGCTGCAGGGCACCTTACGTTAACCAACGCTGGCTGGGCGGCACTCTCACCAACTGGCGCACGATTCGCCAACGGATTGATTATCTGCTGGATTTGGAAAAAAAGCAGATGCGCGGCGAGTTTGCCCGGCTGCCCAAGAAAGAAGTGGGCAAACTGGAGTACGAGATCATACGTCTCAACCGCCGGTTGGGGGGACTCAAAGATATGCGCCGTCTGCCCAACTTGATCTTCATTGTGGACGTGCGGCGCGAGGCCATCGCCGTTAAGGAAGCCAACAACCTGGGGATTCCCATCATCGCTATGGTGGATACCAATTGTGACCCAGAACCCATTGATTACGTCATTCCTTCCAACGACGATGCCATCCGCGCCATCCGGCTGATGGTGGGTACTATAGCTGACGCTATCATCGAAGGCCAACAAATACGCGAGGCAACGCTGGCCGAGGAGGAAGAAGTCGCGGCTATGGGCGAAGAGAGCCTCGAGCGCTATCTTGGCCCCTCGACCCTGGCCAAGTTGCGAGCAGCAGAAGCGTATGAGGAAGAAGAAGAAGAGGAAGAGGAAGAGGAAGAGGAAGAGGAAGAAGCAGCCTACAAATTCAGCAGAAAACGCCCTCAACGACGCCCCGTGGCTGAAGAAGAAGAAGAGGAACTCGAAGAAGAATTCGAAGAAGAATTTGAGGCAAGCGAAGATTTCGTAGAAGAAGAGGAGTTAGCAGAAGACGACTCCGACGAAGGTGAAAATCTCGCTGACCAGGATCTTGACGAAAAAGAATCCGTGAACCAGGAAGCATAACACGCATCACTTCATTGCTCCGGTGCAATGAAAGGTGCTCGATATAGAGGAGGCACAATTTGGCTATCAGCGTTGAAATGGTGAAAGAACTGCGGGGAGTTACCGGTGCTGGGGTACTGGACTGCAAGAAGGCATTAGAGGCCACTGAAGGTGATCTCGATAAAGCAATAGAATATCTGCGAGAAAAGGGATTGGACGCTGCTGCCAAAAAGGCCAACCGGGAAGCCAACGAGGGTCTGGTAAACGTGCTGGTGGACGAATCGGGTCAATTAGGAGCTATTGCAGAGGTGAACTGCGAAACCGATTTTGTCGCACGTACCGAGGACTTCCAGGCTTTTGTTAGGGCGATTGTGAAACAGGTGAGCCGGGAAACCGACGTAGCTGACGCGGCGGCGTTGCTCAATCGACCGTTTATAGAGGATCAGAGCGTCACCGTCGGCGAGCAACTTACTCAACTTATTGCCAAGCTGGGTGAAAATATGGTGCTGCGACGCTTCGCCCGGGTAGAGCGAGACGGGAGTGGTCTGATCGAAGGCTACGTGCATCCCGGCAGTCGCATCGGCGTCCTTGTGGATGTGTCGGCTGGCAACGAAGACACGGCACGCCAAGCCGCCTTCCGTGAATTGGTCCACGACCTGGCCTTGCAAATTGCGGCTGCAGCACCACAATATATCTCGCCCGATGATGTGCCGGATCAAGTGCTCGAGGCCGAGCGGGCTAAGTACCAGGCCGAGGCGGCTAAGGGCAATAAGCCGGATCACATCAAGGAGCGGATCGTATCCGGCAAGCTCGACAAGTGGTATGAGCAAGTCTGCCTGTTGCGTCAGCCCTTCGTAAAAGACGGCGACCAAAGCATCCGTGACCTTCTGGCGCAAAAAAGCAAAGAATTAGGTGCGCCCCTTACCATCGAACGCTTTGTTCGCTACGCGCTGGAAGTAGGCGAATGAGGCAACAAGGCCGGGACTGCCAGTTCTGGCCTTGTTTTTAGCCCTCTTCGTGCGGGTATTCTCAGTACCAGAGGAAGGATGCATGACAGTTGCCAAATATCATCGTATCCTGCTCAAAGTAGGTGGAGAAGCACTGGCCGGCCCCCAGGGCTTTGGCATAGATCCCAATCAAGCGGATAATCTGGCCACGATCATAAAGTCGGTGCGAGAGCACGGAGTAGAAGTGGCCATCGTTCTGGGTGCCGGGAACCTGTGGCGCGGAAGAGATGGCCTGTTGCATGGCATGGAGCGCGCTACCGCCGACCACATGGGGATGCTGGCTACGGTTATGAACGCGTTGGCCTTGGCCGACGCATTGAGTCGCATCGGGCTCGAGACGCGAGTGCAGACTGCCATTGAAATGCGCGCTGTCGCCGAACCGTACATCCGGGGACGGGCCATTCGGCATCTGGAGAAGGGGCGCATCGTCCTGCTCGGGGCCGGTACCGGCAACCCCTATTTCACCACCGATACCGCGGCCGCCCTGCGTGCGATGGAGATAGACGCTGAGTTGCTCATCAAGGCTACCAAGGTTGACGGCGTGTACGATGACGATCCGGCCACCAATCCCGACGCTTGCCGCTTTGACCACCTGCACTACATTGAGGCCTTGAACCTGGGAGTGAAAGTGCTCGACAGCACTGCCATCTCCCTATGCATGGACAACCAGATGCCCATCATTGTCTTGAACCTGTGGCAAGATGGAAGCATCCAGCAGGCGGTTTTGGGGGAGAGGGTTGGCACCCTCATCAGTCCCTGAGTTTTCTCATCACAAGTACTTCGCACTTGTCCAGAAATGACATGGTATTCTCGCAATTAGTTTACACCTGATGTGCCGCTTGAAGTGCAAAGTTATACCCAACGCACGGGTATTATGTTATTGGACAAGTACTTTGGAGGTGTCGCCAATGATTAAAGAAGCTCTGTCCGAAACCGAAGACCGGATGAAAAAATCAGTCGAGGCGCTCCAGATGGACCTCAAGGGAATCCGAACCGGGCGCGCATCGCCGGCCTTGGTTGAGCGGTTGCGGGTTGACTATTACGGCACTGCCACCAACCTGATTGAGTTGGCCTCCATCTCGGCGCCAGAGCCCCAGTTGCTAACCATCCGGCCCTGGGATACCAGTGCGCTGAAGGACATCGAGCGGGCGATTCTCCAATCTGACCTGGGGCTGACTCCCACCAACGACGGCAAGATCATCCGCATGACTATCCCCTCCTTGACTGAAGAACGGCGCCGGGAATTAACCAAGGTCGTTTCCAAACGGGTAGAGGAGGCACGAGTGGCAGTGCGCAACTGTCGGCGGGATGGACTCAACGACTTGCGGGAACTGGAAAAAGAGAAGCTCATTTCAGAAGACGAATTTTACGTTGGCAAGGACGATCTTCAAAAACTCACCGATAAATACATCGAGACAATTGACGAGATAGGTCAAGCCAAGGAGCAAGAAATCCTGGAGATATAATCCGGCGGTGCAAGAAAAATATGTTTTGCAGAAGGTACCTTACCATATCGGTATAATTATGGACGGTAACGGCCGGTGGGCCCAACGACGCAGGCTCCCCCGGCTGGCTGGTCATCGCGCCGGCACCGAAAATATCCGGCGTGTGCTGACCAGTTGTGTGGAATTTGGCATCAAGATGCTGACCATCTATGCCTTTTCCACCGAAAACTGGAAGCGCCCCGAAGAAGAAGTCAAAGGGTTGATGTCCATCTTCGCCCGGGTCATTGATCGCGAATTAGACGAGTTGCATCGCGAGGGCGTGCAATTACGCCATGTGGGCCGTCTGGAGGGCATTTCCGATGGTCTCAGAGCCAAAGTCTACGACGCCATCGACCTGACTAAAAACAACGACCGTATCACTCTCAATGTGGCTTTCAATTACGGTGGGCGCGCTGAAATCGTGGACGCGGTCCGGCGCATTATTCGCGATGGCATCCCGGCCGACGAGGTGACCGAAGATCTCATTGGCCACTATCTCTACACGGCGGATTGTCCCGATCCCGATCTCATCATTCGTACCAGCGGCGAGTTTCGCACCAGCAACTTTCTCCTCTGGCAGGGCGCTTATTCCGAATATTACGTGACGACCACCTATTGGCCGGATTTCGACAAAGAAGAACTGTACAAGGCCTTACTCGCCTATAGCCAACGCGACCGCCGCTTTGGTGAGGTGCGAGTGAAATAATCCCAACGGAACTACCTATTGCTTCGCACCCGCGTTCTTTCCGCGCTGGTTTTGATACCCGTTGTTGGCTGGGTAATTTGGGCCGGGAGTTGGTGGCTCTTTGCGGCTATATTGCTGGCCGCCGGGTTGGCTGGCTATGAGTTCAGCCAGTTGATGCAGCGGGGAGGCTATGCTCCCACAACCTTCTTTGTCCTGGCCATCATCGGCGTGTTGGTGCTCGATGCTCAATTCCCCTCGTTCGAAATTGCTGTCCCCGGCCTGACGGGAATCCTCATCATTTCTATTTCCTGGCAACTTTTCCAGTCACAAAGCCAGGCGCCTACCGTTGATTGGGCATTGACCATCGTCGGGGGACTCTACCTGGGATGGCTATCAGCGCACGCGATCCGTCTGCGAGCACTGCCCGATGGCCTGGCCTGGACGGCGCTGGCTGTGCTGGTCACATGGGGAGGCGACACGACTGCATACTTTGTTGGCAACGCCATTGGCCGCCATAAACTTTGGCCTCGCCTGAGTCCGCGCAAAACGTGGGAAGGGGTTGGGGGGGGCATCATCGGCAGTTTACTGACGGGTGCCCTGGTTGGTTACCTGGCGATGCAATGGGTGGGCGCTATCGGTCCTGGCCGAGGGCTGATGGTGGGGTTTCTGGCGGCCATCGTAGGCCCTTTCGGGGACCTGGCCATCTCGATGATGAAGCGTCAGATGCACGTGAAGGATTCGGGACAGATCATCCCCGGCCATGGCGGTTTACTGGATCGCACGGACAGCCTCTTGTTCATCGTGGTGACGACGTATTATTACGCCATCTGGTTTGCGCGATAACTGCTTCGTTCGGAGAGGTAACAGGCAAATTAATAGACTTAGTTGTCTTCTAGCCTGGTATTACTGGCTGGCGGCCGTTCTCAATTGCCCCAGGGTGACCATGCCCCGGCTGGCTACTGCCAGCAGCCAATGAACCGGCATCACCAGCCAGAGGTTAGGGACGAAGAAAAATGTCACCGAGGTGGCAATCAACACGCTGGCGTCAATCAAACGTTCGTCCCCCGAGAGTTCATAACGTACCCCGTCTATCCAACCCGGGTCCAGCATCCATTCCGCGCCGACAAGCAAAATCCCTCCAATGACACCCAGGTACAGGTCGTCCGTCAGCAGCCAGATGGCACTCCGATAAAAGCTCCAATGAATAGCCTGGTATACGATCTGCACCACTGAGGGGATTTTCCGTCTTGGGAGAGATAGCCACCTGACCCGGGGGGCAGATATTGCGCCGTCCATGAAGTAGCCATACGCCAACCAGGTGACGCTCAGCAAGAGAAACATGATCACTGCCAGGCCAGCGAGGGTACCCACGTTGGGCAACCAATTTAATATCGCCAGAGATATGAAGTCTCGAACCTGGGACAGAAACTGCCAGGCATTCGGCACGGACTCAAATCCCGATATGGGCGATTTGCCCGCTTGCAGCCGGTCAGGCCCTACCAGCCCCAGGTAACGGCCTGGTACGACACCCAATATCAGCGCGGCGTAGGGGATCCCAACGTAATACACAAAGCGCAAAACAGAAGCAGCCCAACCTTTGCCCAGGAGACGGGTCCAGGAAACACCTGTTCGACCTCGGGAGAGTTGAGCTGCGACCATCCGCAGAATAATCGAGACGAAGACGTAAGCGACGAGCTGCCAGCGTACGTCGGTCACGCAGTCCCACTCCAGTGGCGTAAGGGAATGTCAAGGCACACCATAGTTCCGGCCCCCGGCTGCGATTGAATCGAGCAACGCCCTCCTACCAGTTCAGCCCGTTCTTCCATGTTCAAGAGTCCCAAATGGCCAGCTTCGCGACGTCGCTGAGCTGCCCCCGCGTCAAAGCCGACCCCATCGTCTCGAATTTCGGCCGTGAACAGGTCATCATCTACTCGCAGCCGTACGTGAACCCGGTTGGCACGGGCGTGCTTTTTGGCATTGGCCACCGCCTCTTCTATCACGGCAAATGCCACGCCTTCAGCCTCTTTGCTGAGTTGGCTATCGTAGTCACCGGAATCTATCTCCACGTCAAGCTCATCCGTCTGCTGCAACCGATCGGCGTATTGTTCCAGGGCCGCAACCAGACCCTGCGTTTCTAAAACGACTGGTCGCAAGGTGAAGAGCAGTGTCCGAACTTCTTGCGTGGTCTTTCGGGCTAATTCTTCGATCTTTGCCACTTCTTTCTCAATCTTATGCGTGTTTTGTTCCTTCTGGAGCATCATACGAATGAAGTTAAGGCGCATCGCAATCGCCGAAATCGTCTGAGTGGGTCCATCGTGCAGTTCACGCGCCAGTTTACGCCGGGCATCGGACTCCTTTTCTAAAATCTTCCGTTGTTCCACTTGCAGATCTTGATATAACTGAGCATTTTTTAGCGCAATAACTGCCTGATTGCAGAAAGTATTCAACAATTCAGTGTGTTCGCGGGTGAAGTAGTTCGGACTTGAGCTGGCAAAGATCACCACACCAAAGGTATCGAACCCGGCACGCAAGGGCGCACAAATGGCCCCTCGGGCATTTTGCAGGGATACAAACTGGGTAAGCACAGGATCGTCGGCCACCTGATCGCTGACTGCTGGCTCGGCGGTGTAGATGGCGCGGGCAATGAGTCCGCTCTGGCCCGACACCACCCGGTTCTCGTCGGAACGGGGAATGTTGCGGCCGGCATGAACCTTGAGCCGCTCGAAACTGCCCTCCTCCTCAAAGAGCAAAATCAGTCCCACGAGCGAAGTGTCGGGGCCGGTTACCTCAGTCAGGCCCATCAGACTCAAATCGAGCATCGTCGTCAACACCCGCCTGTAGTTGAGGGTGGCGCTTAAAGTGCTCGCCATTTCATAGATCGCCTTGGCCCGTTCGTTGGCACGGCGTAGCGATTGCAGCTCTGTCGATCCTACACGTTCCTGGGTGGTCTTCTGTTGACGGTGTACCAGCCCACTCACGCAGGCAACGCCGAGGAGCAACAGCACGTTCATCCCAACTTGATACAACCATTCCATATTGTTGAATTTTGGGTCAATGATGGCGAAACTACCGTAGGCGAAGGTAATGGGTACTGCCGTCGCCAACCCGGCCTCGATGCCCAGGCGCAATGAGGCGACCAACACCGGGAAGAGCACAGCCGGCAACATAGGGCTCCTCCAGCCACCGGTCATGGCCAACAGCAAGATGGACACCAACGTGTCGAAGGCGATACCGATGGCGGGCATCCAACTGGGATACGAGCGCAGATAAAGAGCGCCGGCCTGGATCAAATTCAAGGCTGCGCCAACACTGATTACAATACTCACCTGAAGGAAAGAGCGAGGGTCTTTGGTGGGATTAAGCCAGACAACGAGAAGGACTGTGCCAAGCCACAGCCAACGCAGGTTGGAGATAAGCCAGTCCGACGACAAAGACTCATCTGGACCACTATTAGAAGGATGAAGTTGTTCACCGTGCATAGGCGCTCGACCCCTTTGTGCTTGTCCAGAAATAACTTTGTACTTTTGTAGTAACTACCTAACGAAGCTCCGCCTCAAACCGACAAGTTTGACGAAGCCATG
>CAYTNQ010000017.1:0-49129 GCA_964439175.1 uncultured Anaerolineales bacterium | reverse complement strand
GCAAGCGCGAGGTTCCGGTCCTGGCTGATATGAAATCCGAGGCGGTTCCAATGCCTCTCGGCGCGTCGGAGTAATCGGCTCGACATTGGCAGATTGCAGTAAATAAAGGGGGTGGCTCTACGAGGCCACTCCCTTTTGTTTTTGGGTTACTACCCAGCCTGAAGGTGCCCGGCACTTCATCGACAGAAATTCGCCACGTCCGGGCCGCTGTCAGACGCCAGATTGCGGCTTAAAGGCCGCAAAAGTGCCGGGCACCTGAGTAGTTATGATTGGGTAATTCGTTATTTTTTCAATTCGTTGCGGACTGCCGCTTTGCGGTGTTGTGCTGCGCGAAATAGCCATCGGCCAGGTGTGCCAGCGCCGCCGTGAGCAGTTCGTCCAACGCCAGCAACCCGTCTACAAAGCCTTCAACGCCCGGATATGAGCGGGCCAGCCATGGGAGGGAGGCTTTTTTGTAGAGGTGCGTGGCGTCGGTCAACACGTCAAAAGCCAGATTCTCCCCGGCAGTCCACCTTCCCACGTCCCACAATGCTTGTTGGCACTGGGGCCAGTTCCCGAGGCGCATGCTGTCCAATGCACTGTCCAACTGGGCGATCATACGCTGTAGGCTGGCCGCATCCACCGCGGTATGCCTCGCTGCCAGCAGTTCTCCACAACGCGCCATCAAAATTGGCCGGCGTGGCGCCAGTTGATCCAACACATCGCGCCAATGGGTTTCGACGCTCTCGTCTCGTGAATCGTCTTCGCCAGTTGTCATCAAGTTCATTCAAATTGGTTTGTCACCGCCGGCGAGGAGTCCGTTGCCAGGCGCGCGTTTCGGCTCCCCGATAACTGGGAGCGTTGATCCTGAGATTGGTACAGCGGCCTCGGTCAAAAAGACGTGATTTGAGCCGTTCGTCGATGTTGGCGTCGTCGGTGGCGGTGACCACGGTCGGCAGACGGGCACTGTAGCGATAGTTGAAAATTTGATACAGCTTTTCCTGCGCCCACGGGGTAGCGCTTTGGGTGCCCAGGTCGTCCAGGATGAGCATCGGCGCAGTGCGAATCTCGTCCAATCGCTTGTCGTAGGGAACGGGGCTATTGGGGGCATAGGTCGCCCGCAGATGATCCAGCAAGTCGGGCACGACGACGAATAGGGCTGGTTGTCCCTGGCGCACCTGCTCGTTGGCGATGGCTGCCGCCAGATGCGTCTTGCCGCAGCCATAGCCACCGGTCAGCAGCACCCAATCCTCCGGGCTTTTAGCATAGTTGCGGGCAAAAGTGAGGGCTTGCTGCAAACTTGCCACCTGGTCAGCGTTGAGTTCCTTCGCGCGCAGGCTGAAAGTGTCGAACGTCTGATCGTTGTGCAGAGAGAGACTCGACAACTCGGAGCCGATTTGGTGGGCGCCGCTCAGCCGGAAATCGGGGGCCAGGATGGTGCAGATTTGTACCAGGTCGGGATCGGCCAGCCGTGAACGGATACGGATGTCTATGACCTCGAGTTCTTGATTTGAGGTGACCACGGTCGGCAGACGGGCGTTGTAGCGATGGTTGAAAATCTGAAAGAGCTTCTCTTGCGCCCATTCGGTGCTGCTCTGGGTGCCCAGGTCGTCCAGGATCAAGAGTGGTGCGTTGCGTATCTGATCGAATCGTTGGTCGTATGTGACAGGGCTATGAGGGCTGTAGGTCCCGCGCAGATGGTCCAGCAAGTCGGGCACGACGACGAACAAGGCCAGCCGCTCCCGTGCCACCTGCTCATTGGCAATAGCGGCTGCCAGGTGGGTCTTGCCGCAGCCGTAGCCCCCCAATAGCACCAGCCAGCCTTGAGGTTCCTCGGCAAAGGCATGGGCGATCGCGTAGACTTTGCGCAGGTTCGTGCGTTTCTCCTCAGTTAACCCCACCCCTTCGGGCCTGAAACTGTCGAAAGTGTAACGCGCCATAGCATCGAGATTGCTCACCCTGCGCAGCTCCGACAGGCGCTGTGCTTCCAGTTCGGTCTGCAAGCACCGGCAAGGAACCAACTTGCCAAAGCGGGGATGGCCTACCGGTACGTCTTCACGCAAATAGCCGGTACCACCGCAGATAGGACAGGCAGCTTCGCTAGCTGGAGAAGAGGATATTCCCTGATTGACCGACTGGTTGACGTTGGCGCCTGGGCGCACACCCCCGGCCCGCGCGGCGGAGCCGGGGCGGGCTGCCCCGCGAGCGGCGCGCTGCGGGGGTGCAGGTGCGGGTTCAATTGTTGAATTACCGAGCTGTGGATCAGTGCTCAAAGAATAGCTCGAACTCTTCGTCGGTGTACCAGCGCCGCTTCGTTTCAGTATCTCGCCGACTCGTTCCATCGTCTCTACCTTTGGTTGCCCATCTTTCCAGGATAGCCTGAATATATCGCCAATTGCGTACGTTGTTGGCCACTGCGATGCGGAAGGCATCTTCAATCCAATCAGCGGGATAGGTTGCCTCGGCATCGCGTAGTTCGTCGGCCAGGATAGGGGAGAGCAGTCCAATGTTGTCTTCGTACAATTCAAAAATGTTGGGACGTGGCTCCACTGAGGGCCGATCTACCACTGCCGCGCCCACTGCGCCCACTTCGCCACTCTGGATGCGTGCCAGCGCTTGCCGTCCTCCTTCACTATTCAAGGCGTATACGTCTTGCGGCCCAGCCTCGCTCTCAATACTGGCATGCAGCAAAGAACCCCGGGCCACTGCCTGGGCCAATGCTTCATCCAGTGTCGTCTCCACCTCATCGCCCAATGCTGCCAGCCCGCGTACCAGGGTTTCGTCGGCAGCCAGTTCGGCCCGAGTCACTACTTGCCGTCCCTCTCGCTGACGTAGCCAGATCACATGAAGCGTTGCCTTTAGTTCAGCCAGGTCATCTATAGCTGGCAATAACTCGGCAAAGAAGAGGTCTGGCACAGAAGTGAAGCGAAGTTCGCCCGCCGGAAAGCCTTCAAAATTTGTCATTTGATATTTAATACTCCAGCCGCTCGCGGCGCACTTCCAGGTCTACGAATTGGGCCAATTCCTTTTTGAAGTAAACCGAGAAGATGCCGGTGGGACCGCTGCGGTGCTTGGCGACGCGAAGTTCGGCGATGTTGGGAAATTCGGTATCGGGGTCGTATACCTCGTCCCGGTACACGAACACCACTACGTCCGCATCCTGCTCGATCGACCCGCTTTCTCTTAGATCCGACAGCATAGGTCGCTTGTCGTGGCGCGATTCCACTGCACGCGAGAGCTGGCTGAGAGCAACTAGGGGGATGTTCAACTCGCGGGCCAGCCCTTTGAGCGAGCGCGAGATAAAGCTGATCTCTTGCACGCGGTTCTCAGAGCGTAGATCGCCACGCATCAGTTGCATATAGTCTATAATGAGCAAGTCCAGCCCGTGCTCGGCGTGGAGTCGCCGGGCCTTGGTACGCATCTCCAAAGCAGAAATTGCCGGTGTGTCATCGATGTAAATTTGAGTGTTGGAGAGCAGGCTGGTGGCCTGAACGAAGACAGGCCATTCGTCTTCGTGGATAACGCCCAGGCGTAGACGCTGACTGTCAATGCCGGTTTCAGCGCTGACCAGGCGCTGCACTACTTGCTCGTTGCTCATTTCCAGGCTGAAGATGCCCACCCGCTTGTCCCATTTACGCGCCGCCTGCAACGCAATGGAAAGAGCCAACGACGTCTTGCCCATCCCAGGCCGGCCAGCGATGATGATCAGGTCTGAGCGCTGAAAGCCACCCAACAATTTGTCCAGATCGGCCAGCCCGGTGGGGATGCCGATGATCTCACCCTGATGAGCGCTTAGATATTCAATACGGTCGTAGAACTCGTCAAGCACCTGGCGAATAGGAACCAGGTCGCGGGATACCCGTTTTTCAGAGACACCGAAAATGATGGACTCGGCCTGGTCCACCACTTCGTCCACGTCATCCACATCTTGGTAGGCCAATTTGGCGATCTGTCCCGCTGCATCAATTAGCCGCCGCAGGATGGCAGTACGCTCCACAATGCGAGCGTAATACTCCACATGGATGCTGGTTGGCGTGGCATTGATCAACCCGGTCAAAAAGGCAGGTCCACCGATTTCATCCAGATGTCCCTGCCGTTCCAGTTCGTCCGTCAGCGTTACCAGATCCGCTGGTTCGCGCCGGTCGTGCAGGTCGCGGATTGCTTCATAGACCCAGTGGTGCCGCTGCACATAAAAATCTTCCGGCTGCAAAAATGTGGCGACACGGATGATGGCGTCTGGATCGATCAGCAGGGATCCCAATACGGCCTCTTCAGCTTCGATATTCTGCGGCAATAACTTGTTGGGTGTCGTCGAGTCGCTCATCGCTTAGTCAACTTGATCCCATTATCATTGTTTACAGGGCTATGGCGTGTTGATAATAGAACATATATTCTAATTATCAACTATATCACAACCCTGGCAGATCGTCAAGATCAATTTTGATAGATTACGGAACCAGGCATTCCCAAGGACCCGCGTGGCTATGCGATGCAACACAGGGCCACATCCTTGGAAGAGGATCTACCTTACCGCACGTTAAGGAGTACACCCAGATCACCAGTTCCAAATTGACAGGTTGCATAGTACTTGTCCACTAATAACTTTGCATTCTAATCGGCAAATCAGGTGTAAACTGATGGCAAACGAACGTATTAAGTTATTTCTGGACAAGTGCATAGAGGAAAAAAAAGGGCGGCTCAGGGCGTGCCCCCCCTTTGGGGATTCGATCAACGGCCTATTGGATACAGATCGAACAGAACTTACTTATCGGTCAGATCGTCCAGATCGAGACTCTCGACGAAGTCGCGGAAAACGGCCAGCCCCTCCTCTTCCTCCGGCGTAGTCTCATCTATGCCGATTTCCTCCTCAGGAGTGATCGAAGCTAAGTCCATCACCTGTTCGGCAACAAAAATTGGGGCACCCACTCGCACTGCCAACGCAATGGCATCACTGGGGCGGGAGTCAATCTCCATACTCTTACCGTTCACATCCACCACAATGCGAGCGAAGAAGGTGTCGTTACGCAGCTCACTCACCAGAACGTGTGAGATTTTGACACCTAACTCACGGATGAAACTCTTGAGCAAGTCGTGTGTGAGAGGGCGAGGAACCTGGACTCCCTGAAGTTGGATCGTGATCGCATCGGCTTCGAACGGGCCAATCCAGATGGGCAGATACCGGTCGCTATCGGTTTCTTTCAGGACCACCACACGGTGCTGCGTCATCAAGCTCACTCGAATGCTATCAATCGTAACCTCGACCATTACTGCCTCCCTACTAATTTTGCCGAATTTCATTTGAGCTAATTCGTCAAGGCTATAGGCGGATTATACCACAACCAAAGGATGGATACAAGTGCCCTCGTGGTCCATTAGTCCTGTCGTATCGCCAAATTTGCCAAAGTCCGGTATAATCCATATCATCCGTTAATCACCTATCCCGGTTACTGATGCGCACTTTCACGTGGTTGACTGTAGCTGTCATTGTCTTCACCACCCTCACGAGTTGTGGTAGCTCTTCTTTGCCTGACGGGAAGCGCCTGGTGACGCGCGCCCGGCAAGCCTGGGAAGGGGACTGGCATGGCGTGTGGGAAATTGAATGGGCCGGCGCGCCGGTAAGAGGCTCCCTGGTAGCCGAGGTATGGCACACTGCTGACAGCCGGCTGCGTATTGAGACGCTGGAAGCACCCACAGCCGCATTGAGTGGTCTAACACTGGCGGACGATGGCACAACAACTAGGCTTTACGACCCGCGCCAAAATCGGGTGGAGGTCGGCCCGTCGGGCGGGGGGGTGAGGATCCCTCTTGCCAGTGATGCCCTGGACGCGATAGACTGGCTGCTTTTGAATGGGAACAGCGCCACGACGATCGATGTCTCGAGGCACGGCGCGCTAGAGAGCGGCCCGGTCACCCGGCTAGACATGATCCTGGACGCTGATAATCGGGCGGCGCTCTGGGTCCACGATGAGACGGGATTGCCGGCCCGCGTCGAGCTGACCTCGATTGTCTGGGGCAAGGCCACCTTTACCGCCCGGAGCATCGATACGTCACAGGACCAACGCCCGGTATTGGTACCGTGAGATAACCGGGCATCGCCTACCGCGTATTGCGTTCAATGCCTTCCAACTTTCATCTACATATTGCTAGGAGGACACTCGTGAAGATCTTGGTTACAGGCGGCGCAGGATACATCGGCAGCATCGTTGTTGAGCAGCTCATTCAGGCCGGCGAGTCGGTCGTCGTCTTCGATAACCTCTATCAGGGCCACCAGGCGGCCGTTCACCCAGACGCTATCTTCGTCGAGGGGGACTTGTCCGACCAGGCTGCTGTGGATGCTTTGCTGAGCGAACACCAGCCAGAGGCAATTATGCATTTCGCCTCCCACACCCTGGTCGGCGAGTCGATGGAAACCCCTTTTCGTTATCTGGGTGAAAACGTCACCAACGGGCTGAACCTACTGCAAGCAGCTGTGCGACACGATGTTCGCCGCTTTATCCTCTCTTCCACCGCCAATCTCTTCGATGCCCCGGAGCGTATGCCCATTGATGAGAGAGAACGCATCGTGCCGGGTAGTCCTTATGGGGAGTCAAAGCACATTCTGGAGCGTATGCTCTACTGGCTGGACCGGGTGTATGGCTTTCGTTACGCCGCCTTGCGCTACTTCAATGCCGCTGGAGCCTCTGCCGAGCGAGGCGAGGACCATCACCCGGAGCTCCATCTCATCCCGATTGTGTTGAGTGTGGCACTGGGCAAGCGAGATCAGGTCCTCATCTTCGGCGACGACTACCCGACTCGCGATGGCACCTGCGTGCGCGATTATATCCACGTGATTGACTTGGCTCAGGCCCATATCCTGGCCCTGCGGGCTCTGGACCGGGGCAGTCGCGTGTATAATTTGGGCAACGGTCAGGGTTTCACTGTGAAAGAGGTGATCGAGACGGCGCGCGAGATCACTGGCCATCCTATTCCGGCTGAAGTCGGTCCACGCCGCCCCGGTGATCCGGCGATCCTCATCGCCAGCAGCGACAGAATCCGCCGCGACCTGGGCTGGGAGCCTCAATATCCAAACCTGCGCGACATCATTGGGAGCGCGTGGACATGGCACCAGGCTCATCCCAATGGATATCACGGCCTGACTACTGGGCGCCAGAGGTGATGGCGGTCGTCGTGGTGATGGTGAGTGGGGTGGTAATCGTAGTCGAGATGCCCTCTCCGCCTGGGGACAGTCCGGCGGGCACGTTGCGATAACTGTAATTGGTAATCACCCAGCCGTCGTCTTGCTGGCTAAGCGTGTAGGTGAACTCAAAGCTCTCGCGGCGCGACGCATGGGGCCCGGCGTAAGTCCAGACCTCGGTAGAGGTGACAATGGCTGTGTCCGACGAAGGTCTCGCGCGCACTACTGGCGGGTGGAGATAGCTGAAGGTTACATCCAGCGGGCGGAGATAGCGGCTGTAAAGGTCCTGGGCGAAGGCCTGGGCCTTTGCCAGCGCTTCTCCCTGCCACAGCACCTCCAATTCCGCCAGATTCCCAATGCTGGGCTGGATCACGGCATCACGCAGCAACTCGTTGGCCGCTTCGACGGCGGCAATCGCCTCTCTCTCCTGTGCGGGCGAGAGAGTGGCAACGGGTGCAGGCGAAGGTGTGAACGTGGCAGTGGCTAATGGCGTGAGCGTGGGTGGTGCAGGCTGCGCCGTGGCTGTGGGCGGCATCGGCGTCGGCGTAGGTGGAAGCGGTGACGGACTCGGAGACGGGGGTGCTGCAGGCGGCAGCTCGCTTTCCTCAGGGCGAGTTGGCGTGGGGGCAACCACTGTCTGGGGGACAACAGCAGGCACAGGCGTCGACGTGGCTGTCGGGACCACGAGGGAGACGGACGGTGTAACACCAGTTTCCAGCGCGGACGGAGGTACACCACCCATCGCCGGTAGCCCAGCCCGACTCAACGTCATCGCCAACCCGCCCCACACAGCTAGCCATAAAAACATGCCTAGCAGTAGCGCCCGAATGCGCCCCCCCCTACCCGCTTGACTCGGGTTGAGTACGATCGGCCCGACTCGTTGCATACCCCGTATTGCTGCCAGCATCAGCAATGGGCCGATGAAAAGGAGAGCGAGGGGCAGTATGACCACGACGAGATACAAGAAACGGACGAGTTCTCTCATAATTCCAGTTGCGCCGCCCCCAGTCGGGAATGGAGGATAATTTTGCGTCTATAAACCGGCTAGACCTGCGGGAGGCTCGACAGTTACGCGATTTTGAAGGGTCAGAGGGTAGCTGAAGAGCATCCGTCCTGAGTATAACACACCTGTCCATTGATTGCCAAGAGGCTTGACCCTTCACCAGGCAGGTGCTATACTGGGTTTCGTATAAGGAGAAATTTATGCTCGACTGGCTGCGCAAACTCGCGGCGCCTCACTCAGTTCACGAGGAAACAGCGCATCGCGAATTTGTGCTCAAGGCGGTTCTGATCAGCGCGATTGGGTTAACAATTATTTACGTGCTCATTGACTGGGCCGTCATTGTGCCGATTCGGGGAAGTCTTGCCTTTGGGAATTTCCTCTGGCCGCCGATGTTGCTCTTTCTTCTATTCAACTATTGGCTGGTTCGCCGAGGGCATTTGAGCCTGTCCAGTTATCTTTTCCTGGGGATGATCACGATTGCCACTTTGCTGGCAATGTACGCCCTGGGCAGTAAAGATATCTCGGTGTTACTCTTTGCCTTTGGCGTGTCGCTGGCAGGGATATTGATCGGCGCGTGGGGGACAATCCTCATCGTCATGTTAGATACGCTGGCCTTTGGCGTGTTGGCCTGGGCCGAACACGTCGGATTGCGGCCACCACCAGTAGCAACAACCAAGTCAGTAGACGTGGTTGCCCTGGGACTCATCCTGACGGGGCTGGTGGTTGTGGAATGGCTCTATCGATTCGAGCGGGGACGGCTACTGCGTCAATACCGCGAGCAAGCGGTTGAACTGCGCACAGCCAACGAGGCATTGGAGCGAGCCAGCAAGACAATCGCCCAGCAGGAAGCCTGGCGCCGTGAATTGGCGCTGGCCCGTGAGATCCAGGCTTCATTGCTGCCTCAATATAACCCCCTCCTGGCCGATCTCGACATTAAAGGGCGTTCGCTGCCGGCCGAAGAGGTGGGAGGTGACTTTTATACCTACATGCCTTTGACCGGGGGGCGGTTGGGGTTGGCTATTGGTGATGTAAGCGGCAAGGGGATGGCCAGCGCCCTCTACATGGCCATTGCTACCAGCATCATTGAGGCCCAGGCTGCCACCAGTCCCGACAGTGCTACTCTCGTACAGCAGGTCAACAACCTCCTCTACCGGCGTATGCATGACACGGGGATGAACACAGCATTGCTCTATGCTCTGTTCGACCTCACCCGCCGCCAACTTCGTGTGTGTAATGCTGGCCTGATCGCCCCCATCCTGTACCACAATGGCACTCTTCACTATCTGGAATGTTATGGACTCCCGCTCGGTGCTGTCGCTGGGGAGGTTTACGAAGAGCATCGAATCGAGTTGCAGCCAGGCGACGTGATGTTGTTGATGACCGATGGCATTGTGGAAGCGATGAATTCCCAGCGGGACTTATACGGATTCCAGAGATTAGAGGCCGTTTTAAGAGGCTGTGACATGACCGATGCCCAAAATGTTCTGGATTCCGTTTTCGATAGCGTCTTCGAGTTTATGGAGGCCGTGGTACCTGCTCAGGATGATATGACGTTGGTTGTCGTCAAAGTAGGGGGGCGACGCCTTGCGAATTCCAGACAGTAGTATTACTCGGGCGGGCACCACAAAAGTTGCTCGCGCACCGTAAGATCGGTCTGGCGAATCTTAAATGAGAGATCACTGGCCACGTTGCGCATCAGGATGTATCCCATCTCGAAGTCGTCCTCGCACATCTGGACTAGGTCGTCGCGCTGGATAACCAATAATCGGGTGTCCGATGCAGCACAGCGGGCAGAAGCAGAACGAAAGCCTTCATCCACCAGAGCCACCTCACCAAACGATTGCCCCCGCCGTAGCGTGGCAATGGTGGTCGGGCCAGGTGATGCCTCGGAAGGGACACCCAGCATCTTTGGGTCTACCAGGATCTCAACTTCACCCAGGAGGATGATGTACAATTCATCGCTTTTGGTGTTTTCATAAAAGATGATGTCGCCTCTTTCGTAGCGGCGCTCGGTGCATATGGAGGAAATTCGTTCCAGCCGCTCAACATCCAAGTCACTAAAGATGTCAACCTGTTCCAATAACTGTGTGTAGGGCATCTTTTGACCTCCATCAAAGAGCAGCAATGTTTTTGACCACCAGCGACGTACTTATCATAACATAGAGGTCTGAATCCGTCAACGGTTTCAAAGGAGAGTCAGCAATTCCACATTTAAGGTGCCAGGCACTTCAGTCTCACGTCAAGTCGCTCAATCAAATTTGGAATTGCTGAAGGAGAGTTGAGTGACTCCGAATAATCTTAGACTATTGAATAGGTCTTCCACAAGATGACAGAAAAATCGGATCCATCGTTCCAAAAGGCTCGCGACGAAGCGCTCCGTGCTCTAGTATTGCGTGGAGGGCTCTCACCTGATCAGGTTTCTTCACTGAGGCTGAATCAAGTCCATTTGGCCACCAACACGCTGGTCATTGAGCCTGACGAGTTTGCTGCTCCTTCTTCTGCTTCTGGTGAACAATCCCTCAGTCTGAAGCTGGATGCGACGATGAAGCGCGTCCTGATCGCCTGGCTGGTGGCGCGCCCCGACAGTTCCAACGATCACCTTTTCCCCGGTGCAGGATTGGACGGGTTAGACGTGGCTGCCATCACCCGGGTGGTTGCTGCTGCAAAGTCTGCTGAGTCGCCCCGCGCCGAGGACAAGAAGGAGGCCAGGCCGTCGCCACCTGTCCCGCGCAGCCGTGTGAAAGATGAAGCCCCTTCACCTCCGCCGCCAACCAGCCCACCCCGCGAGGAGCGTCAGGCTGTGCCCCTGGATGAGATAGAATCACTGCGGAAGCGCCTGGCCGAAGTCTACGACGATTGGGCACCAGTCGCGTCACACCCTCCAAAAACGGAGATCCCCTCCTCGCCGGGGGTTGAAGTGGAGCCCCCGCCGGCTTTGGTCGAGCCGGAAGAAGATAAGGTGAAACCGGCCGGGACACCGACGACCATGCCAGAAGAAGTCCCCCCCCCGCTGCCCAAAGAGTCGCGCGCGGCGGCACCTGCTGCATCTCCCCAGATCGGCCTGAGTGAGATGCTGAAAAGATTGTGGAAACTCGGCGAGAGTAGAGTCACCCTGAATCTTCCCTACCGGGGTGTGGCAATTGGGGCGGGCGTTCTGGTGCTAGTTTGCTGCATAGGCTTGATTATCGCTGGCGGGACAATGCTCGGTATTGGTGGGCCGGCAGGTCCCGTGGCGGGCGCGACGCCCTCTGAAACGGCGCCGCCAATCGGGACAGCCCCGGCTGTCGCCGTCAACCCCTCTCCCACGCCAACTCTGGCTGTTACTTCTACCCCTACTCCAACTCCCAGCGCCACTCCCAGTCCATCGCCTGCTTCCACCGACACGCCAGCAGCGTTGCCGACCCCCGGCCCGACACCCACGCCGATTATCGTCGTCGTCACGGCCACGCCTACCCCGGAACCGCCACCCACCGAGACTCCGCTGCCTACTAACACGCCGGCTGGTGGTACATCACCGTCGCCGGCCGCTACCCCAACGCCAGGTTTCAAATATCCGGCTCCTGTATTGCTGGAACCTGCAGATGGTGCAGTTGTGCCCGGCCTATACGTTTATCTCAAATGGGAACCGGTCGGCCCGCTGGCCGATGATGAATGGTATACCGTGCGGTTGGTGTTCCGCCAGCAGGGGGAGTTGGTCTACGAGGGAGATAGTATCAAGATAGCTGAGTGGCAGGTGCCCCAGCGCTTCTATTACCAGGCCGATGGGCCAGCGCTGGAGTATCGCTGGTATGTGTTCGTGGAGCGCAAGAACCCCGATGGATCGACGACTCAGTTGAGCCCGGAAAGTAAAACCTTCCTCTTTCAATGGCGGTAAAGGAAGGCCGATAGCATTCAGACATTGGTTTACATCTATGGTTGATGGCCAATGGCCGATGACTGTCGGAAGGAGATCGCGAGTTGAATAAGCGCGAACGTGTCTATGCCGCTTTGTATGGTGAGCCAGTGGACCGTCTGCCGGTGAGCTTGTGGCGGCACTTCCACAAGCAAGACCAAGCGCCGGAAGGGCTGGCCCGGGCGACATTAGAATTCTTTCGTCGCTATGACCTGGATCTGATCAAGGTCACGCCTAATGGTCTGTACGGTATTGAAGATTGGGGTGCCTCTATCCGCCGCTCCAACGATGACAGCACCCCTCCGCGACTTAAGCGGCCGGTGATCGAAGCTCCCGAAGATTGGCGTCAACTGGCAACCCTTTCGGTGGAACAGGGCGCATTGGGACGCGAATTACAAGCCCTGGCTGCCATTCGTGCCGGACTTGCCCATAACGATACGCCGGTCTTGATGACTCTCTTCAGCCCTCTCACCCTGGCCTACAAAATGGCGGGCGAAGTGGTCCAGGAGCACGTACGTAATCACCCGGAAGATTTACATTTTGGGCTGGCAACGATCGCCGAGACGACAGCTCGCTATGGACTGGCGGCACTGACCGCCGGCGCCGATGGCATTTTCTTCGCCACGCAACTGGCGCGCTCGAGCATTCTCACTGCGCTCGAATATCAGGCTTTCGGTGAGCGCTACGACCTCATCGTGCTCGAATACCTGGCTCGCCAGACAGACCTGATTGTACTTCATCTGCACGGTGAAGACGTATTCTTTGACTTAGTCCAGCACTACCCGGTGATAGCTGTAAGTTGGCATGATCGGGAGACCCGTCCGTCGCTGAGTGAAGCCCTGGGCCGCACACGCAAAACGCTGATGGCTGGCCTGGATCGGAATTTGCTGGCGACCGGGAAACCGGAGGAGGTGGCCGAGCAGGTGCGCGACGCATGGCGACAGACTGGCGGCCAGAGGCTGATTCTGGCGCCGATGTGTGTGATCCCCCCCGAGACGCCCGAGTCTAACCTGCGGGCGGTTATTCAGATTGCCCACGAGGTATAGTCGAACCACATATGCTGCTTTAACGGCCAGTTAACAGGCGGTCCACCGCGTCCGTGAGCTGAGCCAAGTTACTCACCTCGTAAGCAGCATCGCAGAACGGTAGATAATCGAGCATATCGCTGTCACCGGTGCCCCATAGCCGGGGAGACTCCGGATTCAGCCAGATGATGCGTCGTGCCCGGCGTTTGATGGTCTGGACCAGGTTCAGACGGGGATCGTTGAAATTGTTACGCCCATCACCCAGAAAGATGACGGTGGTCCGGTGATCGACGGCGTCCAGGTAGTCCCGGCAAAAGCTGTTCAGGCTGTAGCCCAGATCAGTATTGTAATAGCCAGCGGGGAGGCGGGTCAATACCCGTTCCAGGGCGACCTCAGGCCGGTACTCGGCGAAGTCCTGACTGATTTCCTCAATGTCACCGATGAAGGCAAAGCTACGTGCCTTGGCTACCTGATCCTGTAGCTCGTAGATCAGGAACAGCATAAACTCGGCGCAATATCGCACCGAGGTTGAGACGTCGCAGATAAGGGCTAATTTGGGCTTGAGGTGGCGATGCTTATGGCGTAAATCGAGGGGTACGCCGCCATAGCGCAGGTTAGCGCGAAGGGTGCGCTTGGCATCGAGGATCCCGGACTTGGCTGTTTTGTGGCGCAGGGCAGCTCGGCTGTGTAGGCGTGCTGCCAGCCGGCGGACCTGGGCGCGCAGTTCGTCGACCTCAGTTTCGCTCAGGGCGCGGAAAGGACGATACATCAGATCGGGCCCAGGCCGGCGCGGTGGTTGTGTCGCCATTTGACGGGCGATACTCGCCCCGGCGAACTGGCCCACCTGCTCGGCCAATGCCTCTTGATTGGCTTGAATCATTTGTTGTAACTGCTCAATGGCTTGCTGGCTCATACCGGCCTTGGCCAGTTCCTGCCACAATTGATCAAGCAACTCCTGGAGTTCCCGCCACCCCATTGCTTGCAGCATCTGCCGCGTCAGCCACGGCTGGTGTGCAGGATGAGAGGCCAGCGGCAAGCCCACCTCTTGCCCCAACTGCTCCAACGCCTCCTGACTGGGGGCCTGCCCTGACAGCAGTTGGCGCAAGAGCTGCATCAATTGGCCCAATTGGCCGGGCTCCCCTGGTGACTGGCGTTTCCTCCCCGACGGTTGGCCCTCCTGCTGCATCTGATTTAGCAGGGCGCGCAGGGCGGCAGCCAGCATTGCCCGCTGCTCGGGACTCAGGTGTTCCCGGGGGTCAATGAGCGGTGGGCTGCCGTTCCCAAAGTAAAGAGGGAAAAGTTGCTCGAAGAGCGGCAGGTCACTCGCCTCTTTGACGAGGGTGGTGCGTAGAGCAGACCGAAACGTGCCGCGGTCCATCGCTCCGACCTTTTCTATCGCACGGAATGCATCGCTGCTTTCAGCAAGCGAGATGCGCACTCCAGCCGCACGTAGCCCCGCGATGAAATCGAGGATCCGCTGTTCCATCGACCACCTCCCTAGCGATAGCGCCAGCGAAGGCGCGGGGCATCCAGATCGTCAGCTTCGCCATTCGGGCCATCCGCTGCTCCGTGGCTGACAGCTTGGCGGGTGCGTATCACGTCGGCTTCGTGCTTGAGCAGCACAGTCAGGGTGTTGTCGAGCGTTTCCCGGTCCAGCGCCGAAACGTTGAGCGCCACCAGCGCGCGAGCCCAATCGAGTGTTTCGCTGATGCTGGGACTCTTTTTCAGGTCAAGCCGTCGCAGGTGATGTACCAATTCCACCGCCTGGCGAGCGAGTTGCGGCCCCAGATCGGGCACCTTGAGACGCACAACTTGCAGCTCGGTCTCGACGGTTGGGTAGTCGATGTAAAGATAGAGGCAGCGACGCTTGAGCGCTTCCGACAATTCGCGCGTATTGTTGCTGGTCAGCACCACCAGCGGCTGGTGGCGGGCGCGGACGGTCCCCAGCTCTGGTACGCTCACCTGAAAATCGCTAAGCACCTCCAGTAGAAACGCTTCAAATTCGACGTCGCTGCGGTCGATTTCGTCTATCAAGAGCACCACCGGCTCGTCGGTGATGATGGCCTGTAAGAGGGGACGCGGGAGAAGAAACCGTTCGGAAAAGAAAACGTCCTCTTCGGCAGCTAAGCGGTCGGCGGCGCTGGCCAATGTATTGGCGTCGGCCAGCAGGTCTTGGAGCTTGTCGCGCAGGAGTTGGGTGTAGAGCATCTGCTTGGCATATTCCCACTCGTAGAGAGCTTTGGTCTCGTCCAGACCCTCGTAGCATTGGAGGCGGATCAACTTCCGGTCAGTGATGCCCGACCATGCCTTACCCAGCTCCGTTTTGCCCACGCCGGCCGGCCCTTCGGCCAGAACCGGCTTACTCAGGCGTTCGGCCAGGTAGAGCACCGTGGCCACCTCGTCGGATGCGATGTATTGTTGGCCGGCCAACGCTTGTTTCACGTCCGAAATGCTATTCAAGACTCATTCTCCTTTACGATCTATCTGCAAGCACAAAACGGTTAATGTCATCTTCCAGACCCCAAGTAATCATCTACCTCGCCCCAAAAGTACCCTAAATATCACTATGTAGACCCAACTCGGTGTGTTTTTGATTGAAAAATATGCCGCCCCAAGGATGAGCAGCAAGCCGATAGCTCCCAGGATCGAGACGATCAAACTGAGATGTATGGTAACACAACGACCTGACAAAGGCAAATGGCTTTTGCTCTCAACGATAGTGCCGGTTTAACTCGGAGGCATAGCGCGTCCCCACGCTGTGTGCATGCTCGTCCAGCCAGTTACTCAGGCGCGTTTCGCCGGTAGGGGGAGAGTTGGAGACGAGAAGGTTTGCCATCAACCCCTCAACCTCATCCCGTGTGAGCACCACATCGTTGACTGCATAGCCGATCAGTCTGGAAAGGAAAAGAGCCAACACTGGCCTTAAATGGATGATCATGGCTTTGCTACGGACCTTCTCCGCGATGAGGCGGACCAGCTCGTTGAATGTGTAAATATCGGGTCCGACGGCATCTATGATGAGGTTATCGGCTCGTTGGCCGGCGTTGACGGCTAACCGGGCTACATCCTCCACGAAGATCGGCTGAAGTCGATAGTCACCTGCTCCCGGGACGACGAATACCGGAAACCGTCTCAGGAGCCAGGCGATGTTGTTGATGAGAATGTCCTCAGCTCCAAAAATCACGGTGGGGCAGATAATCGCGTAGGACAGATTGGACTCGATAATCGCCTTCTCCAGCAATCCCTTGCCCCTGAAATAGGGAAGTTGGGACTCTGCGGAAGCGTTAGTGATGCTGATATGTACAATCCGGCGGACCGCAGCTTCTTTCGCGGCATTGATAAGTGTTTTGGTGTTCGCGACAGCTTGCTCGAATCCGGCTTGTCCGTACGAAAAACGCACCCAGTACGTGTTGTAAAGAGTAGAGGCTCCTTGCAGACTCTTGATCAGTTCGGCAGTGTCGTTAAAGTTGAAGGATGCGACCCTCACTTGGTCGCCAAACGGGTTGGGGCGGTCAGGATGCCCGGTGAGGGTCTTAACCTTTTTCCCCATCGAAAGCAGGCGGCGCGTGATATATTTACCCGTGTAACCAAAGGCCCCAGTTACGACGTTCAGTTCAGTATCAGCATATACTTCAGGCATCGTGAGTCTCCACGCATATCTTTGTGGCTGAGGTGCCAAACTATCTGTCTTGCGCGTTGGGGTCGTTACCCAAAATAGCTTCGATCCGCTCCAGCACGTCGGGCGTGAGTTTGGCTCTCAGGTCCGCCGCTTTCAAATTTTCGTGTACCTGGCTGACGCGGCTGGCACCGGTGATGACGCTGCTCACTTGCGGCAGACGCAGCAGCCAGGCCAGGGCCAATTGGGCCGTGCTGGCTCCCAGGCTTTGGGCCACATCGGTCAATTGCCGCACTTTCTGGATTTTCTCCGGGGTCAGGCGTGGCCGTAGCCACTCATGATAGTCGAGGCGACTGCCGGCAGGGATGCCGTCGTTATATTTGCCGGTCAGGACCCCGCTGGACAGGGGACTCCACGTTACCAGGCCGATGCCGTGTTGGTGAGCCGCTTCCACCAACTCGGTCTCAACCACATCCCGCTTGAACATATTATACTGGGGTTGTTCGACCGCCGGAGGATAAAGACCCCACTGATTGGCCAGGCCCAAGGCGTGGGCGATTTGTCCACCTCGCCACTCACTGGTGCCCCAGTAAAGAATCTTGCCCTGATGCACCAGATCGTCCATAGCACGTACTACTTCTTCCGGGGGGGTCTCGGGATCGTAGCGGTGGCAAAAGTAGAGATCCAAATAGTCGGTGCCCAACCGCCTGAGCGAATTGTGCACTGATTCCACGATGTGCTTGCGAGATAGACCATGGTCGTTAGGCCCGGAACCCACAGGCCAGAAAACTTTGCTGGAGACAACCAGGTCCGAGCGCTTAAGTTCCTTGATGATTTTCCCCATTACGAGCTCGGCTTGGCCGTTGGCGTACACGTCGGCATTGTCGAAGTAATTGACGCCGGCCTCATAGGCAGCCAGCATACACTCTCGCGCCGTGTCCTGGTCTATCTGATCGCCAAAGGTCAGCCAGGCGCCCAGGGAAAGCTCGCTTATTTTGAGCCCGTACTTGCCTAAACGTCGGTATTCCATAAGTCGTTTTTCTCCTTTCTTTTCAACAGTGTGCAACACAGTCTTCTAATATGAAGTGCCTCGCAACCCCTCAGTATTATCTACCTTCCAATTGGGCTGTCAAGATTGCGAAAAGTTTTACGCTAAATTTACGCTTGGGGGGTAGCGGCCTGGCCTGAGAGTGTGCTAAACTGAACCTGGAGAGATTGCTTCACATTCTTAGTGAGCTTGATAAAAAAGGTTGAACGCATTGAGTGATTGTCTCTCAGGAGGAGAACATGATATATGAACAGAAACAGGACGCAACGTACAGGCAAGAAGAGAAACGCAAACCAAGCACGATCCTTATCATTGGCCTGGTTATTGGCTTGCTCCTTATTGCAGGCATTGTGTTTCTTTTGTTCAGGAGCGGTTTCTTGGGTGGCCCCAGCGCACGAGCGCGGACGCTGACCAGTGTAAATTTACGCGAAGGGCCTGGCATTCATTATCGCGTCGTTGGTGGGTTGCCGGCGGAAACTGAGGTTACAGTAGTAGGCCGGAGTAAAGACGGCTCATGGTTGGTCGTTAAGACCGAATCGGGAAAAGCGTGGATGACCGGGGCCTCTGACTTTGTGGAGATCGACGCCACGGCCCTATCGAAACTGCCCGTGGTCGAAGTGCCACCTCCCTCCTATGATGCCAGTAATGTGAACGTGGAGCGTGTCTTGAATCAGATTCCCCTCGTCGTCTACCATCGTGACCATTTTACGTGCGCGTCCCACGGGGGACTAAACCATCTATTAATGCCCCTAGAGGACGGTAACGTGATCGGTCCCCATTCCGGTGATTTCGCCCTTGTAGGCAAAGGCGGAAACGTCTTATTTGAATATGCCAGCGGGACATTTCGACTGATACGGGATAACCCAATCGCAAGGTTTGACAATGGGGAAAAGTATCTGTCATTGGAAAAAGCCTTGAAAATGTTTGAGGATGGCGAGATTGTTTGGACTGGCGGATTCGGAGACTGGCCCGGGCGAGGTGTGACCGGTTGCGATAAATCAGCAAAACCCTGAGGCGAATTCGGAATTGAACAGCCAGGAAGGAAAAGAAAGGCAAGGGTAGGGGACTGCCCTTGCCTTTCCTTGATTTGTGCTCTGCCCAGAATGGCGGGGGGAATTGATAGTGAATTGGACAATTGCTGGCCTTGGTGATACAGTTGGGATAGGGACAGGCTTTCCCCGGATGGGGCCGTTTCCACGGGCGCGGGTGCAGGACCAAGAAGGGGTGACGAATTCACATGACCGGACGCAGGAAGTCTCCTTTAAAACCAGAAGAAATTGAGCCGCAAATGTGCAGCGTCGATCTGCGGCTGGAAATCCTGAGCCAGGTTCCGTTTTTCGCGGGGCTTTCCGCCGATGCCCTCACCCGGGTTAACGAGCTATTCCGCGAACAAGGTTACACGCCTGGCGAAACAATTTATTTTGCGGGTGACCCGGCGTCGCGCTTGTATGTCGTCGCGTCCGGCAAAATAAAGCTAATTCGCCCCACGCTGAGTGGTCAAGATATTTTGCTCGACATTATGACGCCTGGCGAGTTTTTCGGCAGTCTCTCTGCGCTCGGCGATGACGAGTATTCCGACATAGCTCAGGCACAGACTGAGGCTTGCGTGCTGGGCATTGGGTCAGAGGATTTCCGAACGGTCTTAGGAGCCTATCCTTCCATAGCGATCACCGTGTTGGATATCGTGACCCAGCGATTGAAAGCGGCCCATGAGATGGTTCGCCAGCTCAGCGCTCATTCCGTTGAAAGACGGATCGCGTACACCCTGACAAAGTTGGGGCAGAAGTTGGGCGAGGAAAAGGAAATTGGTTTGCTGATTCAGATGCCGCTGTCGCGCGAGGATTTGGCCGCGATGACAGGAACAACCCCAGAGACCGCCAGCCGCATTATGAGCCAATTTCAGAAGGATAGCCTGATCCGCAGTGGGCGGCAGTGGGTGGCAATCACTGATCGCAACCGGCTGGCGGACCTGGCCGAAAAAGATATCGACTAATTTTTGGCCGGCTCGGTTAAGCCCTTGACCTCAGCAATTTGCTGAGGTCAAGGGCTTTTTGCGTTTTCATCTGGATTTTCAACTCGATGCGTATCTACTCGGCCTACCCTCCCGCAGGTTCCATCCAGTGGGCATTCTGGCTTTGGCACTTGCCTAAACCTGCGGGAGGGTGAGCAGTTACCTCGATGCGTGCATTTATTTGAGCTAAGTCATTTAAAAGCAGAGGTATTTGTATTATATTGGAGGTGTAATGGAGACAAGGAAATCGAAGAAAGGAGCGTTAGGACCATGAAGACGTTACTACGAAGTCAAGAATTGTCGTGCCCATCTTGTGTGGCCAAAATCGAGAAAGCCCTTAAAGGACGGGAAGGGGTTGACGACGCCAAGGTGTATTTCAATACGGGCCGTATCGAAGTCCAACACGACCCCGAAAGGATCAGCGCCGAGGATTTGATCAAGGCCGTTCAAGAAGTCGGGTACGAGGCAAAAGTCACTGCTTTCTAATGCTACAACCGTATATGTCATTCTGAACGACCGAAGGGAGTGAAGAATCTATATAGATCCTTCGTCGTTTCACTCCTCAGAATGACATGTACGGTTGTAATACTAAGGGATTGTCTGATGAAAACCTTGGGAATTAAGCTTCAAAATCCAAAACAACGCCGTCAGATGCTGACCCTCCTCAGCGGGGCGCTCATCTTGGTTGGGCTGGCAGCCGATCATTTGTTAAAGTTGACCCTGTTGCACGATGGCCTGATGATCGCTGCCGCGCTAATGGCCGGCGCTGATATTGCCTTGCGTGCCTGGAACAGCCTGCGAAATCGACATGTCAGCATCGAACTATTGGTCACGATTGCAGCAGCAGGAGCACTGATCATCGGTGAGTACTGGGAAGCGGCAGCCGTTACCTTTCTGTTTCTTTTGGGTGGGTATCTGGAAGCGCGTACGCTCGGTCGCACGCGCCAGGTGCTGCAGGAATTGTTGGACCTGGCGCCTGGCACTGCGATTGTTTTTCGCGATGGCCGCCAAGTTGAAGTTTTGCCCTACGAAGTCCATCCTGGTGAGACCGTGCTGGTAAAGCCGGGAGGAAAAATCTCAGTCGACGGCGAAGTCATTGATGGCCGATCTGCGGTGGACGAGAGCGCCATTACCGGCGAGCCCATGCCCGAAGAGAAAGTCCCAGGCTCCCCGGTCTATGCCGGTACGGTCAACCAGAATGGTTTGCTAAAAGTGCGCGCCACTGGTGTCGGGGCGGACACCACCCTGGCCCGCATCATCCGCCGGGTAGAAGAAGCTCAAGAAGAAAAGGCCCCTACGCAGCGGTTTATTGAACGCTTCGCTCGATGGTATACGCCATTCATCATCGGGCTCAGCGGGCTTGCCTTTCTGATCACGTGGGACGTGGAGTTGGCCCTGACTTTGCTGGTGATTGGTTGCCCCGGCGCGCTGGTGATTTCGACGCCGGTATCTGTGGTGGCGGGTGTTGGGCGAGCGGCCAAGCGTGGCATTCTCATCAAAGGCGGCGAGTACCTGGAGAATGCCGGAAAAATTTCGGCCCTGGCCCTGGACAAAACCGGAACATTGACCCAGGGTAAGCCGCGTTTGACCGACGTGATTGCCCTGCAACCGGCGCTGGTTCCCGCCGGGATCGCAACATACCCGGCCAATGTGGCCATCTGGTCAGATGGGAGAGCTTCGAGTCGATGGAATGAGGCCCAGCAGAACGTGCTTTACTGGGCTGCGATTGCTGAAGCAGGCTCAGAACATCCGCTGGCCCGTCCAATCATGGCCGAATCTGAGAGTTTGGGTGACATTCCGGACGCTGGTGGCTTTGAAACCTACACCGGAAGAGGCGTGTGGGCAGCCTATCAGGGTCATACCATTCATATTGGGACCGAAGAGTTCATAAGCGAATCCGGTATAGACGTCGGCCTGGCGGCGAAGGAGCACCTGGCCCGGCTAAAGTTGGCTGGCAAGACGGCTGTGTTTGTTGCCTTAGATGGCGCAGAGTTGGGCGTTTTGGGGATTTCTGACCCATTGCGGGAAGCCGTGCCATCCATGATTCAGCGTCTGCAGGACGTCGGCCTGAAACGTGTCGTGATGCTGACTGGGGATGATCGCAAAACAGCACAGGTCATCGCCGGGGAAGCAGAGATCGCCGACGTCAGAGCAGAACTGCTGCCCGAAGACAAACTCGACGTGATCAGGCAATTGCAAAGCGAAGGCCACGTGGTTGCCATGGTGGGGGATGGGGTCAACGATGCCCCGGCCCTGGCCGCCGCAGACATCGGCATTGCCATGGGATCGGCCGGTACGGACATCGCCATCGAAACCGCCGACATTGCACTGATGTCTGACGATTTGCTAAAGCTTCCCGAAGCGCTCAGGCTTTCCAGAGCGACGTTACGTAACATCCGCCAGAATGTCCTCATTGCCCTGGCGACAGTGACTGGTTTGCTAATCGGCGTATTGCTTGGCGAGGTTCACATGGCAGGGGGCATGTTGATTCACGAGGCGTCCGTTCTGATCGTAATTTTGAACGGAATGCGACTATTGCGGACATAGACCCCCGTGCGTGGGGTACAATAAGAAAAGCCTCGCAGGAACGCCGCGAGGCTTTGTTGCAATCATCAGGAACAGGCAGAGCCCTCGATCGGACTCGAACCGATGACCGACCGCTTACAAGGCGGTTGCTCTGCCGACTGAGCTACGAGGGCAGTCAGGGGTGACCAACGGGACTTGAACCCGTAGCCTTCTGGGCCACAACCAGATGCTCTGCCTATTGAGCTATGGTCACCATATCCTGACCAGCATTATATCACATTCGGAGTGGAATGCAAAAAATTAGAGTTCTACAAAGGCGTTGAAAGTGCGGAGCAGATGTGATACAATGGACCCAACCGTCGCCAATGCTTTGCTCGGTGCGCCGCTAACGACATTAGAGTAACGGCGCAGCTTGCATATCAGGTAAACAGGTAGGGAAAGCTATGGACGAACTTATATTTGCCTCGGCAACAGCTTTGGCCAAAGCCATTCGTGCCAAGCAGGTCTCCTCGCTAGAGGTGGTGGATGCCTACCTGGCGCGCATTGAAGCTGTGAACCCCCGGCTGAATGCGGTCGTCCAGGTGACAGCCGAGGCAGCCCGCGATCAGGCGCGCGCAGCCGACGCGGCCATTGACCGGGAAGAGGTCAAGGGCCCGCTGCATGGCGTTCCCATGACCATCAAGGATTCGCTGGATACGGCCGGCGTGATCAGCACGGGGGGAACCAAAGGCCGGCAGTCCTACGTCCCGGCCCAGGACGCGACGGTGGTGGCGCGCCTGCGCGCCGCAGGCGCCATCTTGCTGGGCAAGACCAACACCCCGGAACTGACGCTCTCCATCGAAACCGATAATTTGATCTACGGCCGGACGAACAATCCCTATGACCCGGCGCTGACCCCCGGCGGCAGCAGCGGCGGCGCGGCAGCCATCGTCGCGGCGGGTGGGTCTCCGCTCGATTGTGGCAGTGACAGCGGGGGAAGTATCCGCCAGCCGGCGCATTTCTGTGGGGTTGCCGGGATCAAGCCGACCTCAGGTCGCGTACCCAGAACCGGCCACATCATTTCTTACGACGTGGGCGCCATGGATATGCTGACGCAGGTTGGCCCCATCGCGCGCTTCGTCGAAGACCTCATGCTAACGCTCCCCCTCATTGCCGGCGTCGACTGGCGTGATCCGGCGTTGGTGCCCATGCCACTGGGTAATCCCAGGAGAGTCGAGCTCAAGGGCCTGCGCGTCGCCTTCTACACCGATAATGGTGTTGTGTCCCCCACTCCCGAAACGGTTGACGTCGTGCGGACTGCCGCGGCCATGCTCTCCAACGAGGATGTCTCGGTGGAGGAGAACCGGCCGCCTGAGGTTGAACACGCCGCGGGCATGTGGATGGAGTTAGCCGTGGCCGACGGCAGCGCCTGGATACGCCGGCTGCTCGACGAAGCCGGAACCACCGAGGTTCATCCCGTCCTGCAGAAACGCTTCCTGGAGCGGGAGGCCATCTCTTCTGCCGAGTTCACACAATTGCTGACCAGGCTGGACAGGGTGCGCAGCGCCATGATCTCCTTTTTAAAGAAATATGAGGTGATTATCTGTCCGGTGAATGCCTATCCCGCCATGTCTCACGAGACCGTCTTCGACAAAGACATTGGCTGGAGTTACACCCGCATCTACAATCTGACCGGCTGGCCGGCTGTGGTGGTGCGCGGCGGCACGTCGCCCGAAGGCCTGCCCATTGGCCTTCAAATCGTGGCTCGCCCCTGGCGCGAGGACCTGGCGCTGGCGGTAGCCCATTACTTTGAGGCCGCTTTAGGCGGTTGGCAGCGCCCGCCGCTCTAAATGAAAGATGTGAACGCTCGCAATGCTCGCAGCAACCCCATCTGGCCGGGAGCCGCCGCTGAGGCTATAGGACCAACCCCATGGCTTTCCAATTCAAGGTGATTGTTTTTATAGTTGCATCTGCAGGAATTGCTTGGGTGTCGTGGACCTCGTTGCGCGATTTTCGCTCTCATGGCTTCTACCGGTTCTTCGCCTGGGAAGCGATTTTGGCTTTAATTGTGTTAAATCTTGACTATTGGTTTTATGAACCGTTCAGTATGCATCAGATAATTGCCTGGCCCTTACTCGTCGTCTCTCTGTTTTTGGTCATTCACGGGGTTCAATTATTGCGTATGGTTGGGAAACCGGACAGTAAGCGAGATGATCCGTCGTTGTTAGATATGGAAAAGACAACCGAATTGGTGAAGGTAGGAGCTTATCGCTACATTCGACACCCTCTTTATAGTTCGCTTTTATTTCTGTCCTGGGGAGTGTTCTTCAAGAATCCTTCCTGGGTGGGTGTTTTCTTGACTGTGATTTCAACTCTCGCGCTCACGATGACTGCCAGGATGGAAGAAACGGAGAACGTGCACTTTTTTGGTCTTGCCTATCGAGATTATATGAAACAGACCAAGATGTTTATCCCTTTCTTGTTCTAAGGAGGTGTATGCCCCACAGGTAGCTGAACGGCTAATTGCCGAAAAGGAACAACAAATGAGGGTCATTCGGCAGGCGCTGGAAGTGCTGGAGAAGGCGGAGGTGCCTGGAACGATCGTTCATTCTCAGGAGAAGTGGCCTGCCCCCCTCGAAGAAGCATGCCGCGACTCACATCCGGAGACGCCGCCGCCGATCGCCGCAGATATGGGGCGCTACATTGGGAAATTCCTTCGAGGCTTACGACGGGGCGCCAGGTAGCCTCTAAGAAAAATGACGTCGGAACGGACAATAGAGGGCTTTTTTTGACTCCGGAGGGAGAGAGGAATTAAACGGAGCGGAGTCCACACGACTTGGGGAACTAGGTGATCGTGTGGACTCCGCTCTAGGTCGGGGCGGTCGGATTTGAACCGACGGCCTCTTCAACCCCATTGAAGCGCGCTAGCCGAGCTGCGCCACGCCCCGCCAAGTCGGGATGGCCGGATTTGAACCGGCGACCTCACGGACCCGAACCGTGCGCGCTGACCGAACTGCGCTACATCCCGATCTTCTGCCGATGACCCATCGACAAGTTCATTCTAGCACAACGATACCACTCTGTCAAACAAGTCGAACGACAGTCAACTCTCTCCGTAAGTCGCTTTCATCTCATCGTAGACCCGGCTGACCCCAGCCCGGATACGCTTCTCCACGAAGGACTTATCGCCCGGCCGGAAAGGAAAGTAATCAATCATCTGGTTGATGACGACGGCCGCCTCCGATTTGGTACGCCCGGACCGGTATTGGCTTCGGACTTTTGAGCGCATCGCGCGGATATATTCGGAGACTGGCACAGTCGCCTCGACGTTGCACAAGGGACCATGGCCCGGCACAATGTACGTCAGCGACATTTTGCGCAGCCGGGTCAGCACGTCGAGCCATTCCCTGCTGATACTTTGCCCCAGCGACGGATGCTCGCCCACGACCACCACGTCACCCGTGAAAAGGATGCGCTCATCGGGTAACCACACGCCGCTGGTGGCTGGCGTATGACCTCCCAGATAGACAAAATGGATATCTCGTCCCCCTTTCTTGAGGACAAGTCGCCCGGTAAAGGTGATCTCTGGTTTTTTGATTTTGACCTGGCTGAATTGGGCAGCGATTTTGGGTTGCTTTTTGAAGATGTTCTTGGTACGTTCGATAAAGGTGTCTTTATAATTCGACATCTCTCGCCAGGCTACCTCATGGGCGACCACGGGTGCATCGAAGTATTGATTCCCCAGGATGTGCGCCCGATGGTGGTCGGTGTTGAAGACGTAGAGCACCTTATCTGTAAGCTTAGCGACCCTGGTCGCCCAGTCTTTTCCATCAGCGGGAATGAGTGGGGTATCGACGACAATAGCGCCAACCTCGGTGAGAATGCACCCAACGTTTGCACCTTCGTAATCGAGTTTGACGTAGACACCCGGAGCGATTTCTTGCATCAGCTTCACCGTGGTCAGGACGTTGTTGGAAATGACATACCCTCATAGTGTACCATGAGGTATCTCGATTATCAATATATCAATGCCGTTTATCGTTTACTATCTGCGGCTTCTGTCGGCAGCCAAAGGGTAAAGGTGGTGCCTTCACCCACACGGCTCTCAACGTCGAGATGTCCGCCGTGCGCCTCGGCGATCCAGCGGGCAATGGATAACCCCAATCCCACACCCTTGCGGCCTTCCCGTTGGGCACGATAAAATCGGTCAAAGATGTGCGGCAGAACGTCGGGAGGAATGCCAATCCCGGTATCTTCGACCGATAGTTGCACCCAATCCTGGTTGCGGTAGAGGGAGAGGGTAATGTGCCCGCCGGGCGGTGTGTATTTGAGGGCGTTGTCTATCAGATTAAGCAGCAGTTGCTTGAGACGATCTGGATCGCCTTCGATGATGGCCTGATCCTCGTGACCCAAGTGAATGGCTACTCGCTCGCCGCTGGGAAAACGCGTGGCCGACATCAGTTGCGCCTGCCGGTACACCTGCAAAATCAAGGTGTCGAGTTCCACCGGCTGTTTTTCCAACTTCATCCCCGCCTCGGCCTGGGCCAGCAACAGCAGGTCAGCAACCAGGCGGCTCATGCGGTCCACCTCACCCTCAATGGCGTCCAGGGCAATGACTCGCTCTACGGGATCATCGGCGGCGCCACGGCGCAGCAAATCCACATTACCCCGGATGGTGGTCAGCGGTGTGCGCAACTCATGGGATACGTCGGCACCGAGACGCTGCTGTGCCTGAAAGAGCCGGTCCAATCGCTCCAGCATCGCATTGAAGGTGCTGACCAGCCGCCCTACTTCGTCCTCAGTTGTGGGGACAGGCAAGCGCCGCCCCAGATCTTGTGCGCGAGCGATGCGCCCTGCGGTCTGGGTAATGCGATCAATGGGATGTAAGGCCAGCCAGGACATCAACAAGCCTACTCCGCCGGCGACTACGATGGTGATGACCGTTCCCCCCATCAAGAGGATGAGAACGCGCTGCAGGGTGGCATCTACGTCGGTCAGCGGCTCGGCCACTTGTACTGCCCCCACCACCTGTCCTGCCACCGAGATGGGAACGCTATACATGCGCAGGCGCACATCACTTTCCAGGACGACGGTCTTAAATGCCGGTCGGCCGCTCAAGTTGATTGCCAGCAACTCGGGATCCAGAGGCAGTCGCTGATCGCCCAAATTTTGGGATTTGCGAGCCACACTGCCATCACCCCGAATAACCTGGATGTAGATGGCCGGACTTGAGAAAACGTTCAGCGCAGGCAAATCGATCAGGCCGGTACGTAAGACAGTGAGGGGGTCGTTTTGGGCTACGATACTGGCCCCCACCTGATCTGCCCGGTCACGCAGGGTGCGATCCACTGCATCCAATAAGCTGAAGCTGAGGGACGTGTAAACGACGGCGCTGAAGACAATAAGAATGGCCGTGAATACACCGACATACCAGAGAGTTAATCGAACACGAATGGACATGGTCAGTGGTAGGGAGTAGGGAGTAAGGAGTAAGGAGTAGGGAGTAAGGAGCAGGGAGTAGGGAGCAGGCAACAGACAATTGGCGGGAGCGGTCTTCTTTACCTGCCAACTCCTGACGCCTTACCCCTTACTCCCAACTCCTTACTCCCAATTCCCAACTCCCAACTCTTTACTCCCAACTCCCTACTCCTCCCTCAATACGTAACCCACGCCGCGAACGGTGTGGATCAGCCGGGGCTCGCCCCCCGCTTCCAGTTTAGCCCGCAAATAGCGAACATAAACTTCGATAATGTTGGATTCGCCGCCGAAATCGTAGCCCCAGATGCGATCGTAGATGATGTCGCGGGTGAGCACCTGGCGTGGGTGGCGCATAAAGAGCTCGAGCACGTCGTACTCCTTGGCAGTGAGTTCGATTTCGCGCTCTCCTCGCCGCGCCCGGCGTGTGGCTGGATCAAGTTCCAGGTCAGCGAACTGCAAAGGGGTGTTTGCCTCGGACGGAGCCACACGACGGAGAAGGGCACGGATACGCGCCAACAACTCGTCGAGGGCGAAGGGTTTGACCAGATAATCGTCGGCGCCAGCATCAAGGCCGGCCACCCGATCGGGGATGGCATCCTTGGCGGTGAGCATTAGCACCGGCTCGTCGGCACCAGCGATGCGCAACTGCCGGCATACCTCCAGACCGTCAATATCGGGGAGCATCACGTCGAGGACAATCAGATCAGGCGGGTTGCCGAAGGCTTTGTCTAATGCGGTTTCGCCATTGGGCGCCACTTCAACCTGGTAGCCTTCAAGTCGCAGGCCACGGCTGATGAGGCTGGCGATTCTGGCCTCGTCTTCAACCACCAGTATTCGTTCTACCATCCTCCTCCCTCAAAGGCCGTAAACTCGTCAGCAGGCATTACCCCGCCGTCAATTTCCAAGCACCTCTCTTTGATCACGGTCTCCTCCCCCGGATAATCCCAACTCATGGCTCTGTAGGGAAGCCCTGACCACGCCAGGCGTCGAGCCCTCCCTGGATGACCCGCACGTTGGAAAATCCCTTGTCCATCAAAGTTTGCGCCACACGGGCGCTGCTCTCTTCGGCCGGTCAGGTGCAGTAAAAGATAAGGATTTTGTCCTTGGGAAGTTGATCTATTTGTGCCAGCAGTTCCTCCTCTGGAAGTGAGATCGCATCGACCGCGTGGCCCTCTTGATAAAACTGCGTTCCGCGCACATCGATGATAATGCCGGTGCCAGCTTGTTGTTGGTTGTAAGCTTCGGCCGGAGAAATGCGGGCTACATTGGGATAGGGAAGCGTACTGGGATTGGAATCCTGTTGCCCGGTCAGGAAGATTAACCCGGTCGCTATCAGTGCCAATCCTACCAACCCTCCTACCCACACAGGAATTGGCAGGCCGCTGCCAGTAAATTGGCGCTTACGTCGTTTGGCCATTTCACTACCTTTCCAGATTGTCGCAAGTACTTTGTCAACTGTGATTTGACGGGTAAGGCTCAACGCCATGGGCGTCAATAGCACCCATCGACGTAGCCTTGACAAAGCACAAGTTAGCATAAATTGTAACACAGGCGAGTTTCATATGCAATCAGTAACAACTCAGGTGCCCGGCACTTTTGCAGCCTTTAAGGCGTAATCTGGCGTCCGATAGCGGCCCGGACGTAGCGCATCTCTGTCGATGAAGTGCCGGGCACCTGAGGTTAGGGTTAATCACAAGGGTCGATACTTCGCCATCACCCGCTGTAGTTCGTCCAGAGGGAGTGCGTGGGCGGTGTGGTCTTTGAACCCGGTCATCGTCTCGGCCGCCGTCAGACTATTCAAGATAGCCTCTTCGACAGCTTCGGCAACTGCCTCAAAGAAGGGATCCAACTGGTGGTGAGGAATCATCTTCAAGTCGATTGGGTCGTCAGCATTGGCTGGAATATGGTTGCCGGTAGCGAAGGCCAGAAAGAGATCACCGCTGCCGTTATGCCCCACGCCCCCTACGCGGGCCAACCCGACCGTGGCGCGTTGCGCCAGCCGCCTGCACTGCACAGGCAGCAAGGGCGCGTCGGTGGCGATGACGACGAGGATCGAGCTGCCTTGCGGCGATTGCTCCCACGGGGTTGGCACATGCGCCGGGCCGATTTCACGTCCCACCGGCACACCATTTACCCGCAACAGCGCCCGGTCGCCGTAGTTGGTTTGCACCAGCACGCCCACTGTGTATCGACCACTCTTGGCGTCAACCAGCCGCGATGACGTACCAATGCCGCCCTTAAAGTCGTGGCAGATCATGCCCGTCCCACCGCCGACGTTGCCTTCAGCAACTGGACCGGATTTGGCGGCAGCCATAGCTTCGAAGACGTGATCTCGGGTGAGGTGGAAAGCGTTACTGTCGTTGAGCCAGCCGTCCCAGGTCTCACCCACGACACACAATCGGAAGCCACGCCCCTGGTATTTGAGGATAGTATATTCAATCAACGCATCGCGGACCGTGCCCACCTGATTGGTATTGGTAAGAGCGATAGGCGAATTGAGCATGCCTGATTCCTGTAACCAGAGCAATCCAGTCATTTCGCCGCAGCCATTGAATGCGTGGAAGCCGGCAAAGATGGGGTCTTCCCGAATAATCCCTTCGCGCGGAACGATCACTGTCACGCCAGTCCGGGCGACCCGGGGCTCGTCGTAGATTAAGGTTGAATGGCCTACCCAGATGCCAGGCACATCCGTAATCGCGTTATAGGGTCCGGTCGGTATGGTCCCAATCGTGATACCCAAGTCGCGCAGTCGTGTACGTGTCATAGTGTGCCTCCAACGATAAACAAGAGGGGTACTAGCCCGCCCGTCCGGTTATATAATCCTCGGTCAGTCGCTGGCCTGGCCGGGTGAAGATGGCCTGAGTGGCACCAAACTCCACCATTTCGCCCAGCCAGAAGAAGCCGGTCCAGTCAGAGGCCCGTGCTGCCTGCTGCATATTGTGAGTAACGATGACAATACAGTAGTTCTCTTTGAGCCTCTGCATCAACTCCTCGATCTCCAATGTAGCGATAGGGTCCAGGGCCGAGCATGGTTCGTCCATCAGAATGACTTCGGGCCTGACCGCAATGGCGCGGGCAATGCACAACCGTTGTTGCTGGCCCAAAGAGAGACTCAGAGCCTCTTGTCCAAGATTGTCTTTTACCTCGTCCCACAGGGCTGCCCCGCGCAGACTTTCCTCTACGATGCCGTCCAGGTTTTCACTCCGGTCCAATCCCAACACCCGTGGGCCGAAAGCTACGTTGTCGAAGATGGACTGGGGGAAAGGATTGGGGCGCTGGAACACCATTCCCACCCGCTGGCGCAAAGCGACCACGTTGGTGCCGGGGGCATAAATGTCCTGCCCATCGAGCAGCACCTGCCCTTCTACCCGTATGCCGGGGATGGTGTCGTTCATCCGGTTGAGGCAGCGCAGAAAAGTGGACTTGCCGCACCCTGATGGCCCGATCAGCGCCGTGATTTGCCGGTCCCGGACAACTATAGAGATGTTGGACAGGGCGGGCTTATTGTCATAGTAAAAATAGAGGCTCTCTATTCTAATCTTTTCCATATTATGTTAGTTTTGATGAACTTGAGATTGCCATTCCTCAACGCTATCCAAATCGGCCAGTGATGTAGTCTTCAGTGCGTCGATTGCGAGGGGTCGTGAAAATTTCATTGCCGGGCCGGTGTTCAATCAGTTCTCCCATCAGGAAGAAAGCCGCGTAGTCAGCTACGCGGGCCGCCTGTTGGATACTGTGCGGAACGATGATGATCGTGTAATTTTGCTTCAATTCGAACAGAGACCCTTCCACTTTGCCAGTGGAGATCGGATCCAGCCCGGAGGTGGGTTCGTCGAGGAGCAGAACTTCAGGCTCCAAGGCCAGGCTGCGGGCAATACACAGCCGCTGCTGCTGGCCACCCGACAGTGCGTTGGCCGGGTTGTCTAGGCGGTCTTTCACTTCCTCCCATAGGGCGGCTTGGGTGAGGCTGCGGACCAGGATGTCCTCCAGCCGGGCCCGGTTCTGCACACCGGCCAGTTTGGGGCCGTAGAGAACATTCTCACGAATGGTACCGGGCAGGGGCAACGGCAGAGCGAAGACCATGCCCACCCGCTGCCGCAGGCTGATGACATCGGTGCCGGGGGCGTAAATATCTTGTCCATCCAACAGAATGCGCCCGGACATCTGGGATGCTTCCACCAGGTCATTCAGCCGATTGATAAGTCGCAGCAACGTTGTCTTTCCGCCGCCGGCCGGGCCAAAGAAGACAGAGATGGCGTTGGCTGGCACTTCGAGCGTCACGTTCTGCAATGCCGGCTTGCCGTCGTAGGAATAACTGACGTTTTCGATGCGGACCTTGGGATCCATCGTCATCACCATTGCCGTCGCCGCCGGAAGTAGCTGCGGATGGCCGTCGCCATAACATTCATAGAAAGGACCAGTGCCAGCAACACCAACGCCGTGCCATATTGGATCTCCAAGGGCATGCCCGGCACCTGGGTGCTGATGACGTAAAGATGATAGGGCAAGGCCATCGTCTGATCGAAGGGGGATTGGGGCAGTCGCGGCAGGAAGAAGGCAGCCACGGTGAATAGGATCGGGGCCGTTTCGCCGGCTGCCCGCAGCAACCCCAGGATGACGCCAGTGATGATGCCAGGCAACGCCTGGGGCAACACAATGTAGCGAATGCCCTGCCAGCGGGTCCCACCCAGGCTGACGATGACGGTACGAAACTCGGTCGGCACGGCGCGCAGCGCTTCCTCGGCAGCACTAATAATGATGGGCAACGTCATAATAGCCAGCGTCAGGGAGCCGGCCAGGATGGAGGTCCCAAACCGCAAAAAGAGCACGAAGAGGCCCAAGCCGAATAGTCCATATACCACGGATGGAATGCCGGCCAGGTTAATGATGGCCAATCGGATGGCCCGGGTGAGCCAGGTGTCACGGGCATATTCAGCCAGATAGACAGCGCCTCCCACGCCAACCGGGATCGCTGCCAGCGCGGTGCCCAGGGTAAGCAGCAGCGTGCCGACGATGGCCGGGAAGATGCCTCCCGCTTTCATTCCGTCGCGGGGCATGGCGGTGAGGAATTCCCAGGTGATGGCCCCCATGCCCTGCACGACAATGCTACCAACCACAAACAGAATGGGGACTACCACGACCAGCGCGGCCAGGCCCAGTAGCACAAAACCGAGACGCTGCACCAGGTAGCGGTTCATCAGCGCAATCCCCCTCGCCGCCGTTTCTTGAAGATTGTAGAAGCGGCTGCCAGGTTGATGCTGAAAGTCAAAAGGAAGAGGATAATGCCAATGCCAAACAGGGCATGGTAGTGAGTACTACCCTGGGCCACTTCGCCCATCTCGGCAGCAATGGTAGCAGTCATCGTGCGGACGGGCCGGAACAGAGAGTCGAGGGTAAGAGGCATACGGGCCGCGTTGCCCGTCACCATCATCACCGCCATCGTCTCACCGATGGCACGCCCCATGCCCAACATTACCGCCACGACGATACCGGAGCGGGCGGCCGGCACCACAACCCGCCAGATGGTTTGCCACTGGGTGGCTCCCATCGCCAGGCCGGCATCCCGGTAGCTCTTGGGCACCGCGTCCAGGGCGTCTTCAGCCACGCTGATGATGGTCGGCAAGGCCATATAAGCCAGGATGAGGGCACCAGTGAAGGCGGTCAGCCCGGTCGGCACGCCCAGTGTCTCCCGGATGAGGGGAGCAATCAGCGTCATCCCGAAGAAGCCCAGCACCACCGAAGGGATACCGGCCAGCACCTCGATCATTGGCTTGAGAACTTCGCGCGCCCAGCCCGGCGCTACCTCGCGCACGAAGACAGCAGTCGCCACCCCCAGCGGCACGGCAATGACGATGGCAGTCAGCGTGACCAGGATCGAGCCCAGAATCAGCGGCAATGTGCCAAACAGATCAAAAGTAGGATACCAGCGCGTACTGAACAGGTTGCTCAGCGGCACATCGAGAAAGAGAGGCACACCCTCCCGCAGCAGAAAGAAGAAGATGAGCAGCACAAAGCCAATGCTGGAGAAGCCCAGCACGCGGATAAAAGCTTCTACAACGAACTCAGTCCAACGCACAGAGCGTGGATTTGTCGAGGTGTCACTCTTGGCCAATGCAGGTCTCCCTGAGTGCTAAGTACTTGTCCAATAATAACTTTGCATTTTAGTAGGCAAATCAGGCGTAAACTGATTGCAAAAGTACTAAGTCATTTCTGGACAAGTGCTGAGTGTTGCGTGAAGCTTCCAAGCATGTCACGCAACACGTACCACGTATCACACGTCACTTTAATGCAAAGGCACAAAACCCAGTTGTGCCACCAGGGCTTGCCCTTCGCTCAGTATCCAATCCAGATAGGCCTTCTCTTCCCCGGTCGGCTGACCAGCCGTGTACATGTAGAGTGGGCGTGAGATAGGATACGATCCATCGTTGACTGTCTCAACGGCGGGTAACACGTAAGGTCCCGTGGCATCTTGGGCCACGGCCAGCATCTTTTGGTCAGGCGTCACGTAGCCCAAACCGTCGTAGCCGATTGCATTGGGATTCTGGCGCACCTCGGTGCTGATGCCTTCGGATGAGGGCATCAACAACGTGTCCGGCGAAAAGAGCAGGTCACTCTCCTTATTCCCCAGCCGGACCACGTTTTCCAGGAAATAGACGTAGGTCCCGGAGTTCGACTCGCGCGAGAGAAGAACGATAGGACGATCCTCGCCGCCCACCTGGCTCCAGTTAGTAATTTTTCCCGTGTAGATGTCGGAGACCTGCTGCAGCGTAAGCCTGCCCACCGGGTTGGATGGATGGACGACGACAGCGATGGCATCCCGGGCGACCACGAATTCCACCGGGGTGATCCCGTTGGCCTCAGCAGCAGCAATCTCCTCTGGTTTCATCGCCCGCGAGGCATTGGCGATGTCCACCGTGCCGTTGATCATGGCAGCAATGCCGGTGCCCGACCCGCCGCCGGTGACCGAGATGCGCACCTCAGGCTGCAGCTTCATGTACGCTTCTGCCCAGGCCAGTGCCAGATTGACCAGGGTGTCGGAGCCCTTGTTCTCAATGGTTTTCGCTGCTTCGGGTGCGTTGCCGTTCGCAGCCGGCTTGCGCGGGCTGCATGCCACCAGTGGCCAGGCCAGACTGGTCAAGAGCAAGCTGGTCAAGAGGTACGATACCAGATGGGAGCTAGTGAACAATCCCCCGGGAGAAGGATGATTGCCTTGCCAGATGTAACGAAATGCCCGAAGGGAGCGGGAGAGGTGACACAGTGCCAGTCGTATCACGATTCTGAATCCGCCCAAGACTGAAGAGAGTCCAATGATCCAGAACCGATTGTAGCAGACATGCCGGGAACGTCAAGTTAGGAGGGTCCCCTTTTAGGGCCGGACCTCAACCACAACCCCCTCTTCCGCCCATTCATAAAGGGATATGGCATTTTCTGTGCTGATCAAGATGCAGCCATATGTGACTGGGTGGCCCAGGTCGCCCGTCCAGAGCAAGGTGGAGCCATTGCGCGTGGGGAAGCCATGAAACCCATTCATAAAATCAGAGGTAGGCACCGGACGGTAAATGCCCATAAAATAAGGCATCCACAAATTCCAATTACTGGCATAGGCATTGGGCTCGTGGGTTTGAACCTGGAACACGCCCGGCGACGTGGGGCTGGAGGGGATGCCGGTGCTGAGCGGCCATTCCCACTTGAGGCTACCGTTCTCATAGACCCACATTTCCTGCTGGCTGAGGCTGACCACGATCCGCTTATTCTCTACCACCGGCAGCGGCAGAAGCACGTCCGGCGAAGGGACCGTCAAGGCCTGGCCGCTATAGAGGGCGTCTCCCACTCCCGGATTCGCCTCTTGAATCCAGGGGTAAGGGATGCCGTAATCGCGGGCGATGCTGGACAAAGTCTCGCCCGACTGGACGACGTGTTGCCGGGAGTGGTGATAAATGCGCAGGTGCACATCTGAACTGTGAGTCGCGACGGCATCCTTAATGGCGGTAGTCGCTTCGCCCAAATCCAGATAGCGATCAGAGCCGAGCACTGCCGCCTGCGCCCCCAGGAACGCCTGTGCTTTCTCTGTATTGAGCTCCCAATTGAGCCGGGTCGAATCATCGCGATCAACGCCCAGCGACAACCATGTACCCCACACGTCCGGCGCAATTGTCCACATCTGCGTCTGATCGGTAATGGGATCGTAGCCCCGAATAGACAGCGGATTGGCCAACAACTGGTTAGCTTGAGCAAGAGCGGCGCTGACATCGGTGATGGCAGGTTGTACCGGCACCATTACCAGGTTTAAACGGCCCTGGTCGATGACCTCGGTCTCATTCTGTTCCAGCCAGGTCACCGTCGCCGTCACATCCAGGGCACGCCCGGAAACAGCCGGCGTTGCTTCAACACGTCCGTCCACCACCTGCAAGCCAGCATCCACTGGAGGCATGTCAAATTGAGGCGCTAACGCCTGCAAATTGGCTTCGGCAATGCTGGGGTCAATTCTCCAGACAGGGGCGGTATCGACGCGCCCCTTGGCCATGAGCACGTCTTTGAGCGTTGCCAGCGAACGCCCTTGTTGGTAGGCAATCTGAGTTGTCGCTTCCGCGTCTAACATGATGCCTAACATCGGCGGGGTCACTGACCAGGTGGTGTCGCCCGCATCCAGAATGACGGTCCGTGCCAGCCAATCTTGCTGCAAGAGGGTGACCGCCTCGGCCTTACGCTTGCCGCCTAACTCGACGCCCAACGTCCGGACGCCGGGCATGATCAAATCGCTGCCGTAGAGTAAGGCCAAAGTGATCATAGCTATGCCGACAAGAACCAACAGCGCCAGGCCTCCAGCCACCAAAACCAGGCCCCAATGCCCCCAGTCCGACCGGTGAGGAGACGGCTGCGGTCGCGACCAGGCTGGCAAAGCTTCTGTGGGAGCATCCGGCACGCTGGAGGTGCGGGAATGCGTAGGGGAGTGCACAGGGGACACCGGTAACGTCGGTTTTGATGATCCGGCTGGTTTGAATGACATGCTTCCTCAAATTCTCAATATACTTCTCTGCCGATGGATCTGTCCCTTGATAAATTTGTGTGATTTAGCCCACGGCCCGGACAGGCACGTTTGTACTCAGCGCCAGTATAGCATAAGACAGCCAGACCGCAACCGAATTTTCGACTCACGGACGGAAAAGAACATGGACAAAGTAATATAGGGCAACAGTTGCAACTTAGCGCTTCGTCGAAAAGCATCGCCGCTTATGCAACACGTTTATCACTCACCGGATGCCTGTGTCGATTTCTATATCCAGGCGGGTGACTTGTTGGCTGAGGACCTCCACCTCCTGCGGCAAATCGATACCCCTATTATGTTCTTTCCGAAAAACAACTTGGTGATGCGTGCCGCACTGTGAATCTGCTCTGCGGCCGACTCACGCAACACGCAACACGCATCACCAAGCCGATCTGTCCCATGCCTAGTGAATTACCGGCAACTCAGCGATTGGGAAATTGGTGTAAATATAGTGGGCATAGACCCATCCCTGAAAATTGGGCGCCGCCTCTATCTTAAGCCACGTAGCCGCACCATTGCGGCCAAGCAGGCGCACCTGCTGGCCCCGCCACAACCCGCCCATGATCGGGTAATTCAGACCAGGGCCAGACCGAACGTTGAGCCGGTAGACAGTTACGGAGCCGATCCGGTCAGTAGGCGGTGGTGGAGGGGGAGGGGGGGGGTTATCCACTATACCCCACGCGAGCTGAGCGACAGCGGCACCGGTATTCTCGTAGTATTCCATCTGAGCTGTGATCGGACCTCCCGGCAAGTACAAGTCACCCGTATAGGTCCTGGGGGACTGATCTTTCCAGGCGTCAATCAGCAGGTGCCCATTCACAAAGAGCCGTGCACCATCATCCACGGTCATGGTGAAGCGATAGTTGCCACGCGGGAGATCCAGAGAACGGCTCCAGCGTACCGAGAAGCCATCCGCGTCAATCTGCCCCGGGGCGGGTGAGCTACTGCCCCAGTAGAAGTTAATCTCCGGATCGTCTCGCACCAGCGCCGGGGACCCGCTCAGCGACTTGTTATTGAAGTATTCGCCGCGCCAGCCGCCAATCTTGGGTGCCTGCATCCACGATACCTTGGCCACAGCACCGCCAAAGTTCTCATAATACTCCACCCGCACCAGATGGTGACCTGCCCCCAGGTATTTTTGAGCCGTGTAGGTGGTAGGGGGTTGATCCCTCCACTGGTCGATGATCAGTTCATCGTCAACCCAGACTCGCATACCGTCGTCGGCAGTGACGGTGAAGCGGTAGGTGCCGGGGGTTACGTCAATATAGCGCGTCCAACGTGCCGAGAATTGATCGGCATTGACGCCGGGAGCAGGGGAACCGCCCCCCCAATCATAATCCAAATTGATTTCAGATTGTTGCAACACGGGCGACCCTGACAGGGCAGTGTTGTTCCAGTACGATGCCTGCCAATTGGGATCCGTGTGCTTGGGCGTAATAGGCCCTTGCGCCAAGACTGGGCTAGTTATCATCAGAGCGACAACCAACCAAATAAAGAAACGCATCTTTTTAATCATGGTACACCTCCTACACAATTCTTGGTTTGTTAATGAGCAAGGTTTTAAACCCTACACTTATGTTTCGAATTGTAGCAGGCCGGTGTTACCAGCATATGGCAACCGTGTTACAGTCCTAATACGATATGTCACAGTTCTGAAACACTAGTACAGCGGGGCGGAAATAGCCCTATAATTCGTAGTAACGACTTCAGTCGTTTTTAGGCTGGCTAAGCGACTGAAGTCGCTACTACAAACTGTTCGCTTACTTCCGCCGCTATGTACTAGTGCCCCATCTGTGAGGGGGTACTAATGTCATCTCACAGGCAGCCGTACGGTGACTACGGTCCCCTGTCCCACTCGACTGCGGAGGACCGCCTGCCCGCCGTGACGTTCGACAATGGCGCGCACCAGGGCCAGCCCCAATCCACTGCCCGGCACCCCCCGCGCGCCTTGCCCACGATACAATTCCTCCCACACGTGGGGCCCTTCCGATTCAGGAATGCCCAGCCCGGTGTCCGCGACCTCGAGCACCACAGTTGCTCCATCCTCAAAGGCCCGAATCTCCACCGTATCCCCTAGCCGGGTGAACTTGAGAGCATTATCCACCAGGTTGTGCATGGCCAGAAAAAGAAGATCCCAATCACCCATGACCCTCGGCAGCGGCCAGGGCGCTTGAGGCAGAGTCAGCGTCAGACGGCGGCCCTTCGCCTCAGGCCGCTCCCGTGCCAAGGCGAGCACTTCCCGTAGCAACCCGGCCAGATCCACCGGGGTACGTTCCAGGCGGCGCGTCTCCAGTTCGGCTAACTTGCGTAGATCTGCCGCCAGCCGGCTGAGGCGTATTATCTGGGCCTCGACACTGCTTAGCGCCTCTCGACGCATCACTTCCGTAGGTGCCTCAGCTAAATTGACCAATCCGGCCCGAACCGCAGTGAGGGGGTTTTTCAATTCGTGGTCCAGGCGACGCAAAAATCGCCAGCGCTCTTCGGTGGCCTGGGTCCGGATCTCAGCCACACGACGTCGGCAGTCCTTCTCGGCCCGTGCTCCAAAGAGCAGGTAACTGCTCATCCCAGCAGATAGAAGCAGGCCGGCCAGTACTGCCAGCGTGCCTAAATCGCCCCGCAGATAAACAATGGGGTTGGCCAATCGTTCACTGGCCGTCAATACCGCCACTGCCAGCCCCAGCGCAGCCGGCAGAGGGGCCGCAAGCCATTCCCATCTCATGGCGTGGCCTCCACGAATGCCACAAATCGATATCCCTGCCCCGGCACCGTTTCGATATAGCGCGGATCGTTAGGGTCATCATTCAAACTTCGCCGCAACTCGGCGATACGAGTGTCCACCGTTCGGGTACCTGCCGGGTAATCCCAGCCCCAAACGCTGTCGAGAAGCCGCTCCCGGGTGAGGAGCTCATCGGGATGGGTCATAAGATATTCCAGCAGAGCCATAGCTTTGGGGGTCAGAGCCACTTCCCCCGAGCCCAGCCACACGCGGCGCGATCGCCGATCCAGCATCAGCTCGGCAGCATGCAGGCGCCAGGCACTGGCCAGGGGGGGCTGATCAGGACGCGCCCGCCGTTGCACCGCCCGGATGCGGGCTACCAGCTCATGCGGATCGAAGGGCTTATTGAGATAGTCGTCAGCACCCTCCTCCAGGGCCATCGCCCGTTCTGTGGACTCGCCGACCTGAGTGAGTAAGATAACCGGCGTCCAATTGCCGGCTTGGCGCAAGCGACGCAGTACCTCTCGTCCGTCCAGTTTGGGCATAAGCACATCCAGGATAATCAGATGGGGCGCGAAGCTGGCCACCTGGCGCAGAGCCTCTTCCCCGTCAGCAGCGACGGCCACCTCGAAGCTAGCTCGCTCCAGAAATGGCGACAGATTGGCCGTGATAGCCGGTTCGTCATCCACCAGTAGGATTTTCGGTTTTGCTTCCATATCCCTTCCCCCTTCTTCTTTGGCTGTGCACAAACTACCTTACTCTCTGATTGGGCAGAGGTCCTCAGCAGCAAAGGAGGGGTTAGCATACCCCCAATCGGCCAGGTATTGCCAGGAGTCTGGGTTGGCGACAGCATAAGCAGTTGTGTCGGCACAAGCCTGAGCCAGGCTACCGCTCGTGTTATAGCTGCTCAGAAAAGCATCGGCCGCGCCCAGCAGAGAGGGTGAGCTAATTTGGGCTCGAATGGGTTCGGCTTGTGGAAGCTGTCCCTCGGCAGCGTAGGCCACAACCAGCCGGAACCGGCCAAAATCGCGCAGGGCAGCCAACTCGTCAGGGAGACCTCCGTAGTGACAGGCTTCCAGGTTCGGGTCACTGATGGCGGCCTGATAGGCACTAATCGCCGGACCATACCCATTCACTGCCCCCTGACTGAAGCGCTCATTGGCATCTAGAATGTGGTGGTAGAGGCAATTCGAGGGGTCGTAACCCTTGCTGAAGAGTTCGTAGGGCGCGCCTCCCGGTGAGATGTAGGTCTCCGTCCATGCCCGTTGGGGACCGGCGCCCACCGAACCGCTGATGCCTCCGTGGGCCAGAATCTCTTGGCCACTGCCATCGGGCACGGTATCAGCGAGGGTGTAATCCGCTGAGGCCATTTCCGGCGCATCCCTGATCCAATCTTGATAACTCGCGCCACCCCACCGCTCCACAAAGAGCTGGCTGGTGCAGGTGTGAGCACCGCAAGAGGTACTGGTCCAGACGATCTCCTGGCGGCCATCGGCATTGACGTCGTCCACTTTGAGCAACTCGATTCTTTCAGCCCGGGCTTGATATGCCAGAGAATAGCCATTGGAACTGGCGTGATAGGCCAGCAGCATCCCCTCAGGCCCAATTGCTCCGGCCATCCAGTGGATCACCACTACAGCGTCTGGGGTGGTGCCACCCTGGATAACGTGCTGGTAGACGCCACCCAGGTCATCGCTGATCACCCCACAATCCTTCAGCCAGGTAGCCAGCCCCGATAGAGTGGCCCCCGGGCCGTTCAAGTAGGCCGCGATAGCGTCAGGATAGCCGGCAAAGTCAGTCGGACAGGCCAGAGAACTGTCCCGTGTGGGGGTCGGCGTGACTGTCGGCGTTGGCCCGGGCACGTTGATGTCTACAATCAGGTTTGTCCCAAAGGGTGTGCCGTCTGGCGCGCGCAGACGCCACGTGCCCTGATACCGGCCCGGTGTACCGGGAGCCACCAGTTGCACTGAAATATCTACTGTAACCCCCGGCGCTGCTACGGGAATCGGGGCCAGAGGAGGTGCGCCGAGCAGCTCTCCCTGCACAAAAGCAATGGCATAGGTACCATCCCAGGTGCACGTGCCAGAATTGCTCACCCGCCACGTCTTCACAAACGGCGTACCTGGCTCAACAGCCGTGCCATCCGGGACTGTCACGTCGGTGACAAATGCCGAACGCGGGACACAGGCAGCCGGTACCGGGGTGCTTGTGGGTGCCAGCGTAGGAGTATCTGTCGGTGTGGGAGGTACAGGGACCACCTCCGTTGCCGGAGGGGTGCTCGTCCCAGTAGGCGTCGGCAAGGCGGCGATTCGGGTCGCCAGGCGAGCACCCTCAGTCACCAGCGCCACTGCCGTGGCAGTGAGGTGGGGATCGGGCGTGGAAGTGCGCTCGATGCCTAGTTGCAACGTGCCACAAGCAGCCAGAAACGGGAGGAGAAATAGGAATATTGCGTGAAGGTGGTTTCGAAAAATACGTAACGCTCGCATCAAGCCCTCCGCCTGAGTTTTCAGTCCACATATCTTTGCTCTGAGGCTATCAGACTGATGTTGCAAGAATATAACAGGCGTGTCACAGATTTGAAACAGGCTGTCACAGCTCTGAAATACCGCCCAATGAGCCCGAGCCCTCAATTTCATCGACCGGGAAATGGTTACAGTATATGCGGAAAGGGGCGAAATTACCAACTGGCTGCCCACCCTATGCGTTGAGGCATCATCTGGCATACCCTTAAGGCGATGGCTATGTCTCCCTCCCGGTAACTGCCTGGTCACCTGACCAGGCAGAAAACTCACTGGCTGGCTAGGTCAAAATCTCCCCACATGGCAGATGTGTCCGAGGAAATTTTGCTTTAAACTGAGTTCAGTGAAGAGGGTCAGCTTTATGAATCGGAAGAGGAAATAGAATGGCCGTTCCACGACATTGGAGAACCAGGACACAGCGTTACGCTCTGATGGGCGAAGAATGTCCCCACTGCCAGAGCAAGCTCTTCCCGCCCCGCGAGGTCTGCTCTGTATGTGGCTCGCCTGTGCATATGTCGTTCGTGCTCCCTGGCCGTACCGAAGCCTACTCCTTCAGCCCTATCTACCTGGTGTTAACCAGACACCAGGAGCGAGCTCCACATACTATGGCGGTAGCCGCCAGGTGACGAAACGATGAGGCAAGGCGAAAAAGCAGCTTCTGCGTATGACTGTATCTTCTCAATAATCTGCGGTAGGGGCAGGCCTTGCGCCTGCCCGCCAGGGCGACCGCAGGGGTTCGCCCCTACTTTCTGAGAAGATACGTATGACTTTATTATCGCCGGGGTAGCGCGGCGGGTCTAAGTCTGGCGTATCACCTGATGTGTAGCCCACTCCTTGGTTGCGCTTTACCCCCACAATTTTAGGGCCATTTTATTAGAGTTCATATGAGTTTTCATATGAACTCTTGTATTCAAAAACGAACTGTGGTATCGTTTATATAAAATGAAGAGTTCTCTGGTTCTGTAACCTTTGTTGTTGAAGGCAGTTCTTCATCTTTTAAGTCGCGCGTCGAGATCAGAAAATCTGCTTGCTCGCCCACCAAAAATCTTACCTTGGTAATTTCTTTCTCCCCATCTATCTCTCTTCTCATCCTCATCCCCACCTTAATTTGAAGACGCCTGGACACTCTTACCCCAATCCTTAACAACCTTTTACCGTATCTTCTCAATATCTTAGGGTAGGGGCAGGTCCCGCGCCTGCCCCGGCGGGCAACCGCAAGGGTTTGCCCCTACAAGATACCTTTTATCTTACTTTCTGGACCCAGGCCCAACATCTGGACCTACCTGGTTATTACCTGGGTTGGCTCGGGAGATGGCAAAATGGACGTCGGTTCGAAGGCACTCTGTTCTTATCACCCGACACGGGCAAGCGAAGAGCAGCTCCAGTCCCATCTCTGTCTGGAGAAACAAATAGCTCATCTACGTACACTGCAGGAGATTAGCTGTAAGCTAAACTCGAAACTTGAACTGGAAGACGCCCTGACCAACATCCTGGATGAAGCTATTCGCGCAATTGGCGCCGAGCGGGGCTGCCTGTTGCTGGCAAATGCGGCCACAGGTGACCTTGAGGTGCGCTTAAGCCGTCACCTCCGGCTCTCTGACCTGAATAGCAAACCGTTCCGCCTCAGCCGGACGGTCATTGAGCGTGTGTGGCAGAGCGGGAAGCCAGCGCTTATCGCCAACGCCCTGGAGGATCCTGAGCTAAGCAAGGCGGACAGTGTCATAAACTACACACTTCGCTCCATCTTGTGCGTGCCGCTTCACCTGCAAGGGCAAAAAATCGGGGTCCTCTATCTGGACAATCGCCTTCGGGTTGGACAGTTTCACGAAGATGACCTGATGCTCGCAACGGCGATCGCCGATCAGGCAGCGATCGCATTGCGTAATGCCCAATTACACCAGGAGGCAGTGGATCGTGCCCAGAGACTGATGGAGGTTTTCCAGTGCGTCCAGGCGGTGAACCAGATCAGCTTAAAGGGTCAAGGATTGACCAATTTTGCCGATCTTTTTGCCATCATCGGCGAGGAGTTGGAGCTACTTGGTTGTTACTGTGCGATTGCGTTGTTCAACTCTGATAGAACGTGCCTGGAAACCTGGTACGTGTCGTCCAATGGGACGGCCAGTTCCAGCACCCTCGACCCTGATGCAAGGGTCTCATGCGTTCCAGTAAGCGAGACGGTCATTTGCCGGCAGGTGTTGGAAGCTCGTACCGGTCGGTTTATCTCAAACATACATGAGGTAATGGCCGAATTACTGCGCCGCCCTATCAGTGTAGATTCCGAGTTGACATTCGTGGCACCCCTGGTTGCCAATAATCGATCCATCGGCCTGCTGATTTTGGGACTGAAACAGGCACAGCCTGAAGACCACTCCTTGTTGACGGCGTTTGCCAACCAGGTCGCTACAACTATCGAGATGTGTCGACTCCACGCCGAGCTTCAGCAAGGACTGGCGGAGATGCGGAGTCTGCTGGCGGTCAGCCGGGCGCTGGTCAGTGAGATCAGTCTGAATAATCGCCTCGAACTTATTATGACCCAGGCCGAGCATCTGACGAATGCTGAAGGCTCAGCCGTCTTACTGTTGAGTGAAGATGGTCAATGGCTTGAAGTGGCAACTCCCGGCGAATTATGGTCAAGAATGAAACCTGGTTCGAGGGTTCTGGTGCGTGGGACGCTGGCCGGGCTGGCGATAGCCAGCCAACAGGTTCAGATCAGCAACCGTTCGCAGCATGATGATCGTACTGCGTTTGTTCGTGCTCTTCTGCAACCGGCCGAACTTCAATCACTTCTGTGCGCCCCCCTCGTGACCCGGGATAAGAGCATAGGTGTTTTGCTGGTGTGGAACAAGCGCGAAAAGGCTTTCACCGGGCACGATAGCCGCTTGATGGGGCTGTTTGCCGACCATGCGGCGTTGGCATTACATAACGCACACTTGTATATGCGAAATCGCCAACTGGCCATCGAACGAGAGCGTCACAGATTGGCGCGAGAGTTACACGATACAGTGACTCAATCCCTCTACAGCATTGCGATGGCTGCCCAAACCTCACTCAAGCTACTGAGTCAAGCCGATGCAAATGGCAGGGCTCGAGATCCCGTTGAGCACATCCTGGCACTTTCCCGAACCGCATTGGCCGAGATGCGAGAGCAGTTGTTCGACTTATATCCGACGGCTCTGGGTGAAAAAGGGCTGGTCTGCGCTCTGGCCCAGCACTGTGACGTGTTAAGAACACGATATCCTCTGGCAATAGAATTTATGGCCTGCTCGGAGCCAGCATTTTCGATGCACCAACGAGAAGCTCTTTATTACATAGCCAGGGAGGCACTGTGCAATGTCATTAAACATGCTGGTGCCACGCATGTGGACGTTTCGCTGACGACAGAAAACGACTATGTCATACTTTCCGTTGAAGATGACGGTACCGGCTTCGATTCATCAATCTTTGCCAAAGAGGAGACGGTCGGATTGAGAAATATGAAGGAGCGTACAAAACTTTTGGAAGGCACGTTTGATCTGCAATCCAGCCCAGGCCAGGGGACTCAGTTGACGGTGCGGCTTCCTGTCCGATTCCAGAATGAAACTTTGCTTCAGTGACCTTTACCTGCACACCTGATAGGGTATACGCAGCTACGCCAGATGAATTCAGGCAATAGCTAAGGGTCCATAAAAGAATAAGTTCCTGCACTTCCACCGGTTTTGCCAAAGAAATCCGCTTCAAATGCGGGAAGTTGTTTATTTACGGACCCTAAAGGGGAACAGCGATGCATCACACTCGCGTCTTGATTGTAGACGATCATGCCGTGGTGCGCAAAGGCGTCCAGATGTTCTTAAGCACCGAGTCTACCATTCAGGTGGTCGGCGAAGCCCAAAATGGTCAAGAGGCAGTTCGTAAGGCCAAAAGCCTACAGCCAGACGTGATTTTGATGGACTTGGTGATGCCTCAGGGGGGGGGAGTTGAGGCCATAATCGAGATAAAGCGTTGCACTCCAAACGTCAAAATTATTGTGCTTACAACGTTTAAGGACCCAGCCAGAGTCAACGCGGCGATACAAGCGGGGGCGGATGGTTACTTACTGAAGGATGCAGATGGCGACGCGCTGCTGCAAGCTATTCATGCGGTCCGGCAGGGGGATGTACCCCTTCATCCGCATGTTGCCCGGCATCTGGTTAGCAGCATTACGAAACACCAGGACGTGAATGGGGTCGGGTGTTTGACCGAGCGGGAGAAAGAGGTCTTGAGGCTGGTGGCCAAAGGTTTGAGCAACAAAGCTGTGGCTCAAGTTTTAAGCCTGAGTGAAGGCACCGTAAGAGTTCACGTCAGCAATATTTTGGGCAAACTGGGGGCCTCAAGCCGGACCGAAGCTGCCGTGCGAGCTCTGCAAATGGGCCTGGTCTCCGCAGATGAGGATAGTTAAAGTCCCACCAGCTATACCCAACGCACCTATATACAGGCATGATATATCATATAGCCATCACCCTTTAGGAAAAGCCCGCCTTTTTGTTCGTGTTCCCACAAGAACTAACCTTTACTCACTGCGCTACATCGGATAATGCCTTTTCTATGGATATTAAAGCCGCACGCAATCGCTCCACGTATCCGGCCAACTCTGTCTCACTAATCTTAATGGAAATGGGTGCTTTAAGGTTGACAGGTACCGTTGTGGAGATGGGCACGCTCTGGTCAATCACTACCGGCACGTTGAGATCTACCGGCACTTCTATATCCAGGGGAACTGTGACATCCAGGGGCAGGCTTACCCCAAGCTCCGGGATGTCAACTGTTACTGTCGTGTTAATGTTCTGTGTAATCGGAATCGTCGTTTGGATAGGAACTTGCAATGTCTGGTTGAGGGGAATCTCGGCTTGAATGGGGATACGCTCGTTCGCTTGAAGTTCAAACTGAATGGTTGACCCCTGAAAGGTATCCAGGTCGGCCACAGCTTGGGACAGCGCGGTACGAGTTGTTTGCCCCAAACCAACAACTTGTTGTTGGAAGCTTCGCCACTGCCATAAGAGAAACCCGTTCAAGCCCAGTGACAGAAGTACCAGGATGAAAAGTAGAACCAAGGTTGCCTTTGCAGTTTTGGACATGTCTACCTCCTTGATGTCCCCATCAGTGATCAGGTCAGACAAGCGAACCCTCTCCGCAATCGCTCATCGAATGCTAATTCGAATGACGCTCTCACCATTATACCCTCTAATCACTACCCCATCAATTGAGAATGTTTCCCTTGAGCCCAGCAATTCTAAATTTAGCTTGAAGGGGTGGCCTTGAGCGATCAGGATATGCATTGTCAAGGTAGTTACGTTTTCTCTCAACTTGCTTGACGCTTTAGCCTGCCGATGATATGATACGCTGGCTATGAGGTCCAATCTGTTGCTCACCGGTCCGCCTGGCGTGGGCAAGACCACCCTCGTGATGCGTGCCCTGTCCAACTTGCCGCCGGGGGCTGCCTGTGGCTTTGTCACTCGCGAGCTGCGGCAAGGCGGGCGCCGGGTGGGTTTTGCTGCAGAGACGCTGGCCGGCGACTCGTGCGTACTGGCTCACGTGGACGTGCGCAGTTCCTATCGGGTTGGCCGCTACCGGGTAGATCTAGCTGCCTTTGAGGCGCTGATCCTGCCGGTTATCGATCCAACGCAAATTTCCGCGCGGCTGATCGTGATTGACGAAATCGGCAAAATGGAGTGCTTCTCAGCCCGTTTCCGAGAGTTGGTGGTGGCGGCGATGGAATCGGACCGGGCGGTACTGGCTACCATTGCCCTGCGTGGCAACCGTTTCGTTGAAAGTCTGAAGGCCCGCTCGGATGTGACCGTGCTACACGTGACCCGGCAGAACCGGGACGAACTGGTTGACCAGGTGAGGGGATGGGTGCATGAGACCTCGACGTGAGCTGACTGCCCTGGCGGGAAGCCTAATGGTGTTGGTTTATGCCTGATCGACCCAAGAAGCCGGATACTATCACCGTCGGCGTCCTCTCCGACACCCATCTGCCCTATCGCATGCAGCATTTACCGGACGAGGTTTTCCACATCTTTCAGGACGTGGATCTGATCTTGCACGCGGGCGACGTGGACCGCATCGGATATCTGAGTGACCTGGCCGCGCTGGCCCCGCTCCACGCCGTGCGCGGCAATTTACACTTCACCGATCTGAGCGATGGGGGACACGACTTACCGCTTAATCTGCAACTCACTATCGCCGGGCGTAGTGTGGTCGTCGATCACGGTGGCTGGCCCGATTTCTGGTCAAAGGCTGGTGATTGGTTCGTAGAAAATCTCTTCAGGCCAGGCAAAGACTTGCTCAATCAACGCATAGCCGGCCGGTTGGTGCAATTGTACCCCCAGGCCGACGTGATCATCTTTGGTCATAGTCACCGGCCTTACCGGGCCTGGCAGCATAACACTCTGATTTTCAATCCAGGGGCCGTCTGTCCTACGTTAAGACAGGTTCCATCGGTGGGCCGGCTTTACCTGGGGCCTGGCATCGCCGAAGCCGAGGTTATCCCCCTTGCCTGAGAGATTGTTTGAAAAGTCATGGGGCCCGTCTGAGCAGACTGGAAAGTGGGGAGGTCGTGGAGCAGACTTTTCCCCAGAGGGGACCTATGGGCCAGTCTGCTCTACCCACCCGTGAATAGGGAGAACCCAATTGGCTGAAGCTTCTATTCCGCCTAGAGAGGGCGCATCTATTACACGTCCTATTCGACGCAGGCTGGCATTGCAACTCAGCGCTGCGACGCTGGCCCGTCTGTTCCTGAACACCTCTCGACGTTTTGCCTACACGTTTGCTCCGGCTCTCAGCCGGGGCCTGGGCGTGCCGCTGCCGGCCATTACTCGTCTCATCGCAGTCAACCAGGCGACGGGCGTGCTGAGCCTTTTCTTTGGCCCGCTGGGCGATCGCTGGGGCTATCGGGTGATGATGCTGGCTGGGTTAGGCGCGCTCACTGTAGGTATGCTGGCGGGTGGTCTGGTGCCGGTTTACGGCATGGTGTTGCTGGCTCTCCTCCTGGCCGGGCTGGGCAAGAGCTTCTTCGACCCAGCTCTCCAGGCCTACGTGGGTGAACGGGTGCCTTATCAGCGCCGGGGACTGGCTATGGGCTTCGTAGAACTCGCCTGGGCCG
>CAYTNQ010000016.1:0-51018 GCA_964439175.1 uncultured Anaerolineales bacterium | reverse complement strand
TTGTAAAGAATTCGGACCCTCAAGGATTTCAGGCCAGATAACCCTTGCGAAGGTTCGGTGAGAGTTTTCAGAGCGAAAATGCCTTGATCTACCGAAAACTGCCCTGTTAGCCAGGTTATTCGCAACCTTCGCAAGGGTAGCTGAGCAGTTACGAAGCGTAAAACGTAAGCTTTGGCGACACGCTAATTTAGAGAGTTCATCACCTCGACCTTGGCTCCGTTCACCAGGCCAGCCTGGCCGGCGATGACCACCTTTTCATCAGCGGTCAGCCCGGATAGGATTTCCAGCCGGCCGTCGTCGTCTAAACCGGTGGTCACCGTCCGCTGTTCGACTGTATTGTCGTCTTTGACGACATAAACCGTCTTCTGGTCGTTGACCTCGGTGACGGCTGCGCGTGGAACCAGCAGCGCGGCCTGTTTTTGTTCGACCAGAAGCGACAGGTCGGCGTACATACCGCTACGCAGCAGATGGTTCTCGTCAACCGGCGTCACTTTGACGACGAAGGTGTGGCTATCTTTATCGGCAACGGGGGCTACACTGGTCACCACGGCCGGGAAATCCTGGCCGGGATAGGCGGCCACCTGCAGGGCAGCATTTTGACCCTCGCTCACCTGGCCAATACGGCTCTCTTCAACGTTAAAAACCACCTCGACTTGTCGGGACACAAATAGCGCGACCGGCGACTGGGGACCGGCCATGCTGCCCTGAGTGATGTAGAGCTCAGCCAGAACCCCATCGAAGGGAGCGCGGATGGTCGTTTCATCCATTTGCACATTGGCCATGTCCACAGCCGCCTGTGCCAGCTTGACGCGGGCACGTGCCAGGTCAAAGTCTGTCTGGGTAAAGGGTTGTTTGGCTAGCGCCAGCGCCAGCTCCGCCTGAGCCAACTGAACCATCAACGGCGACAACTGCAAGTCACTGGGGTTTGTCTGCAGGTCGTAGGCAGCTTTCGCCGCCTCATAAGCAATGGTCGCCTGTTGCAACTGAAGAGCCTGAGGTGTCATTCCCACCTGGCCGGCCCACGAGATCTTGTCGTACTCAGATTGAGCCAGGCGCAGACCCGCCTCGGCCTGGGCCAGGGCCGCCGCCGCTGCGGTGCGCTCATCATCGCTGATATTAGTCAGGTCGTTCACCGCATTGCGGGCGAATTGGACCGCCGCCTGGGCAGCCGCTACCTGTTCGGGACGGGTTCCCTCTTCCATCTTGGTCAGGTTCAACTTGGCAAGCTCCAGATTGGCTTCGGCTTGCTTCAATTGCGCGGCGTAGACCTGACTCTCCACGACCGCAATCGGGTCGCCAGCTTTGAGTTCGTCGCCTGCCTTTACCAGCACAGACTCGACGCGACCCGCAGCCCCGGGCATCACATTCACGCTGCGTGCAGCCTGGATATCCCCAGTATAAGAGTAAACCTGGGCAATGTCGCCGGTTTCCACAGGAGCTATTTGCACTGGAGCCGCCGGCACGTCTCCTATGGCAGCCGACAGGTCGGCCGCTTGAGCCGCAGGTTTAGTTGCCGGGCCGCAAGCCGCCAGTGGTAAAGATGCCACCACAAGCAAAGCTAGAGCTAGAAAAGGCCATCGTTGCATAGTCATTCACCTCATATGTCTAAATGAAAAAAAGAGCGAGCCAGCGAATTAGAGATGCTGGGACTCCTTCAACTCGCGGGTCCAGTGCCTACACCTATCGCACGCGGGTGTGGGCCAGCCGGGTAGAAGCGCCTGCCCTAAGCCTCACTCATTCGCTGACTCGCCGATTCGCTTTTTACACAGCCAATGGGATCACACATAAAAGATTCGAGCTTCTCAAGCTCAGCGTCCAAATCCGTTCCATCAACCGATATGTGCCTTCTCACCCGCCGCAGGGCACTCGTGAATACTTGTTCGATTTCCGCCAACTCCTCATCCGTAAGAATTTCGTAAGCAGCCTGGCTATCATTCAGGAGATTTTCGTGAATCTGTCTAACCAGGTCAAGACCACCCGGGGTAGCCTGTACCAAAACAACCCGGCGATCAGCTTTGCTGCGGGAGCGCTGAACCAAACCCATTTTTACCAGGCGATCTACGATACCCGTCATCGTCGGCGGATCATGAAGTGTGATGTTCGTCAGGTCGCTCATCGTGTAAGGCTCTTTATGCATAGAGAGAGCAGTTAGAGACATAAACTGCGGCGGGGTCAGGCCAAAAGGCTGAAGCAACTGAAGAAATCGCCGCTTGGCGATCCACATCAGCAACATAAAAGTGCCGCTGATGCGCTTAATCCTTTCTATTTTGGGATCTAACGCTACAGACATGAACAAGACCTCAGTATAACTAGAAGATCATAGTAGTTTATTATAATAATTTACTGCTACAAATATTTAATAATGCGAAAGATATTACCACAGAACTGGCATTTGTCAAATATGTGCCTGTTCGGTCAGCAATGGGTGATGGCGAATCCCTTAAGAGCAATCTTATGAGAAATCGCATTCCTGGCAAATCGCAGGGGGTGCCAGAAGAGATAGTTGGCGCATGCCGCGACACAGCAGCCGACGCCTCATCCTTCCCGCAGAATGCCATCCTCCTCCACGAAGATCCAGAGTTCGAGGCGCTGCGCGGCCAGGTGTCGCTGGAAGCGCTACCTTATAAAGGGAGTTGACTGGGAACGGTGCAGTTGCGCAAGCTCAATGCCGCATTCGAGGCGGTAGATGAATCTATAGGAGAGCGTCAGGGATGAGCAAAGTAGATAGCCAGTTGCCATCTCGATGTCCAAACACCCTGTAACAGATATCGAGTTTGGCACAGAATCTATATATGCCGAAGCCATATGCCAAAACGCAGATCAGGCTGCCAAGTGCATTGAAGAGTGCTAAGCCTGAGGCAGATAACCAAACAAGAGCGGCAATGTACCTAGCTTTGACTACCTCTAACGCACATAGTAAAATGGGATTAAGATCCGTAAAAAATGACGCAGTGCCACCAAGGAGGAAGACCAATGCAAATCCCCAATGATTTCTATACTGTTGCCACCCTTTTTTCCTTAACAGGTTCAGCGACGGCAGTTTGGATAATCACTGGTGTAATTGGATATCTGCTAGAACCCAAAGATAGTAAAAATCTAAAGAAGTGGATAGGATTGATTTTATCACTAGTTTTTGCCTTGTTAGGATCAACTCTAGTTGAAGAGCGATCTCCATTAATTTGGGTCGTAGCAGTCGTCAATGGCTTTCTTATTTATCTGGCAGCAGTAGGTGCCAACACGGTAGTAGCTCGGGCGACAACCGGCGACGAAGCTGTGCAACACACTGTGAGAGAAACAAGTGCTAGTAGCAAAGAGGCACGAAGCAACTTCACTGAACCTTGGTGGTAATATCTCCTTATGTGCGACATTAAGCCTGGGTGCTCCAAGGTCAGATATTCCGCACGCCGGCTGATTGCCCAGTGGTTCATTTTTATACTCCTGCGGTGCGTTACGCCGAAAACATGGCTCAGCGGGAGCAACAGGCCGAAGCCGATTTTGACCCAGAGCCCTTCGTCTTTGACAAGCATGCCAAACTGCCACTAGGGGAGCGGCCCGTCTATCGCCTGGCTGACACTCCTATGACCCTCAACGTGTGGGAAAAACGAAAGATGCTAGACACCGTCACGCTACGAGCCATCGTCCTCCACAACCCACAGGGGCAGAAACCGACAGAACGTTGGCCAGTGGTCCTGCTGACCGATGACCAGCGCAAGTTGACACCCGCGCCTTGCTCGACGAGTTCGGCGATCACTGGGGCCAGGAATTTGGCCATCAGATCGGCAGATACGACCTCCACCTGGACATCTTGCCGCCCGGCTACGTCCCCAAAACCTGGCGCGATGACCAGGGCAGGTTGCAGCGTGAGGTCAAATACGATGATACCGCCTTCTTCTTTTTAGCTTGGCTACGCTGCCTGGTGTTTAATTTGATGACCCGCTTTGCTCAAACGATGGGAGGAGAGTACGCCAAGATATGGGCTGGAACCTTACTGCGTAAATTCATTCGCCGTCCGGCTACCCTGTATCTGGTTGGTAAAGAACTACACCTCGTCTTTGATCCTTTCCTAGATCAAGACGAACTCCAGCCCCAGCCAGATAAATTGAACGCCAAACGCACAGCCTTACCTTGGCTCAACAATCTGGTGGTATAATCCAGCATCCCCAGGATGAACCGCTCCACCCACTGGCGGAGACTGAAAAGCGGAAGCGGCTTTTTGGAGATGAATAGCGCTTATGTCGCGCTCTAAACAAATATATGATAAACTGTCTTAATTCGCTGTCCCCGATTAGGAATCTCCAATGAACTTCGAGGAATACATTGCAAAATGTGTGGTTAAGATTTTAAAACCCAGACACAGAATTAGTGGCACTGGTTTCTGGGTTTTACCAGACGGATATTGCCTGACGTGTTTCCATGTCATTGCAGATAAAGGGCGAATTCGCAGTTCTATAGAAATCGAGTACGGTGGTGAGCTATTGCAGGCAGTCTTTTGCCCTAAGCTGTCGAATCCTGACAAAGATGTCGTGGTTCTAAAAGTTGCAGACGAAAGTATTCAATCCGTTCCTTATGTTCCTCTAGGACTAGCCCAAACAGATACCGAAGTGCGGTCATATGGATATAGACACGGCTGGACAGAAGGTTACATAATAACGGGGGTGTTGCGACCAGGACAATTCCTTGGAAAGGTAGGAGAGGTCTACAATCTTGAAACACATATGCCCGATAGAAGTTCCGTGATTGGGATGAGCGGCGCTCCAGTTTTTGACCCCCGACGAGGAGTAGTTGTGGGCATTCTGTATGGGGAGGAAGAAGAAGGTCCAGCCACTAGCTATGTGCATCCAATTGACAAAGTTTACGAATCCTGGCCAGAATTACGCACCAGAAACGCGATTGCTGCTACTAAGCTTTATGAAGTGGAAGGTGTTATTAGTTCGATTCTTGATGTAGGCCAGAGAGGCAGACTTTTGGCCAAGCTTCGTGAATTGGAAAATTCTGCCAGCTTGGCTCTAAGACAATTTCAAAAGTCCAAACTTGCAATACCCTATCCTGAGCGTGAAGCAGATAGGGACCTTCGAAATATGCTTATTAATTTGCCCGCTTTCCTATCTGCTTTCTGGATCGTCATTGGTGATGCAGGAATCGGTAAGACCACTCTCTTACTCCACCTAGTAGAGTGGTGCCAAGTTGGTAACCGCTACTTTCCTATCTGGCTTGATCAGGATCTCTTCTATGAAAATGGAGAGAAATTGAGCCAGTTTTTCGATTGTCCACCTGAAGAGTTAGGATTTCGACTACAGCAATTTGCTGACCTTGCACAAAAACACCTTGTTTTGTTTGTTGATGCCCTTGACGTTATCTTACCACATGCAGATAATGCTAAGTTGGTATCACAGTTGAATAAGCTCGCCTCGAATTCAATATTGATTTGCTCATCACGCCCATCCGAATACAAACGACTGAAAGAAGCTGGTAATCTAAAAGACCAAGCTATATCTCTGACCAGGCTATCCAATGAGCAGGTATTGGATATCCTAAGGCAGGCGTATGGCGCATATCAAGTGCAAGTTGAAGATCTCGATTCTGCATTGATTGAGATGTGTCAAAACCCATTTATTTTGTATCTTCTCCTGGAATCCAGCAAAACGGAACCCTCACCATATATTTCAAATCCTACTGATACCTGGGTCAGAGAACGATACTGGTATAATCGTGTAAGACGGGTTAGATTGCAGGCTTTTGCACCCCATCGATTTGGGGGCATGTCTGGGGATGAAGTCGGCCAAGCAAAAGCGAATATCGCTTATAAAATAGCAAATAGAATGCTTGAAACCCAAACTTATCGTCTCAATTTGCAGACATTGAAAGAGATCATTGAAGAGGCACCTAATCGAAGCTTGATTATGCAGGCAGTTTATCAAGAGTTAGTTGCCGAGGGCGTATTACTAGAAGACCCCAGACTAGTAGATAGGATTAGGGTAAACTTCCTGCACGCCTCGTTCGCAGAGTTCGTTATATGCAAACAAATTTTGGAGGCGAAGCACTGGCAACCAAAGATAGGCTGGCTCCTCAAGAACATTGGTTCCCCATTCTACGTCCGTATAATAGTGCGCTTAGTCTGGCAGGCCTATGACATTGGTCACCATGAAATTGAAGATAGGATTTATTACATCATGATGAAAATTCTTGAATATAAGCGCAGAAGCCAAACTTTGATGAACCGAGCATGGGGGGTCACCTATGCTCTTCATCAGTTAGCCCCAATTTGGGTTGAGCGAATGTGTGCGACTCTAAGAGAACATTGTCCACAAGAAGCCGCCAGCAGTATTGCTTCTGTGCTGGAAAATGTGAGGCATCCTATGGTGATACCCACCCTAGTTGACGAGATGAACTTTTACAAGTTTAAGAAACGATTCATTGATGGTCTAGGTACTTCTGGTGATCCAGCAGCGCTTGAACCCTTATTAACTTTGCTAGAACATTTATTGAGCACCCGTGATGATGATGAACTCCTAGAAACAATCGCTGTTGCATTAGGTAAGATTGGTGACGAACGCGCTCAGCAATGGCTGATGAAACTAGAGACAGACAATACAGTGCCGAGAGCAGCGCGACGTGCCGCACGTGAGGCTCTTTGGTTAATCACCAATCAAGATGAGTATTCTGAGGCTCTACCTTACACTGATGAAGAAACTATTGATGAACTGAGAATCTATGACAAAAAAGATCCAGCTCGCTATTCTGACTGGAAGATGGTCAAGCGAACAGCAGAGAGAATTGCCTCCGAGGTAAAAAAGGGTGAGACTTTATCAGCCACTGTTATTGAAGCCTTGATAAAAGCCTTGGATCATGAGCATGAAGATGCTCAACGTGGTGTTGTTCAAGCGCTAGAGGCGCTTGCAACGGGGTCAGCAATTAATAGTCTTACAGTCAAAGTTCTTGATAGCCAAGCCCCGGATGCCATTCGTAACGAGATCGTTGAATCTCTTGCTCAAATTGCTACTCAAAGTCCCCCCGATTCACATATCAGATGGAATATCCATAATGTTCTGTCCCGTGTTATCCGTGAAGATTCCAATCCGCAGGTAAGGCGGACAGCAAACAATGCCTTACGCCGAATCTTCTAGATATGACCCCAGCAGGCTTTACGACGATGCCTATATCTCCAATAAGGAGTAACCAGTGAACTTGCTTGACCTGACTAGCAACACTATTGGAATAAATCCTGATATTGCAGACTTTCTCCGTAAACATCTTCATAAAGTATTTGCTATTGATGGTGCAATAGAAATTCTTCGTGCTCCTATTCCACCAGGATGGGGGCCAACGTCAGTTCAAGTTGAGCTAGCAAGAGACGACGAATATCCCCTTGATCCTCAAGTGATTCATTTGTTAATGCCATATAAAGATGAGTTAGCTGGTTCAGGATGGGAAATCAAACATCGTATAGCAACTCTGGAACGAATCTCAAACGAGATTCATACTCTCCGAGTCGTCTTTGCACCTATTACCTATGAAGAAGGCACAGGATTCCACCGTGGTTTAGTAGAAGCCGCCGCACAGGGAGATGACATCGTGCTAGCACTCAGAGAACGATTGGCTAATCAGCTAATGGGACTTGGTAAGTATTCCGTAGCAGGAGTGGCGGTGGTTCATGTTGTAGTCGTCACAAGTGATGATTATCTGGTGCTCTGTCAACGTTCACCTCACACAGGTTACCACCCATTACATTGGTCTATAAGCTTTGAAGAGCAGATCAACCAAAAGGATCTGGCCTCTGGAAATGCAACTCTATCGGCAGCAGCCGTTAGAGGATTTCAAGAAGAATTTTCGTCTGGTCACACTATTGTGCCAGATAATGTCCGCACTTTGGGAGTATTTCTGGAGTATAGCATTCTTAACACGAGCTTTTGTGTATATATCGAAGCTCCATTGTCTTTCGACGAACTCAAACTCAATTGGGATTCAAAAGCCAAGGATAAGTGGGAGAATGCAACGGTGGTAGGAGAGGCATTTACCCTTGACAATGTGACCAGGCTTATACAATCAAACTACTATGGAGAAACAAGGGAAAAAAGAGGCAAGTTTCATCCTACCTCGAAATACCGGCTTCTGCTGGCAGCTATTTACCGATTTGGCTCAGATGAGATCATCGATGCTTTAAAATCCCTTTAGTGTCTGCCTCCTCTCAATGTAAAAGGCCATGCTCTTGATCCAGTAAGGATCTGTCGCCGAGCATTTAGGTTGTAGTCAACCTTGCTATATGCCAGACAATTGCATTTACTGGAAGGAAAGAGTCATATGATCCCCTGCGTAGTTTTATATGCCCCTATCCCTCTGCGAATACTTCTCCACATGCTCCAACCCACTAAAGCCAGCAACGTTAAACCGCTGATCGCCAGCCCGATCGTCCACGAGCCGGGGGCGAAGGTCAGCCGCACCTGATGCTGGCCGGGCCCCAATCGTACGGCGCGGAAGGCGTAGTTGGCGCGCAGCACGGGCGCCGGTACCCCGTCCACTGTGGCACGCCAGCCGGGATACCACACTTCGCTGAGAACCAGGTAGGCGTCGGCCGGGGTCTCCACGTGCAACTGCATTTCGTTCAGGCCGAAGGCGTCAAAGCGGATAGCCGCCGCGCTGGAAGAAGTCACGTTTAACGCCTCGCCGCCCTCGACGACGACGGTGGTTGCCGGGTCAAAGCCAGGGGCATGCAGGGCGGCGTAGGCAGCCTCGTGGTCGGGCGTAGCGATGGCCCGGTGGACGACCAGCGCCCGGGGTAAGGCACGCCGGTTCAGATAGACGTTCAGCGCCGGGTCCCCGTCAAACACGGGGACGAATTTCTCCCAATCCAGCGTCACGTCCTTGGCCGCAATGACGTACTTGGCATTGAGGAAATCGTAGAGTGGCGACGACCGGCTGGGGATGCCGTTCCAGTAGCGGTCGTAATCGGCCAGATTGAGCGGATTGATCAGTCCCCCCACGTCGAAGATATGGTGCAACAGACTGGTGTCGGGCTGCCACAGGTGCCACACGCCGGTGCGGCTGTCAATGCGGTACAGGTCGGGGTCGGACTTGAGGAACTGGATGACAGCCGGATGGTCAAAAGTGCGGCTGGGGTCGTCATAGCCCACGTCCACACCGCCCCCCAGGCTGGCCAGGTCGAAGAAGAGCAAACCGACGGCCAGGGCACCAAGCATAGCCGGGCGAGTCACCCCACGCTGGCGCAGGTAAAAGAGCCCCACCCCAACAATGAGCAGCCCGGCGAAGAAGACCAGCCCGTTAGCCGCCGCCGACACCCGGGCGAAGATGACCGGGTCCTTGTCCTGGCTGGTAATGACGGCGTAAAAAGCAAGGGGAAGGGCGAAGAGCGTCACCGCACCGACGACCCACGGCGCAGCGCGTAAGATGCGGCCTAACGCGGGGCGGACCTGTTCATCCGGCCGGCGGATCAAGGCGTCCAGACCCAGGGCAGCCAGGGCAGCCAGGGCGAAGTCCATCAAAAAAACGAAGCGGGCCGGCGCACGCATGCCCCCCAGGCCGGGAAGCAACCCATAGAGCCAGCCGTGCAACACCGTATACCCCCCCATCGCCAACAGCAAGCTGAAGACCGCCAGAGATGCAAACCGATAGATCCTTCCCGTGGAAATACCGCTTTCCTCCGCCAACTCGCTGACTCGCCGACTCGTTGACTCGTTGACCCGCACCTGTCCCGATGCCGGAGACCGGGACGGGATCCGGGACGGTGGGGCAATTGCTCGTTGACTCGTTGACTCGCTGACTCGCTGACTCGCTGACTCGCTCACTCGCGTTCGGCCCAGCAAAGCAAACGAAGCCAACAGCAGTGTCAGCACACCGGCATATCCCACCTCCACCCGGTCCCACATCCCCCAGTGAGTTGCCGGGTCGCGCCCAAAGAAGCTGGGCACCAACAAACCTACCAATTGAGCTGGTGGCAGTGAATAGGCGCTGGCCTGGGCATAGTTGTAATCGGCACGCGGGGTGTAGGCGACCATCTCGTAGGCAGGCAACAGGACAAAAGCCGCCAGTCCCAGGCCCACCAGCAGGGTAATAGCCAAGGTGGCCAGAGGGAAAGAACAGTCGCGCAACAGGTGCTTCGCAGAACCCTGTTTCCTGAGAGAAAAGGTGTTTTTTTCTGATCGCCATCTGATGAGGGTCAACCCCAGATGATATAACAAGTCCCATCCCAATCCCAGGGTGATGATGAGCAGGGGCTGGATGTGCCCCGCCGTGGCAGCGATCGCCATGAATACGCCGGCCCACACAGCCAGGCCTGGCCGCCGTTCCGATAGGGAACAATGGTAGAAGAGAAAAATGAAAGGCAGCCAGGCTGCCTGCGCGATGAGGTTAAGATTGCCAAAGTGAACGATGAAGTAGTCGGAGAACATAAAGGCCAGCGCGCCAAACAAGGAAGGGAGGGATATGGCAAGCCAGAAAGCAACGGGGCGGAGGGGCACAGGCGCAAAGTCTCTCCGATCTTCCACGCTTCCGTTCCTCCGCGCTTCCCATCTTCTGCCCGGCAAGAGACCCCGCAGGAATAGATACATCCCCACCCCGGCCAGCCAAAAGTGAAACACCGAAAGCAGCATCACCCCGCGGTAGGTGACCTCCGGCGCCAACAAAAAGTAAATCAGGTTGATCGGGTAAAAGAGGCTGGCTTGAATGTCGGCAGCAAAAGGGGTGCCGCTCCACAGGTAGGGATTCCAGAGGGGGATTATCCCGCTTTTAAGCGACTGGGCAGCAAGATGATAGGTGGGATACAGGAGAGCAGCCAGGTCACCGCCACCGGCAGGCATCCATGCCCCAGCAAAGAGGATCCGCCAGAAAAAGCCCGCCGTCGCCAGCGCCAGCAGTCCCAGCGCCAACAGGTTAAGAAGTAGCGAGCGCCACCACGCTGCGGACACGCCGAAGCGCAAACCGCTTAGATAGGGGCGTATGGCCATACGCCTCTACCCGGCACCGCCTTGCAAGAACGCGGCCAGACGATTGCGCAGATCGGTGCTGAACGATTCACCCTTGGGTTGAGCCCGCAGGTATTTCTTCAAGTCTTTACCATTCAAAGCCGGCACATCGTTTGTTTCGCTCGACGCCGAATCTGAAATCTCAAGCTGCGCGTTGGGATGCGTGAAAACGATGATCGGCTCGACGGCCGGGGTTTCTTCGCCAAACCCCTTTTGCAGTTCGCGCTCCAGTCGCTGGGCCTCGGCATAGGCATCACGGGGCGGGTTACCCAGCGACTCCTCACCGAAAAGGAGGAAAATGCGCCGCAGCTTGAAATCACGCCGCCAGCGTTTTCCCTGATGGCGAATTACGCCATCCTGGGGCTTCACCAACAGCGCATACACCCGGGAGGGGGTCAATAACACATGCGGAATGGGAGCGGTGTAATTGAAGAGTTGATAACTGTTATCGAAGCCCCGCAGTACCTTCACCAGAATTTGATCCGGACGGGGTTCCTTGACATAGCGATTGGCATTAAAGCCGCTAATGCTAGCCAAGATGAGGCCAATGAGCAGGGCCGGCAGCGAGTAGTAGAAGTATTGCTGGTTAAAAGAGAGGACCAGTCCCAGGAAAAGCACGCCCAACCCGATGAGACTGGCCCAGCGCGTAAGTTTGACGCGGCGTTGAATGAACTCTTCATTGACGAAAACTTTCATGGCAGCCACCTTGTTATATAGAATAGGGTATAGCGCACCAGATTGCGCGCCGCATACGGTCGGCCTCCCCGTTGGTTCAAAACGCAGGAGAGATTGATGATCTTAATTTATGGCTCGAAGCGGGCCAACACCAGGCAGGCGTTTTGGCCTCCCAGGCCAAAGGAGTTGGATAGGGCGACATGCACGTCAGACCGGCGAGCGACGTTGGGTACGTAGTCCAGGTCGCAGGCGGGATCCGGGGTATGGTAATTGATGGTGGGATGAATAATCCCTGTCCGAATGGTTTGAACGCAAGCCAGAGCCTCGATAGCTCCAGCACCCCCAAGGGCGTGGCCGATCATAGACTTGGTGGAACTGATAGGGATGTCGTAGGCACGCTCACCAAACAAGCTTTTAATGGCCACTGTCTCGGCAGCATCGCCCAGGGGTGTGCCGGGCGCATGGGCATTGATGTAATCCACTTCGTCCAGGGTGACCCCAGCATCCTCCAGCGCCCAGCGCATGGCCAGTTGAGCGTACTTGCCCTGAGGATCAGGCTGAGCCATGTGGTAAGTGTCGGCCGAACTGGAATAGCCTAACACCTCGGCATAAATGCGGGCACCCCGCTCCAGAGCGCGCGGCAATCGTTCCAACACAAAGACGGCAGACCCTTCACCGATGACGAAGCCATCGCGTTCAGCATCAAAGGGACGGCAGGCACCAGCCGGATCATCGTTGCGAGTGGAAATAGCACGCATTGCCGTAAATCCGGCCAGGACCACCTCGGTGATCACACCCTCCACCCCACCCGCCAGCATCAGGTCAGTTTTGCCCCGACGGATCACTTCGGCCGCTTCGCCGACGGCCTGCGTGCCTGATGCACAAGCAGTGCAAATGGTACTGGTATATCCCTGGATGTTGTAATGCAGGCAGACGTGCGAGGTGACCATATTCGGCAGCGAAGCCGCCAGAGCAAAGGGGTTGACTCTGCTCAGCCCTCGGTTATGGTAATCTCGGATGGCGTATTCAGCCGCAGCAAACCCTCCATATGAAGTGCCAAGCAACACGCCGCTGCGCTGCGCCAGGCCATTCTGAAGTGCCAACTCCGCAAATCGTTCCAGGCCGGCATCGGCCATAGCCTGCATCGAGGCAGCGAGCGAGAACTGAGTAGCGCGCGCAATGCGCCGGGCTTCTTTGCGGGGCATATACTGTGTCGGATCAAAGTTCTTAGCTTCGGCAGCGAAGCTGGTCGGGAAGTGGCTGGCGTCAAACTGGGTGATATAATCCACACCAGACCGGCCTTCGGCCATCGCTTGCCAGGTATCCTCTACATTGAGTCCCAGCGGGGTAATGGCACCCATGCCGGTAATGACAACTCGTTCGTGATCGGGTCGAAGTTGCACAGATTGTTGCTCCTATCTAGTCGAAGATGAGGTTACAGCCCACCCTTGATAACGTCAATCACACCACTCTCCACCGCCTGCCGGGCACGGCGGATGGCATTACGCACAGCATAAGCGTCGGAGCGGCCGTGGCCAATGATGACTACGCCGTCTACGCCCAGCAACGCCCCCCCACCGAATTCGCGGTAGTCAAGCTTTTTGCCCACTGCATTGAAGGCCGGTTTGGCCAATGCTGCCCCAAGCATAGATAGAGGACGGGCCTTGACTTCGGTTTTGATGGTGTCCATCAACATCTTGGCCACCCCCTCCGAGAGCTTAATGATTACGTTGCCGGTGAATCCGTCGGTCACTACCACGTCGGCCAGGCCAGCCGGGACATCTTTGCCTTCTACGTTGCCCACAAAGTTGAAGGGGCCGCTCTTGAGTAAGGGTAGGGCATCTTGTACCAGCATATTCCCCTTACCCTCTTCCTCACCGTTGGAAACGATTGCCACGCGCGGATTGGAAATACCCAGCACCCGTTCGGTGTAGGCACTGCCCATCAGCGCGAATTGATATAGATACTCTGGTTTGCAATCGGCGTTGGCCCCGATGTCGAGGAGGAAGCAAAAACCGTGCTCAGAGGCGCAAGGATACGTGGTAGCGATAGCCGGCCGCTTGACGCCGCGAATCCGACCCAGGTGCAAAAGAGCCGCCGCCAATCCGCCACCCGAGTTGCCCATGGTGACGAAAGCGTCGGTCTCGCCCCGTTTGAGCATCTCGATCCCCACCACCATCGAAGCGTCCTTTTTGGCTTTGACGGCGCTGGCCGGATTATGTTCGTCCATCTTGATGACTTCGCTGGCAGGGATGATAGGCAATGACAAGCCGGCGGTGTCGTGCTTTTGCAGCTCAGATTGGATGATCTCCGGACGGCCAACGAGTTGCATTTCTATTCCGAAGTCCCGGGCGGCCCACGCCGCGCCGTGAATGGTTACCTCGGGCGCATAGTCACCGCCCATCGCATCAAGAACGATTTTCATTGGGCGCTTCCTCCGCATCGTTTGCTTCGGCAGGAGCAAACCACCACTGACCTAGATTTTCCACAATTGATTATAACACACGCTGAAGGTTGTTACAATAGCCCTGTTGTATGTGTCGAGAAACGTCAAACGTAAGGCGTCAAGTGTCAAACGTAAGGCGTCAAACGTAAGGCGTCAAACGTGAAACGTAATGGATAGGATTGCGTCTTATCTCTTTACACTTGACGTTTGACGTTTGACACTTGACGTTTCACGTTTCACGTTTGACTTGTAATGTGCGCAGCCGGTTGAGGGCCGCCGCCAATTCGTAGCGGCGGAAGCGGGCCAGGTCGCCGACGGGACGCTGGTCGAGCACGTCGAGTCCCTGGCGATCCAGGTCGGCCATCACCGCATCCAGGATGTGGGGCAGGGTGTGGCGGCCGTCCATATAGCGCTGGCGGGCGTAATAAAGTGCCTGGCCGATGGCGTTGAGCTGGCTGGGGTCCACCAACTGCTCGACGGCGGTCATGTCGATGTCGCTGGTACCGAAGAGAATGGTCTTTACCCCGCGGGCCGAGATTTTCACCTCGCGCCGGCCTTTGCTGGGGTCGAGTGACTCAGCCAGGGGGACACGCGGCGTCACCTGGCCGAAGTGGTCGCCCCCTTCCGGGCGGCGCTGGGCGTGATACTTGTGGGCGATAACCCTGGCCTGGGCGGTCACATCACGAGGAACGTAGGCATCCATAGCGATGACAGTATCGGCCACGTCGAAGTAATCGCCGCTGCCGCCCATTACCAATACCGTGCTCACGCCATGCTCATCGTATAGCTGGTGCACTTTGTCAATGAAGGGGGTAATCGGCTCTCGCTCTTTAGCGATCAACTCTTGCATGCGGTGGTCGCGGATCATAAAGTTGGTGGCAGCGGTGTCCTCGTCCACCAGCAGCGCGCGGGCGCCCGCTTCCAGCGCCTCGACGATGTTGGCCGCCTGCGAGGTACTGCCGCTGGCGTTGGCCGTGCTGAAGTGGCGGGTGTCGGCCCCATTGGGTAATGCGCCGATAAAGGATGAGATGTCCACACCGGTGACGGCGCGGCCATCTTCGGCCCGAATCTTGACCGCCCCTGCGTCGGTCACCACCAACTCGCGTCCATCGCCCGGGACGTGGTTGTACACCCCACGCTCCAATGCATTCAGCAGGGTGCTCTTGCCGTGGTAGCCGCCGCCGACGATGAGCGTGACCCCGGCCGGGACGCCCATACCGAGGACAAGGCCGGCATTGGGTAAGTGGAATTCAGCCTGGAGGGAGGATGGGCCACGAAAAGGAATTGCGCGCGCGTGCAGTGGGCGGTCATCCACGCCAGAACGACGGGGGAGCACTGCACCATCGGCCACGAAGGCCACCAGGCCGTGATCGGCCAGTTGGGAACGCAGCCAGTCGGCGTCCTCGGCGGCATGGATATGGCGGTAGAGGGCAACCCGGTTATTGACGGCGAAGTGCAGCGCGCTCTCGACGATGCGCGGCAAATCGTCGCATAGCATCGTCGCCGCCTGGCGGCCCAACACGCGTCGCCCGGCAGCCGGCAGCCCGACGACGAAGCGTACCTCGACGGCACGCTCGTCTACCAACGCTGAGGTGCGTTCCAGGATTTGCTGGCCGGGCCGGTCGATGGCGATGAGGCCCGATTTGCCCGAACCCCGGCGGGCGCTGAGCTGCGAACAGGCGGCGTCGAAGGCGCGGGTCAAAAAATCGGCCAGGGCAATACGCCGGCTGCGGTTGGCGAAGGTATCGGGCGGGTAGCCGGCCACAGCCTGGGGTACACGTGCCCGCAGCCGGCTGGGGGCGGCAAAGGGATCACCCTGAACATGATCGATTAACAGTGTGAAGCCGGGGAACTCATAGTCACCCCGGATATCTTTGTAGGCGGGGTACCCTTTGCCATCGATGCGATTGAGGATGCGGTGCAGATCGTTGTGGGTCATCACGCCAGCTATTGTACGCAGAAGCCAGACAGAGAGCAAACACCAATCGAGCCTTCTCGGAAAGTCCTTTATAATCCAAGTGCCTGGCTTGACGCAACACGGACCACGCAACACGCGCGTAGTGCGTATTGCGTATTCCGTTTACTTTCAGCCACCACGACCACTTTCCGAGAACCCTCCAATCCTGAAAGGAGGGGAAGCGTAGGCGTAACTCTTGCAGTTACCTACTGGTTGCGCGCAAGTGGCAGGCGCGAGGCGTGTCCCTACCTGGCATAGTGGGTTATGAATTGGTACGAATCCTCTCTCGGAATTCAGTAGCCAAAACAAGGTAGGATGTTGTATAATGGTTATGAGGATGCAGCAATCCCCTCTTACCTCTCAATTTTTCACAAAACTCCTCCAGCATGGTTATAGTATATGATTGGCTTTGAACATTTGAGAGACGAAAGCTGAGGGATTGGCGGATATTTAACTATGACCAACTCACCTGGGCGTTTCGAGACGCTGATCGAGCGCTATCACGACGAAATTTATAGCTATTTGTGGCGGCTATTGCACAGTACCGGCCAGGCCGATAGCGCTGTAGACGCCGAAGACCTGACGCAGGAGGTATTCCTGCGCGCCTATCAGGCTTTTGAGCGCTTGCGGCCGGATAGCAATCACCGGGCGTGGCTCTACAAAATCGCCACCAACTACACTTACACCGCCCTGAAGCGAGGCCAGCGCCAGGCGGGCTACAGTGTCCCACTGCTGGATGAGACCCATCAAGCCCCGGCGGACGCCGGCCAATCGCCTGACCGTCGGGCTGTCCTCGACGAAACATGGGCAACGGTCCGGCAGGCGATCATCGGCCTGCCCACCAAGCAACGGACAGCCCTGATATTGCGCCACGTGCAGGGCCTGGACTACGCCGAGATTGCCCTGGCGTTGGGCTGTTCCGAGGACAGCGCCCGGGCTAACGTCTACCAGGCGGTCCGCCGCCTGCGGCGTGAATTGGGCACGACGGTGGCAGAAGCCCTGGCCGAATAGGATGTGAATGGAGGTAACTGATATGGAAGAGCAATTGATAGAGACTTTGTTGGATGCGGTGGGTAGCCCACCGGACCCTGCCATAGCACAATCCCGGCGCCGGGTGAAAGAGTGGTTTGCACAAACGGCACCACTGATCCATTGGGACGCTATCCAGTCGCCCCTGGGGCTGCTTTATATCGCCGCCAGTGACCAAGGCCTGTACCGTATAGATTTCGGGGTAGATCTGGCCACCTTCTTGAACAGCCTGGATCCGTTGGCCCGTACCGAACACAACCCAGCAGCCATGGCACCTATCACCGGCCAGTTGCGAGAGTATTTCGCCGGCACCCGCTCCGGCTTCGACCTGTCCCTGGATTTGGATCGGTTGACGCCGTTCCAACGCAGCGTTTTACAGGCAATCCGCAACATTCCCCGGGGCGCCGTGTGGACCTACGGTCAGGTAGCCCAGACCATTGGCAAGCCCAAAGCCAGCCGGGCCGTGGGTCAGGCATTGGGAAACAACCCGGTGCCTATCGTCGTCCCCTGTCACCGGGTAGTGGCCGGCGGCGGACTGGGTGGCTACCGCGGAGGGCTGGATAGAAAAAAGCTGCTCCTGCATCTGGAAGGAGCTCTTTGAAGTGTAGCAGTAATCTCTCTACGTTTGTTGACGCTTGACGTTTCACGCCTTGCCGCTGAGGATGCGCTGCCCGACGCGGGCCGATAGTTCGCCGGGGGTAGCGGCTCGAATCACGTCGAGACGGACAGACGGATTCAAGCGACGCAGAGTATCTAGCGTCTCCTGGCTGGGATTGATGCAGGTGATCACGTCAGCGCGGGCCGCGTCGCGCAGATTCTCACCCCAACTCGACCTGAAGCGCTCAAAATAAAAGCGAAACGCTTCGTACCAATCCCAATGGACACCTGCGGGAAAGAGCACGTAATGGCTCTGGATGTCACCCACCCCAGAAGGTGGGGACTCCGCGGTAGTTGCGACCGCCGTGGGAGCGCCACCCTCAGGCACTCCCAATGTGGGGCCAGTCGCTGCTATCCCAATGGGTGTTTCGGTCTCTTGAGCTTCGCTTGCCTGCAACTTTTCAAGCCGATCTATGATCCCTCCCAGGTGCTCAAAGCTCTCCCAGGGTGAGATGGCTCCAACGACGAAGAGGCAGGCAGCCATCACGTAGTCGTCCTTCAGCAGTTCGCCGTTGTACCACATCAGCGATGTCCAGTAGTCGTCTTCCGAGATGGGATGGCTCGGGTGCCACGGTCCTACATCGCCAATCCCTTGGGGATTCACGCCCTGGGTCATGCCGCACTCGGTCATGATGACTGTATGCTGATTGGGATACACCTGGCGAACCTCATTCATCGTGCGCCGGTAGCGCAGCGTGAGCCACATCCCCCCATTTTGAGCTTCACTTTCTTTATGCAGTCGCCACAACGTAGGCCAATCATATTCGTGGAAGCCCAGGTAGCGGTAGGTCTCCAGTGTCCGCGGAAAGTGCTGCAAGAAGTGATGCCCCAAGAAATTGCCTGTGCCGAAGTTCATGGCGATGGGTTCGAAGCCGGCCGCCTGGATGCGCTGGCCAAAGGCAACCTGAAAGGCATCGTAAGCTTCCATCACGTCCGGGCTCACGCTCTCGGGGATTGTCTCGTTGAAGGACTCCCAGGCATCGTAGAGGGGACGGCCCTGGAAGCTAGCCGCGTTGACCTCTTCACGTAGAATACGTTCGGCGAAGTCGCGTCCCCGAGCCTGGGGATCCGACTGGAACTCCTGGTTTGGCGTATAGAGCCGGCCAATGATAAAAGCAGTGGGATGAACCTGGCGTACACGCTTCCAGAAATTCACGTCGTGATGCAGAGTCTTGATAACCCTGGGTTTGATGCGCACAATCGCGTCGAAGACACGATCGCCGACGGCGTTCACGTGAAAACCATATTTGTGCATCGTATCCCCTCCTCGAAAGGCAGGCTTCTTCTGAGCTTTCTGGACGAACTATCTCACTATAACATGAGGTCAGGTCAAAGTCAACGAAGTGGTGATGGATATGCGACATACAAAGAGGCGGCTCACGTATTGAGCCGCCCTTCTGGGAATTATCTACCTGATACCAGACACGCGTAGAGGCTGAAGCCCCTCTCTATTCGATGACCCCAGGGATCAGGCCGGCCTGAATTCCACGGTAGCGTTGCCAACCCCATCCAGATACACTTCCACAGCTATGTCGGCACCGTCGAGGATCACCTGATAGGTGCCAGCGTTCAACCCGCCGACATCGCACGCTCCAAGACCATACTCCAGCTTAGTCCCGGTGATGCAGAGGCCCTCGTAGCCGCCGGGAGCAGTGACGCGTATCTTGTTGCCGATGGCGCCCGTCCGCACGACCAGGATGGAAGCCGCGCCAATCGGCTCGGTGCCGCTGGTGTTCTCTACCACCTCGCCGACCCACCCGGCAGGCGATACGATCAGATCGGTGGAGACCACCTTCCACTTGAACTCAACCAGCGTGCGCTGCCCTGGCTCTACTTTGGCCTTGATAGTTCTCGACGGCTGACCCTCGATCCAGACCTCGTATTCACCGCCGGGGATGCCCCGGAAGGCAAACGTCGGGATCCAGCTATATTCGTAATAGACACCTGTCACCCCGCGTGCCACAAAACCATCCGCCGAACGAATCATCACGTCCAGCTTCTCTCCATCGTGCGTCATGACCAGGAGTGTGGTGATTTCGTCTGGGTCCACGCTAATGGCTGTTTGGGATCCCGTCCACATCGGCTCCGCGTGGATGACGACCGGCTCACTGCTGCGGGGCAGGGCTACCCCGGTTGTCGGCATGGTTCCAGGTGGGGAGTAACCAGGAGCGGGAGCAGGTGCCATGCCCGTGCTAGCCTGAGACGGCTGCCCGTAGGCCCCTGGCGGGGAGTAGCCCGGAGGGGGGGCAGGTGCAGGGCCCGCGTGGGGCGGGCCAGCGGCCGGCGTGGAAGTGCCTACAATGAGCAAGCGTTGCTCAACGTAAATAAATGACGGACTGGACAGGTTGTTGGCCTGCACAATGGATGCCTGGCTCACGCCAAAGCGCGAGGCGATGGCTGCCAGGGTATCGCCGGGGCGCACTGTGTAATAGTCAGACTGAGACGGAGGCGTGGATGGCTCCCAGGCTACCCCGCCCGGCGGTACACACAAGCGCTGTCCCTGGTAGATGAAGTCACTATACAGACCATTGGACTGCATCAAGGCGTTGGTCGTGGTCTGATAGCGCCAGGCGATGCCCGACAACGTATCTCCCCACTGCACCGTGTAGTAATTGTCACACCCCTTGCGGCCCGGTGCCGGCGCTGGCGAATACCCGCCAGGGACATCCAACACTTGTCCGACGTAAATGAAATCGGTATCGCTCAGCCCGTTGGCCGCCGCCAGCGCAGCGACGGTAGTGCTGTAGCGAAAAGCAATCGAGGTGAGCGTCTCGCCGGGAGCGACCACGTGCCGCCCGCCCCCGCCCTCTGGATGGCCGGGCGCGGGGATGGTCAAGCGCTGCCCCACGTAGACGAAATTGGGATTATGTAGGTCATTGGCGGCCAGAATGGCTTCGACTGTCACGCCGTAGCGGTTGGCGATCAGCGACAACGTCTCACCCCATTGCACCACGTGAACTGTCTCGCCCCACGCCTCCGGCGCGGCCAGCGCCCCTGCCGGGAACAAGAGCATACTGGCTACAATCAGAACTCCAACGATTCGGATGAACAGGTTTGACATCCTGCACCTCCTTGCTCCGAACCTCTATCGCATAGGATCAGGCTGCGAGGAGAAACCCTATCCCAAGAGATAAGGGTTTCCCTCTCGAAGCCTATGATATGTCGAATGTTTATGTCACCTTCCCATTACATAATACACTATTTATGTTCATATGTCAAGTAGCTTAGTACCTTTTGTCCAAATATCTGGAGGTAAGCAATCGCCTGAGAATAAATCCTCAGGCTGAGAGTTAAAGCCAGCTAAAGCAGGCTGAACCTATACAAAGCTAAGTAAAACAGTGCGCTTTCAGCGTACTTGAACTTTTAGCCTGGAGCTTCAGCTCGAGGCGACAAGGCGCTAAAACCCGGCTTTATACCGCAGATAGTTTCTTGACCTTCATCGAGGGGGGAGGCGTTGTAAGTCCCCTCTATCTTAGCTGACGCCCCCTACGGGGACTGGCGCCGTTACAGGGACTTACGCCCCCTACGGGGACTGGCGCCCCCTACGGGGACTGGCGCAGCACCACCGGCAGGTAGATAAAATGCTCAGCGTCCACAGCAGTCGAGAACTCATCGGCACCCAGGTCGTAACCCGCGCCAATGGGCCGGGGGTCGCCATCTATGTCTACGGTCACCCCTGTGTCCACACCCCGGTCCAGTGCTGCGCTGCCAGAGCCGATGTGGTAGTCCCCTGCGTCGGGGTTTACGAAGACCGGATCGCCCCAGTAGTTGTGGAGGCCGGTGACGATCGTACCGGTGCCTCCCCAATCCATGTCGTTTGCCCAGGTGCCACTGCCCCACAGCGTGGCCTCTAGCGTGGCTGTGTTGCCCGGCGTCACCGTGATGCCCACGGTGTGGCTGACCAGGATCGTGTTGGTTAGAGCGACAGTGCTGTATCCTCCTGCGTCATCAGTAAGGTAAATCCCGCTGCCATCACCGCCACGGTTGCGGGCGACAGTGGTGTGCAACAATCGGGGGGAAGAACCTCGGGCATATACACCACTGCCCTCGGCATCGGCCCGGTTGTCAGCCACCAGGTTGTTAGTTAGCCTAGCATCGCTAAAGTACAGATACAGCCCGCCGCCGTATAGCTGGACAGTGTTGGCAGTGATGACATTACCACTAAGTGTGGCGTCGCTGAAAGACAGGTACAATCCACCGCCACCCTCAGCAGTATTGGCGGTGACGGTATTGCCGCTGAGTGTGGCGGCGCTGGAGGCCAGGAGCAGCCCTCCGCCAGAATAGGCAACATTGCCAGTGATAGTATTACCAAGCAACGTAGTAGGACTAAACTCTAGAGACAACCCTCCGCCGTACCAGTGAGCAGCATTAGCGGCGATGACGTTATCGTTGAGCGTGGCGCCGCTGTATTCCAGGAGCAGCCCTCCACCCTCAAATTCGGCGGCGTTGGAAAGGACTATGTTACCGCTAAGCGTGGCGTGGCTGGGACCTACATACAACCCACCGCCGTTGTCGGCAGTATTGGAGGCGACTGTGTTACCACTGAGTTGGGCGTCGCTATAGTACAGGACCAGCCCGCCGCCATGGTCGGCGGTGTTGGAAATTACGCTATTCCCACTGAGCGTGGCAGGCCCATCCCACAACACCAAGTCACCGCTTAATTCAGCGGTGTTATATAGGAACAGCCCGCCGCCATGGAGGACGGCGGTGTTGTCGTTAATGGTGTTACTGCTGAGCGTGGCATTGCTATCATACATAAACAGCCCACCACCATCTCCGGCGGTATTGCTGAACACCCAGTTGTGGCTAATGGCAGGCGTGGCACTAATGGCGTACACTCCACCGCCGGCATAGATTCCCCCTGGGCCGCCTCCCAGCCCGGTGGCGTCGCCTCCGGTGATGCGCAGTCCCTCAATCGCCGGGCTGATAGCTTGCCCTGAGCCTGCCGAAGGAGCTCCGGTGATGTAGAAGACACGCCCCTGTCCCTGCGCGTCCAGCGTGGTACGGTTGGCATCAGGATCGGACGCTGTCCAATTGGTCGTGGTATAGCCGCCGCGCACGGCCACCGTCTTGCTGATGTAGACCACCTGGGCCAGGCCGCCGTAGTGGTTGACACCGGTGTAAGTGCCAGCCGCCACTTTGATGACGTCCTCGGGATCGTCGGCGGCGTCCACCGCAGCCTGCACCGCCGTGTAGCAAGGAAGCGGGACACCCGTACAAGACGGGGCAACGTAGTAGGTGCTGTAGCCGTCAGGCCCCTGTGCCTGGGCCACGCGGGGACCAGCGCTCAGCAGCCGCATCCCGACTAATGTCAAGGCCCACCCCAATCCCAGAGCAAGCATAGCGTTGACGGTGGTACGCTTCATAGAATGACCTCCTGGTTGCGGGTAGGTTCGCCCCCAAGCTCCAATTGATTACAACCTCATCCTATCCTATCATATATAACGCGTGATTGGCGTAAATTTTACGTGAGTTTTGAGAAATCGGTGTTTGCCAACGTTGCAAACAAAACTTGCGGGAGGGTGAGCAATTGCGTGCAAAGTTATTATCGGACAAGTACTGAGGCGTCACGACGAGGATGCATTAAGGAGTAGTGCCGGCAGACGTAATCGAGGTAGTGCTTGCAAGGGGTTGGGTCGGAGTAAGCGTAAGCGTAAACGTAAGCGTAGAGGTAACAGTAGGCGTGGGAGTAAAGGTAGAGGTAGGGAGCACAGTGTTAGTGATCGTGGGTGTAGACGTTACGGTGCTAGTAGGTGTAGATGTTGCGGTGCTAGTAATTGTAGGAGTGGGTGGCACCGGGGTCGGGGTAAGCGTGAACGTAGCTGTAGGAGGCACCTGAGTAGGCGTATTAGTGGGGGTATTGGTAGGCGTGTTCGTCGGCGGCTGAGTTCCGGTGGGAGTGACGGTCGGTGTGTCCGTGGGCACGGCTGTCGCTGTGTCGGTAGGTGTGGGCGTCTCGGTCGACGTCTCCGAGGGGACGACAGTCGGGAAGAACTGGGTAGGCGTCGGCTCCAGGGTAGAGGTCGGTTCAAGAGGCGTAAAGGTAGGCATCGGCGGCGGGGGGACGGTTGGCGTATTGGTAGCAGGCGGCAAGGTGACCAAGGGCGTTACCGTGAGCGAGACCGGCGGCGGCGCGGTGGTTAGCGCGATGACTCCCAGGCAGTAGCAGGGGATGGTCAGCAGAATGACTGCTAATAGCAGCCCGTAGGTAGTGCGCTGGCTCTCGCTAAGCTGATCATACCACTCCCGGAAACCCATCTCAAGTCTCAAGCCTCAAGTGTCCTGGCTGCAAAGCAGTCTTGGCCACACGTCCGAGACTGAGAGCAGCAGCCAGCCCGCCCAAATAAATGACCACTGCCAACCCTATGACCAAGGCAAAACCGTAGCTTTGAGCAATCACCATAGCCAAGATGGAACCAACGACGGAGCCAAAACCGTTAACACCCCATGCCCAGGGCACCAGCGCTGGATTCACTTGATCCACCAGGCGTATCCCCAAGGGGAAAGGCATCCCCATCAACAGCCCCAGAGGCGCCAATAACAAGATGGAGATTGCCACGCGATAGGTAAGGTCCATGCCCAACAGCCAGCGGAAGAGAGGGGGCAAGGCAAAGATATAAATGAGGGTCAGGATACCCAGTAGCGGGATAACCCAACGCTGAAGCTGGCGAGGATCCCTTTCACCACCTTCTTCCTCGCCAGAACCTTGCGGCGACATCGCTAGCAACCGCCCTGACAGGAAACTACCTAATCCGGAGAAAGTGAGCAAGCCGAAGAGTACGACCGAGGTCGAATAGACAGGGTGGCCTAAGAAGAGAATGAAGCGTTGCATTAGCCCAATCTCGATGAAGATGAAGCCAATGCCTAGTGCTGCGAAATAGATGATGAAGCGGCGCGCGCCGCGCGTTGCCAGGCCCCGTCGTTGGAAGCGCCACAAGGGCCACAAGATGAGTGCGCTCGCCAGTAACAGCGCCTGGACCAACAAAATGACCAACGTCACTTTGCCAGAGCGGAAATCGCCAAAGTTACTCCAGCCGTAATATTCAAAGAAGAAAGGACGGTTGTCCGTCGTTGGCGTCACGTCGAGGGGATAGTCCCGGTAGAACTGTGCCCGATCAGGAGCGTTGAAGAAACGCACAAACCAGTTATCAGGACTAGTCTCATCAGGGGCGTAAAGCATAGTAAAGCCCAGGTTGTCTACAACATGCCGCAAACGGGCAATCTCATCGGTAGTGAAGGGAGACTTCTTCATAATGAAAGTGGAGGTACCACCAGCACGCACTACTATAAAGTGCTGCGCTGGGTCAGCAACCCCCCGCTGTTCCAGTGCTGTGGTGCCGATAGTCACCAGCCGGAAGGCTTGACGCGGCGGCTCAAAATACCAGCGCCCGACGGTCAGCATTCCGTCATCGGTCAGGTGGTCATAATAATCGAGGAAAGCCTCGGTAGTGTACAGGAAATTCTCGCTGAGGCTGTAAGCCCCAGAAGCGGCCGCTGCCCAGGTATCCACTTGCGAGAATTGAATCAGGTCGTACTTTTCCTTCGAGCGGGCAATGAAATTACGGCCTTCGGCCAGTTCGACCTGTATCTGGGGATAATCAGTGTAGAGTCCACCGGCGTAGTTTCGATACAAGGCATCGTCAGCGACCAGGTTGACGATGAGGGGATTAATCTCGGCGCCAATGATACGCTTTGCGCCATTGTAATAGGCAGTGAGCACATCGATGCCGCCGCCAGGGCCGATGAGGAGCGCACTCTCCAGCGGTTCGTCGCGCACCTGGTAGGCCAGACTACTGGGCGCACAATTGACAAAACCAATGCGCTCCAGGTCACCATCGAAATGGGTAATGGTGGTGATAGCTGCGGCATCAATGGTAATGAAAAGTTGTTCAGGGGGAGGCGGCGCTGTGCAGCGAGGGCTCAGGCCCCAAGCCCCCAAGCTGGCACCTTCTTTGTACATGACATCTACACGGGCGAAAGGGGTGAAACCGGTGTAGACCAGGTTGATGGTAGGATCGGTGTACGCCTGATACAGTGGTTTGCTGGGAGGAATGTATAGCGGCAAAAAGCGGTCGGCGACAGGTGACAGAACGAAAAGAAGAATCGCACCGGCCGCAGCCAGAAACGTGGCCCGTGAAGCACTCGATTGGCTCTGCGCCCCGCGCCATCTGGCATCCACTCTCTGTTGTCTGCTAAAGAAGAATGCGGCTAACGCTGCCAGCCCTGCCGCAAAGAGCACTACTCCCTGCCCAGGCAGAATCCACAACACGCCAACAACTACCAGGCAGCCCAACCCAGCGCCTATGAGGTCAGCGAAGTAAAGGGTGCTGATGCGCTTCGCCATAGCCGAAAAGGCAGTCCCCAGGGTAAGCCCGGCAAAGAAAAAGGGGATAACTACCAAAACGTAATCGGCCAATAGCAACAGGATGAGCAAGCCCGTCTGCCAGGCCCGGGCACCGGGAGTAAGGCCCTCTGCCAGCGGACCCAGTGGATCGAGAGGCAACCGGATCATAAAGGCAAAAGAGATCACTATCCCAACAGCCGCCAGCCCGGCAAAGCGGGCGAGGTTGCGTTCCAGATTCTTCTCCAACAGGTCTCGACGCACTGTGAGAAAGGTGCCACTAGCACCGAATCCAAGCAGCGCTGTACTGATGACCATAAAGGCGAGATGATACCAGAGAGAGACAGAGAAGATACGGGTGAGGGCGATTTCAAGAGTTAGCACTGCCATACTGGTGGTGAAAACGCCCAGGTAAAGAGGCCAAATAGCTTTGCGCTCGCTCACAAAACGGAGTGCTCCTTGGAGTATAATTTGTGGAGTGGAGACGAAGTGTATGATAGCCTAGCTGAGAAGAGATGTCAAATAGTTAGGGGAGACACACCTGGTTAGCGATTGGGAGGCGTACCTACCGGCAGTATCAGGTGAAACTGGCTGCCAGGACAACGTTCGGGGTCATAGCCTTCGCTTTCCACCCAGATCCAGCCTCCGTGGGCTTCGGCCACCCCTCGTGCGATGGCCAGCCCCAACCCTGCGCCACCACCCATAAAGTCAGTTTTGCTGGTACTGTGCAGACGTGGATCGCGCACTTCGTAGAATCGCTCAAAGATACGGTCCTGTTCGCTGGGATCTATGCCTACTCCGGTGTCGGCCACGATGAGCTCTACAAAGCGTTCATTCTGTAGGCGGTCGGACGCAGCGGTGCTTGCTTCCTGGCCCACAACCCGCCCGCTCACAGTAATGCTGCCCCCATTGGGCGTGTATTTGACAGCATTGCTAAGGAGATAGACCATTATTTGCTGGATGCGGGCGCCATCCCCCCAGATGGTAGGCAGATGTCCCAGGGGCTCTAATGCGAGCGACAAGTTCCGCCTCCGCGCAGCATCCAGGTACGAAGTCACCACCCTTTCGGCGACCTCGGCCAGTCGCAGCGGTGCAATCTGCAAATCGAGGGTATCGGCCTCGATGCGAGTTACGTCAAGCATGTCCTCCACAATCTCATGAAGTCGTTGTACGCCAATGGATATACCGTGGAGCATTGTCTCCGCGCTGGGGGTAGCTTCGCTCAGCGGCCCATCAGGTTCCAGTAAGATATCGAGATAGCCACGAATAATAGTCAACGGTGTGCGCAACTCGTGGGCAGCGATGGAGATGAAGCGCGACTTCATTTCGTCGGAGCGACGGAGTTGCTCATTGGCAGCAGTGAGGGCAGCGATTTTTTCCTCTAACTTATCGACCAATCGCTCGCTGTACTCACGCAGGTAGCTGCGCTCTGCTGCTTCATCTACCCGCTCGCGTCGGCCACCCAAAAATGCACGGATCTGATCGGGCAAGGCATCTACGTCAATCGGCTTGGGCAGGTAGCCGTCACAGCCAGCCGTAAGGGCGCGTTCCCGGTCCCCTTCCATCACATTGGCAGTCACAGCGATGATGGGCGTGTTGCTCAGTCCGGGCAGACTCTTGATTTTGGTGGCTGCTTCGTAGCCGTCCAGGCCAGGCATATTGATGTCCATCAAAATCAGGTCTGGCCTTGTTGCTTGCGCCAAGCGAATGCCAGTCATGCCGTCCTCAGCTTCCACCACCTCATAACCAGTTACCTGCAACACCTGGCTGACCAGCATACGGCTGGGCACGTCGTCTTCAACATACAGGATTCGCCTTTGATCACTCATCGAATCCTTCCCCCCTCCGATCAACCATATCTTGTGCAGATGAGCTACCGTTACTGTTGTCGGCGGGCAATGTGAAATAGAAGGTGCTGCCGACTCCCAATTCACTTTCTACCCACATACGCCCACCGTGGAGTTCGGCCAGCCGACGGCTGATGGGCAACCCCAGCCCTGTCCCCTGAGCCCGCCGCGCCGACGAGCTGTCAAGTTGGCGAAAAGCCTCAAAGATAGTAGGAACATCTTCCTGGCGCAGGCCAATCCCCGTGTCTTCTACAGCGCACAAAATGTACGGCTTGCCATCCTCAGTGATAGGTTTCACCCGCATGGCAATATGACCCTGCTCAGTGAATTTCGCTGCATTGGAGACAAGGTTCAAGATAATCTGGCGCACCCGCTTGCGGTCAGCATAGATAGGTGGAAGATGAGGAGCGATTTCTTCTTTCAATTCGATGGACTTATCGGCTACCAAAGCGATAGCTGACGACATGATGCCGGCGGCAACTTCGTGGAAGTCGAGTTGCTCTTTATTAAGCGTGACTTTGCCGGCTTCGATCTTGGATAGATCGAGAATGTCATTGACCAACCCCAACAGGTGTTGACCACTAGAGTAAATAGCAGTGAGATCAGTGCGCTGCATGTCGGTGAGAGGTCCAGCGCTTCCATTGAGCATGAACTTGGCAAAGCCGATGATCGTATTGAGCGGAGTGCGTAATTCGTGGCTAATTGTGGCCACAAACTCGCTCTTCAAGCGATCGGCCTCGCGAATTTTCTGGTTGGCTTCACGCAGGCGACGGTTGATGCGAACCAACTCCCGGTTTAAGTCGGCCAAAGTCGCGCGGTCATCAGCCAGCAGCGACACGGCTGGCGCAGCGCGCACCTCGCCTGCTTCTTCATGCGGCGCGTCAATGTAGAGCACCCCTAGTTCGTCCAGGTTGTCCAGGAAGGCTTCACGGCCAGCGCCATACAACTCGCCTGCCCAGGCTGAAGTGATCTTCCCTTGCTTGAACAGAGAGACGATCAGCCAGAGTTCAACTTGTTGTTGAATCTCCTCGCCAGTCACGCCCAGGTCGAGCAGTTCGCGCCGGACTTCAATTTCTATTCGTTGTTTTTCAACTTCGGGTACGCGCTTGGCTTTTGTCGGCAAATTGGTATCACTCATCCGATTGTCCAAAAATCGCCAGCCATTCCTCAATTTCTTCTTCAGATAGAGGTGACATTTCGGAAGCGTCGTCTTTCTCGGGTAGACGACTCAGCTCCGCAGCAAAGGTAGACGACTCAACCACCCGAGCACCGCGCTGCTGCGCCACTCTCTGAATGGCATGGTCAGACGTGACTACGGTCAATTCGCGCGGATTGTGATGACGGCGGATATCGCGTATCATCAGATCATCGGCGCGATGACCGGTTCCGGCCTGATGGATGCTAATGCCCCCTTTAGACCGGCGCGCTGGCGATTGATAGGCTACTCCTGGGTCAAAGTAAACCACGAGACGCTTGCCGGTATGCGCCCGATATGCCCGCAGCCGGATCAATAGCTTCTCCTCGTCGGCTGGATCATCCAGCCGCAGGTCAGGCATTTTGCCGATAAGGTTATGTCCATCAATCAGAATTGCCATACTTGATTATAGCACACCCGGGCGTTGAGACCAATGGGAATATTGTCCGATTCCCGTGACAAAATAGGTCTTGACCACTCCCCATCGAATGTGGTATGATGAGGGCATTGGGGAGGTAGAGACTATGGGCAAAATTGATAAAGCGTTGCATCAAAAGCTGGCCGCCGACCTGGAGCAGTCGGTGGCCTTAATCGTTCGCACCGACGGCGACCCGGCGCCTCACCTACCGCGTCTGGCAGAGCTGGGCATGCGGGTGGGGCATCAATTTAAGCTGGTTCCGGGCGTGTCGGTGACAGGCTCGGCGGCAGCGGCACTGTCGCTGCTTGAGGAGAAGTGGGTGCTCAAAGTCGAAGAGGACCAACCGGTTACAACAATGCAGTAGAGGGCGGACAATAAACGCCAGAAAGCGAACATGTGAGAACAATGAATAAAGCCAAGATCGCAAGTGAGCTGCAGGTGGAAATGACTGCTGCCGCCGTGTACGAGCCCGTTGGCGTGATCGTTCGTCACAAGCCGGGCGTGTTTGCGGCGCAGCGAGTGGTGGCCGACGCCCAGGTAACACATAGTTACCAATTGATACCAGCCACAGCCATGCGCGTGCGCCCATCAGACATTGAAGCTCTCAGCGACGACGAGACGGTGGAGTACATCTGGCCCGACCTGCCGGTTCACACTTGCCTGGACGTGTCGGTGCCCCACATCCAGGCTCCGTTGATGTGGGAGGCCGGTTTCATGGGCGAAGGGATGAAAATTGGCATCGTAGATACCGGCATTGACCCCACGCACGCCGACTTTGAGGGGCGAGTGGTTGCAATGACCAGCCTCGTTGGTGGCGAGGGGATCGACGACAACGGACACGGCACCCACGTGGCAAGCACTGCTGCGGGGAGCGGCGCTGCCTCTAATGGGAAGTATCGGGGCGTGGCCCCTGCCGCCAGTCTGTATGTGGCCAAAGTGCTCGACGCCAACGGCGGAGGGACAATGAGCGGCGTGATGGCCGGCATCGAATGGGCAGTGGACCAGGGTGTCAACGTCATCAATCTATCGCTGGGGAGCAGTGGGCCGTGCAACGGCACTGATGCACTTTCGACACTGTGCGACCAGGCAGTACAGCAGCACGGCGTTGTCGTTTGCGTGGCAGCAGGCAATTCAGGGCCATTGCCCTCCACTGTTGGCTCGCCGGGGTGCGCGCGCTGGGTCATCACAGTTGGCGCTGTGGACGACGCCGATAAGGTGACCAATTTTTCTTCGCGTGGCCCTACCTCTGACGGCCGGGTTAAGCCCGATTTGGTCTTCCCCGGGGCTGGCATCGTGGCCGCTCAAGCCAAGGGTACCGCTCTGGGACGAGTCGTCGCACCTGGCTACGTGGAACTATCGGGGACCAGCATGGCCACGCCGCACGCCACCGGCAGCGCGGCTCTGCTGCTACAGGCCAGGCCAGATCTCACGCCCAACCAGGTCAAGTGGGCATTGATGACCGCGGCCCGGGATTTGGGGGAGGATCCCAACGCCCAGGGCAGTGGACTTGGTCAGGTATTTGCCGCTTACCAGAAAATTACCGGCGAAATACCACCAGACTTGCCCCAGCCCCCCGAGCCAACGCCAACGCCAACCCCGCCCGGCCCAGAACCGCAACCCCCCATCGGTTGCCTGGAACAGATTAAACGGTTGCTGAGAGGGCAATAGAGCACACTAAGGTGGAAGGTTGGAAAATTGGGGTGAGCAATCTGCCCTCTCTGGTAGAAAAGTGGGCCTGGCAGCCGGATTCGAGCCTATGCGGCGAGCCCCCACCACCTGGCCTTGTGCGCGGCGTCGAGGAGTTCAACCAGCGTAAATTCTTCGAGTGTCACGAAACCATCGAAGCGGTCTGGATGGAAGAGCCACGTTCCATCCGGTTGCTCTACCAGGGGATTCTCCAGGTGGGTGTGTCCTTATATCACGTGCAGGGGGGTAACTGGCGCGGCGCTATGAAGGTACTGATGCGGGCCATCCCCAAACTGGCTCACTTTGAACCAACCTGTATGGGCATTGATGTGAGCGGGCTGTTGGTCGACGCCCGCCACATCCGCGAGTACCTGATTCAACTGGGGCCGGAACGGATTGGAGAATTTGATCCGGCCTTGTTCCCCACCATTCGACGAATGGCCGGCGAAAGATAGTTGACGCATTGCGTTGATCGTACGATCGGCTATTTTCTATCTGCTGTTGACCATCTATCACTACCGGAGGCTCGATTACTTGAAAGCAGTCGTGATGCACCAGCGTGGTGGCCCCGAGGTGTTGCGCTACGAAGATTTTCCCACACCAGAGCCAGGGCCGGGTGAAGCGTTGGTCCGTGTGCGTGCCTGCGGCCTGAATCACTTAGACGTGTTCACCCGTCGAGGGGAGCAAGGCCGACGCGTGAAGTTGCCTCACATTCTGGGTGTGGAGACAGCCGGCGAAATAGCGGCCCTGGGCGATGGTGTGGCCAACCTGCGTGTGGACGAACGGGTCGTGAGCGGCCCCGGTATTTGGTGTGGTCGATGCGAGTTTTGCCGGGCTGGACAGGAAAATATGTGCGCTGAGCGACTGATCGTAGGCGTGGATGTGCACGGTGGCTACGCCGAGTACATAAAGCTACCTGCCTACGCGCTGGCGCCAATACCCGAAAGCGTCTCGTTTGAGCAGGGCGCGGTCACGTTGGTGGCTTTCGGTACTGCCTGGCACATGCTGGTGGATCGGGCTGTATTGGGGTCGGGCGAAACATTGCTGGTATTAGCAGCCGGCAGCGGGGTGGGGATGGCAGCCGTGCAGGTAGGTAAATACCTGGGCGCGCGAGTCATCGCCACCGCCAGCACGGATGAGAAGCTGGCGCGCGCCCGCAGCCTGGGGGCCGATGAGACGATCAACTATGCCCGACAGCCCCGCTTCGCTCGCACCGTTCGCAAGCTCACCGAAGGACGCGGCGTGGATGTCGTCTTTGAGCACGTAGGCACGCACACCTGGAAAGACAGCGTAACCGCACTGGCCATCGGTGGGCGGCTGGTGACGTGCGGCTCGACTACCGGACGTTGGGGAGAGACTGACCTGTGGTCTCTGTTCGCCAAGCAAGCCACGCTCCTGGGGTCTTTCAGCTCCACGCAAGCCAACTTCCGCACTGTGCTTCGGTTGGTCGGTGAGGGAAAGTTGAAACCAGTAGTTGACAGTGTACTGCCTCTGTCGGCGGCGGCCGAGGCCCACCGCCGTCTGGAGGCACGGCAAGTATTCGGCAAAATTGTCCTTCAACCATAGTCCAAGGGCTTTTACGCATCTGACTCTTTGCCTTCAACGTCGAGTTACATTATACTCAATGTATTCACGGAGAAAGTTCAATATAGTGTCAACCTAATAAGGAGATGAACATATGAACACTGAAGCCCCCTCCCCGGGAAATGACATCACCGACAACGACAAACTGATGGCAGCTCTTTCCTATCCCATTCCCATTGTTGCTATCGTCATTCTCGTTTCGGAGACGAACAAGGTGCGCCCCTTCCAAAAATTTCATGCAGTTCAGGCCCTTGCCTTCTGGGTAGTATTGACCGTAGTCGGCATCGTGCTCTCCGTCGTCACGCTGGGGATTGGTAGCCTGTGTTTCCCCGTGTTATGGCTCGTCTCGTTGTGGCCGGCTTATCAGTCTTACCAGGGGCAGTACATGGAAATGCCGGTCATCACCGACTTTATTCGCAACCAGGGATGGGTGTAAATCCAGTAAAGAGTAAGTAATAAGCAATGGGCAGTAGACGGAAGCGACTCTGTCCTCCTCCGTCTACTGTCTATTGTCTACCATTGGAGATCCGAGATTGCCCCCTACCTCCAAACGTTGGAATGTGTTTCCCCGCGCGCCTGAGGCGCAATTCGCTCGATTCCCCAACCTAACCCCTCTCATTGTGCAGATTCTTCACAATCGGCACGTTGACGACCCCAACCAGGTACACCGATTTCTGGCCCGCCAACCATCCGGTACCACCGACCCATTTCAATTGAAGGGAGTGCCCGAAGCTGTAGTGCGCCTGCGCCACGCCATCAACGCCGGAGAGTTGATCGCTGTCTACGGCGATTACGATGCCGATGGCGTCACTGCCACCGCGCTGATGGTGCAAACCCTGACTGCCCTGGGCGGGAAGGTGCGCCCCTACATCCCCAACCGCTTTGACGAGGGCTACGGTTTGCATATGGGGGCCCTCACGACGCTAGCTGGGGAGGGTGTGCGAGTAGTGCTAACCGTGGATTGTGGTATCCGTTCAGTAAAGGAAGTGATTCACGCTAACCAACTTGGCCTCGACATGATCCTCACCGATCACCACCGACCTGGTAAGGAGATCCCCCCTGCTCTGGCTATTATCAACCCCAAGCAGACTGACTGTCCCTATCCCTTCGCGAAGTTAGCGGGCGTGGGACTGGCTTTTAAGCTGGCCGAAGCTTTGATGCAGGCAGTGTACCCGCGTAGTCCTCATGAATGGCAGGGTAAGATGAGAGAGCAGCGCCCGCTAGCCTTGGACGACCTGCTCGATCTGGTAGCTCTAGGGACCGTGGCCGACCTGGCCCCTTTGATAGACGAAAATCGGGAACTGGTCACGCGGGGGTTAGAGCGACTCAATGCCCCCCATCGGCCCGGCCTGCAGATGCTGATGGCACAGGCGGAGGTGCAGCCGGGGAAAGTCGGCGCTGATACCATCAGTTTTATACTCGGTCCCCGGCTCAACGCGGCCGGCCGCCTGGAAGACGCTCTGGTTGCCTACGAACTACTCGTTACCGACGACCTCTTCCACGCCGGGCAACTGGCCCAGCAACTCGACAGTCAAAACCGGGAACGGCAACTTCTCACTCAGACTACTCTCGAACAGGCACGCCAGGTGATCCTGCGAGATGGGGCCAGTCATCCCCTGTATCTCATTGCCGATCCTGCATTTAACCCTGGCATTGTAGGGCTGGTATCGGGTCGATTGACGGAAGAATTTTATCGCCCGACACTGGTGGCCCAGCGCGAGAAGACGCACACCAGGGGCTCTGCTCGTAGCATCCCGGCGTTTCATATCACCCAGGCTCTGGATGAGTGCGTCGACCTACTGGAGCGGCATGGGGGACACCGCCTCGCCGCTGGTTTCACCGTCAAAAACGAAAACGTGCTTGCCTTGGAGGCCAAGCTGTTGGCTCTCGCCGAGCGCAAATTGGCAGATGTCGAGCTAATCCCCGAACTAAGCATCGACGCCAAACTGAATCTGCGCGGCATCAACCGCCGCCGCGTGGAGGATCTTCTCTCCGCCCGTGCCGCCGGGCGTGCTATAGAGCAGACCGATATCGGCCTGCAAATTATGGATGGCCTGGAGCAACTGCGTCCTTTTGGTGAGGGAAATCCTATGCCGACCTTTGCTTCCCATGGCATGGAGATTAAGGGCAAGCGGCTGTTAGGGACCGGCGGGGAACACTTGAAGCTAGTACTCTACGACGGTAAACAGACGTGGGAAGCCATTGCCTTTCGTCAGGGAAGCTGGCACGATCATCTTCCTACCCATGTGGACGTGGCCTATACGTTAGAGATCAACGAATGGAATGGGAGGCAACGGCTGCAGTTGAACGTCAAGGACATCAGGCCTGCCGAATCGGCTGAGGAATAATATGAGCATTCCCCTGGCTATTATCGTTCACGGTGGTGCATGGTACATCCCAGCGAAAGATTGGGAGGCGCACAAAGCGGGCTGCCGGGCAGGAGCCATTGCTGGCTTCGAAGTACTGCGCCAAGGTGGCAGTGCCCTCGACGCTGTAGAGAGAGCCATCGTCTGCCTGGAAGACGACCCTACCTTTGATGCTGGCGTCGGCGCTCATCTCAATCAAGAAGGGATGGTACAGCTCGACGCCGGGATGATGGATGGCCGCACCTACCAGGTGGGAGCGGTGGCCGCCATAGAGCGGGTTAAGAACCCCATCCGCGTTGCCCGTCGCCTGCTGAGCAGCGAACACAATATGTTCGTTGGATCGGGGGCGATAGCCTATGCCCAGGCATGTGGCATTCCTCTTTGCGATCCAGAAGTCTTGGTGGTGGCCCGTGAACGCACCCAGTGGCTGGAATACCGCAAGCGAGGTGAGCCCCTTTCCGAAACTGTATTTGTCGGCGGCCCAGGGAAAGGGACAGTGGGTGCAGTGGCAATAGACCGAGAAGGAAACGTCGTCGCCGGCACTTCCACTGGCGGCACACCCTTTAAACCGGCCGGCCGTGTCGGCGATAGCCCATTGCCAGGCTGTGGTTACTACGCCGACAACGCTCTGGCTGGCGTGTCGGTGACAGGCCATGGTGAGGCCATCATTCGGGTGCAATTGGCCCGCACTGCCGCCGACTTTTGCGCCAAGCTGTCTGCTCAGTCAGCAGCCGAGGCCGCTGTGCGTATGCTGAGTGACCGTGTAGCTGGCAAAGGGGGCCTCATCTTAATTGACCACACGGGTCAGGTGGGCTACGCCTACAATACCTCTCAGATGGCCCGTGCCTTCATCATCAAGGGGATGAACGAACCAGAGGTAGGAATCTAATCAGATACGCCAATAAGCCTCAATCGCCCACCCAGCGCTCGATCAGCATGAGCAGGATCCACAATAGACCAATAGCGCCAACGCCAACCAGCAAACAGCCAAAGCCGCTGACCCCCGCAGCCGGCCCAAAGATGATGGCGATCAAACCCGAGCCAATCACCAGCAGAAACAACACGACCGCCACCGCCAGCCTGTGCTCTGTCTGGCGGTGGTGACGGCGGTAGTCTGTAGGGGGACGTGAGTTGGGCGATGACATTAGAAAATCCAGGGTTCCAGCAAGTCGCTACTCAAGTGCCCGGCACTTTTGCGGCCTTTAACGTCCAATCTGGTGTCTGACAGGGGCCCAGACGTAGCACATTTCTGCCAATGAAGTGCCGGGCACCTTCAGGCTGAATAACAATCCATACGAACTACGGCGACGAAGTTGATCCCAGCGTAACCGTGGCCGTCGGTGTCATGACCAACGTAGCTGTAGGTGTCTGGGTCATCACCAGGGTGATCGTAGGTGTATGTGTTGTGGTCAGGGTGACGGTAGCAGTGACCGGCGTGGGGGTGAAAGTCGGCGGCGGCCCCCACAAGCCACGCGCGGCGGCCTGGGCATCGGCCTGAGCGTCCAACAGGTCGGCGCCAAAACGCAACGTTCCCACATCGTCAGAGGCAGTCGCCAGGCCAAGCTGAAGCATTGTCACGTTGATCATATGCCCGTCTTTCCACACATAACGCAGCAGATTCCCCTGAGTGTCCCGCTCTTTTTCGTCGCTTTCCAATGTCACCACCTGCCGTCCGACTTCCTGCGCCAACCACTCAAGGGCAACCTCTGCCCACGGGTCACTCAACAAAGGTGGTTCGACACCTAAGAGCCGGACCATAAATCCTCGGCTAATCGACTGCCCCTCTATCAAAACCTCGATGGTGCGGCTATCCTGGATGCCCACTACCAGGGCTTTGGTCCGTGCCGGCAAGCGGGTGGGCGTAGGGCTGGGGCCCGGCGTGGCAGTGGGAGGAATCGGAATCACACGCGTGTTAGTAGGAGTTGGAGGGCGAGGTGTCCACGTAGGAGCAAATGTCGGCGTGGCGTAGGCTGTTGGACTCGACACCAAGGCTGCCAGGGGCGTGGATACGGGCTCACCCCTGACGGCGCAAGCTTGTAGGGAGCTAAAAGTGAGCAATGCAACTAAGACGAGGGACAGGCGTTGGACCATCAACAGCCTCCAAGATACAATACCCGCGTGCGTTGGGTATAAGACGAATGCGTAAGATCATTACTTCATTATAGCATCGCTCAGCCCGGAGTTCAACCATAGTCAGCAGCAGGGCTAACACTCATCCAGCCGGAATCCGAGTCGTGAGCGCGCCAGCCAAACAAGATAACTAAGTGAGGGCCGATGGCAAGGCCCACCAACCACACAAGATCTAGTGGCTGAGCATCGCCAACCCGCCCACTTCTTGTAGCGGATTTCGACGCTTGCCCAATCGCAGAGGGGGCGTTTGCCTCCCTTGCTATCTACGCCAGCTTGTTGTATCATAATTGGGTGTTATCCTGCCTGTCGTTAGATGTTGATGAATGAACTGGTGGGGAGATGGTAGGAACCTGGAGGAGTATATGACTGAGAAGCATCAGGTGTTTTATATGTGTCCTATATGTTTCCGAACCAGCAGCAATGCAGAAACCTGCCATGACCGGCCGATGCTTTACTGTGATACAGGGTGTTGGGGCGATGAGTGCCGTAAACCGCTTATGGCCGCCAACGGGCGCGTTTTGACCCGTGCCCCACGATGGTGGTTGAAACACAGACCAGAACTTGCCAACACCCATTGATCTCTGTATCATAGCTAACATCAGAGTGTCTTGAATACTTCACTAGTAGGAACGTCTCACAGAAGCAAAAAGAACTCATTTGCTTACAGATTACCAGGCCAACCTAGAGAGGAAGGTTATGTCTTTAGAAAACGTGATTATCATCGGATCGGGACCTGCTGGACTGACGGCAGCCATTTACACCGCCCGCGCCAACCTCAAACCACTGGCTTTCACCGGCAACGAGATCGGCGGTCAGGTATCTATCACGAATGAAGTCGAGAATTACCCTGGGTTCCCAGAGGGGCTGACCGGACCTGAGTTGGTAGAAAAATTCCAAAAACAGGCAGAACGGTTTGGAACACGCATTGAGTACACCGAAGTGACTGAGGTTGATTTTGACGTTCAACCCTTCCGTGTCAAAACTTACGACAATGAATATGAGGCAAAGGCGATCATCATTGCCACGGGTGCCTCGCCGCGCAAGCTGGGCGTACCAGGCGAAGCAGACTTCACCGGCCGAGGTGTGAGCTATTGCGCCACATGCGATGGCTTTTTCTTCCGCGATAAAGAGATAGCAGTAGTGGGCGGAGGTGACAGTGCCTTGGAAGAGGGCGTTTTTCTCACCAAATTCGCCAACCACGTGCGCATCATCCACCGGCGGGATGAGCTGCGTGCCGGTTACACCTTGCAAGAGCGGGCCAAACGCAACCAAAAGATTGAATTCATTTGGGATACAGTCGTCACCGAGATTAATGGCAATGGCGCTGTCGAGTCGATACAAGTTAAAAACGTGAAGACAGGCGAAGCTTCCACACTGAAAACTGACGGTGTTTTCATCTATATCGGCCACTACCCCAACAGTCACCTCTTCACGGACAAGCTGGAGATGGATGAACACGGTTACGTGATCACCGACCAAAACACCCGTACCAGCGTGCCCGGCGTCTTTGCTGCTGGTGAAATCGCCGATCCGGTCTTTCGACAAGTTGTCAACTCGGCCGGTGAAGGATGCAAAGCCGCCATCCAGGTCGAGAGATATCTGGCTGCCTTAGAAGACTAGTGCCCCATCAAAGTGATCTTGATCAGCTCGATTCGGCCGCCAACAGCCAATTATCTCGATCCCCCAAAAGGACGTTCTCCCGTCAGGTGTCGCTGAAACGCCGTCAGGTTACACAGGGCTAAATCTTAAGGACAAAGGACATGGAGACGCTAGAAAGCGGCCTGAAGCTGGATACGCGTCAGGGTACTTTGCGCGCTTAGCCCACTAACGTTGGCCCTGGCCTACTATCGACTGGTATCGCACCTCAGGAGAGAAGCTACTCCAAAAAGCTAGTACTCTGTCAAGGGTGATTTGATGAGTAACGGCAAGCGCTATGGTAGCTAATTCGACTTGTCAGTTTAGCTTTGACAGAGCACTAACGTCTAAATGTCTGGGCTGACGCCAAAATTGTTAGCATGAATTCCTTTTTTTGAGCCTTTAAGCCTATTGCGATACGTCTTGTGATAAAGTATAATGAGATATGTGTGTGGAATTGTTGGGCCAGGGGGAGGTGGCGGGACGTGGTGCTGAAAGTATTGCTTGTCGAAAGCGAATTAACAGACTCCCGTTCTATAAAGCCAGAGCTGCTAGATCGAGGATACGACGTTACCATAGCCCATAATCCTCATAAAGTCCCATCTATGGCTATGGCTGACTGGCCCGACTTGATCGTCGTTAATGCCTGGACTGGATTGTTGAACGTCGAAGAAATATGTCGGGTGTTAGATGAAACTCGGTTTGAGTTTCCCCGTCTCATCGTCAGCCAGGATGAGACGCACAACCACGGTTCGGCTGGCACCCATCTTCTTGTCCCTTTCAATGCGCGCCAACTGACGCAACGCATCAAGAGAGCCATTGGTGACCAGAATAATCGCTTCCTGCGGGTTAGAGATGTCACCCTGGACATGTTGAAACGTCAGATACAGCGGGGCGGTCGCACTGCACACCTGACACCAAAAGAGTTCAAGCTACTGCGCCTCTTAATGGAAAATGCCGGCGAAGTATTAAATCGCGGCACGATAATGAAAGAGGTGTGGGAAACCGATTATTTGGGCGACACCCGTACCCTCGATGTGCACATCCGATGGGTGCGGGAAAAGCTGGAAGATAACCCCAGCCGCCCCCAATATGTCATCACGGTACGTGGCGTAGGCTATCGCTTTTCCCGGTAGGCAACCTATGGGCAGGTGTGAGCAAAGCAGGAATAACTCATTGCATCTAGTATCCTGCAAACACTGCCCTGGCGGCCATCACACTCCATATTGTACATTCCATTGCCTAGTCTATTCTCAATTGGGGCCCCAAAGGCCCTACTTCTTTTTCCCACAATGGCAAAATCCCGACTCCCTCATTTATTGAACTGGCAACACGATAGCGAAGACCTGAGGGCCTTCGGCGCTGACGCCATTCCCTTCCTGGAATGGCGTTGGACGCTGATCTGGGCAGCGGTGATTGTGGCCGTGAGTTGCCTGCCCTATCTGGTGGCCTGGGTTGCGACCCCAAGTGGCTACCAGTTTGGCGGCATCCTGGTCAATCCTCTCGACGGCAATTCGTATCTGGCCAAGATGCGCCAGGGATGGGCCGGAGCGTGGCAGTTTCATCTGACCTATACACCAGAGCCTCACGCAGGAGCATACATTTTCCTGTTCTATCTGGGACTGGGACACATCGCCCGATTGACGGGATTGCCGCTGATCCTCGTCTATCACGTGGCGCGTGTGCTGGCCGGGTTGGCGCTGCTGGTTACCGTCTATGCCTTTCTCACCCGTCTCACCGGCGACCGCAGTGAGCGACGGCTAGCTTTCTGGCTGGTGGGCATCTCAGCGGGGCTGGGCTGGCTGGGGACAGCCTTGGGCGCCTTTCCCATTGACCTGTGGGTGCCCGAGGCTTTTGCCTTTTTCAGCCTGTTGAGCAACCCTCACTTTCCACTGGCAATGGCCCTGATGCTAGTCATCGTCATGGAGGTAGCGTGGCCATCCCCGGGCATCTGGCGGCGGCTGGTGCCAGGATTGGCGGCCCTGGCTTTGGCCTTAGTTCAACCGTTGGCATTGGCCGCAGTCTATGTCACATTGGCCCTTTACCTGCTGCTGCGCAGGTGGCGCGATCGGTCATGGCCATTGCCTGGGCTGACCGCCGCTGTGGGCGTGGCTCTGTTTTCAGGACCGGTTCTGCTTTACGACTATTGGGTCTACACGACCAACCCAGCGTTGTTGGCATGGGCAGCGCAAAACGTCACACCTGCACCATCGGTGCTCAACTTGATTCTTGGCTTTGGGTTGGTAGGGTTGCTGGCGATTCCTGGTGGGGTGATGGTGATACGGGAGCACAATTGGCATGGACTGGCGCTTCTGACATGGAGCGTGGGTACACTGGCCATAGTCTACCTGCCCCTTGCCCTACAACGCCGGCTACTAACTGGCTTGGGACTGCCGCTGGCTATGCTGGCCGCAATAGGCCTGAACCGCTGGCTTTTGCCCAGGCTGACGGTCGGGAGGGCACGCCTGGTGGCAGGACTGACTGTCAGCTTCAGCGCGCTGGGCAGCCTCTTTTTGCTGGCAGTGCTGACCCTGGGCGTATTGAATCGTGACGGGCAGTCTGCTCTGTTTGCCCGGCTGTATCTGTCGCAGGACGAAGCAACTGCTATGCAATGGCTGCTGATCCACGCGCAGGACGAGGTAGTTCTCGCCACGCCGCGCACTGGCATGCTGTTACCCGGCCGGGCCGGGGTGCGGGTCTTCGCCGGCCATCCCTTTGAGACGATTGACGCCGAGGCCAAACAGGCCCAGGCCGAGGCTTTCTTCCGAGGTGAACTGTCGGCCGGGGAATGGCAAAAGCTCCGGGAGCAATATCACATCCGGTATGTGTTCGCCGGCCCGGCGGAACGCGTGTTGGGCGGTGGCAACGACTACCTACGTGAGCTGACACCTGCCTTTCAACAGGGCGAGGTAGCTATTTATCGCCCATCCTGATCCTACACCCACGTACGGGTATTACAAAAATTGGTAGAGGTAAATGCGTTATGATAACATGGGAGGCCCGATCTCAAATGATCTTCACCCTTTTAGTCGCACTCGTTGCCATTGTGTTGTTAATAGGTGGGCAGACATTGCTTAAGTTGGGTCTGAACGATGTTGGTGGGGTAAGTCTGTTCGGTGGAAACCCAATAGGCAGCCTGCTGGGCTTGTTGCGCACCCCCTGGATTATCCTGGGTTTTGCCTGCTACGGGATCAGCTCTGTCCTGTGGCTCGATGTGTTGAGCAAGCTCGACTTCAGCCTGGCTTTCCCTATGGTCAGTCTTACTTATGTCTTTCAGCTCCTGATCGGGCGCTTTGTCTTTCACGAGATTGTAGGACTGGACCGGATTGTGGGCGTGCTTTTGATTCTGAGCGGGTTATTCTTCGTCATTCGTAGCGGGCGCTGACAGGGAGGCATATGTCTGAGCGGTGGGCAAATTGGGCAATGATGGGAATGCTGCTGGTTGCGATATTGCTTCTCTTTGCGCCAGCCTTGCGCCATCCCAATGATTTGCTCTACCCCACCTTCAGCCCGTATTCCGACGTGACGGTCATCCACTGGCCTAAGGCACACTTGATGGCCCACACCTGGCAGACCACACACACGCTTCCGTTGTGGACGCCTGCCAACCTGAGCGGCATGCCGCTGGCAGCCAATCAACTGGCGATGCGTTTCTATCCACCCGCATGGCTCTTCTTGTTTCTGCCCATCAATCCCGTCTTTAATCTGCTCTTTGTGTTCCACCTGTTTTGGGGCGGCCTGGGCGTCTATTGGCTGCTGCGAGCTGGTTTTGACCTGGACCCTATCCCGGCTCTATCGGGGGCGCTGACCTTTGCCTTGGGTGGCAAGCTGTTGGCCCACACGGCCGGCGGGCACGTGAGTCTGGTAGGAGCAATGGCCTGGATGCCGTGGGCGCTCCTGGGGACGCATCAACTGCTGGAGGCGCGGAAAGGCCGTTGGGGCTGGGTTGTTTTAGCCGCAGTCGCTCTGGCGATGCAAATCACCACCCATAGCTTGATCACCCTCTACACCGGCTATTTTTTGGCTGCCTACGTGGGCTGGCAACTTCTGAACCCCAAATCCTCAGTCTCCCATCTCATTTCTATATCTCCGCTCCTTCTTTCTGTCCCCTTGTTAGGGGCATGCTTGGGTGCGGCCCAATTGCTGCCACTGATCGAATTGGCCGGTTACAGCAACCGCGCGCTGTCGCTGGCGCAGGCAGGTGAATCCGCGCTCACACCACTTACTTTGGCGGCAGGCATCTTTTTACCTGGCATCCAGGGCGGACACGAGATGGTAATATACCTGGGTCTCGTACCCCTGGTGCTGGCCTTTTTTGGACTTAGCCGGACCGATCAGCGAAGCTGGTTCTTGGGTGGGGTGGTATTACTAGCGGCCTTCTTTGCCCTGGGGCCGGCCACACCTATTTTTAGACTGGTTTACCGGTGGCTGCCGGGCTTTCGCTGGGTGCGAACGCCAGCCCGTGTTTTTCTGCCCGCGTCACTGGCTTTGGCTGTGCTGGCTGGGATGGGGATGCAGCGGCTGGCTAGAGGCTATGTTCGTTGGTCAACCTTGATCGCGCTGGCCGTGGGGGCGCTCACACTGGCGCTGGGCCTGGGCCTGGTCACTCTCTTTGGGCAGGCCAATCGTGCTGCCTTGGGCCTGGCTTTCTTCCCGTCGCTGACTCTGGTCGTCGTAGGGCTGACTGCGCGCGGGCGTCTACCGCCCCGCCTGGCGCTGCCAGGGTTGGCCCTATTGCTCTTCGTCGACCTGGCCACCTTCGATGCGACGATGCTACGCTTCGTCTCCCCCAGCGACGCCTTTGCCGAGGACGGAATGGCCGCCCACTACCTGGCCAACCAGCCTGGCCTGTTCCGCACCTATTCCCCGAGCTATAGCCTCCCATCGCACGTGGCGGCCCAGGCGGGCCTGCAAACCGCCGATGGCGTCGAGCCGGTCCACCTGGCTGCCTACGACCATCTGATGGCACTGGCCGGCGGCTACGGCGACCCGGGTTTCAGCGTCACCATCCCTCCTTTCCCTCCAGACCGTCCACTAACCGAAGCCTTCCGCGACACGCAACCCGATCTGCGCTTGTTGGGTCTGCTCAACGTGAAGTATCTGGTGACCGCTTTTCCTATAAGTTGGCCCGGTTTGATCCCCATTACCGAACTGGACGGAACGTCCATTTATCGCAACGAGTATGCTCTGCCCCGTGCCTGGTTCATCGAACCCGCTGTGACACACGCCATCCAGGCAGATGCCAACGGCGACTGGGCAGGTCAATTAGCTAAATTAGCCGACCAGGCAATGCAAACCGACGCCGCAGGAAGATACATGGCGACAGTGACTCACTACGAACCGGATCGTATCGAGGTCGAGGCCCAGCTACCGAAGCCCGGCTTGCTTGTCCTCAGCGAAATCTGGTATCCGGGCTGGCAGGTCTTGGTGGATGGGAAGGCGCAGCCTGTGCAGCAGGTGGCAGGCATTCTGCGAGGTGTCTCCTTGGGTGCAGGGGGCCACCGAGTTGTCTTTGTGTATAACCCGGCATCGGTTCACTGGGGCGTGTGGCTGTCGCTGATCGGGATTGCAGGTGTGATTGCCGGGGAAGGATTTGCGCTATGGCAACTGAGGCGAATTCGGACAGCAAGCGAGGGGTAAGCCGGAGCGAGTGGCTTTGGGTGCTGGCCTGGTCGGCAGCAATCTTACTGCTGACTTCGCTGCCTTATGTGTATGGTGCCCTCCTTTCCACACCCCAGTCTCAGTTCGGCGGGTTTGTCATTGGTGTAGAGGACGGCAATTCATACCTGGCCAAGATGCGCCTGGGAGCGACGAATGGCTGGCGCTTTCACCTGTTTTACACAAGTGAGTCACACACAGGCGCGTACCTACTTCTGTTCCACCTGCTGCTGGGTAAGATCGCTCGGCTGAGCGGTCTATCGTTTGTTCTGGTTTACCATCTGGCACGGTTCATTTGCGGGTTCTTTTTGCTGGCCACCGTCTATCGCTTTGCGGCCTTTTTCACCGGCTTGCACCCGGTTCGGCGGCTGACTTTCTGGTTGGTAGGGGTCAGTAGCGGATTAGGCTGGTTAGTGACCCTGTTGGGCCTGTCGGATCGATTAGGCATGCCCCTGGATTTCTACTCACCCGAGGCCTTTGCCTTTCACGCGATGTTCGGCCTGCCCCACCTGTCGCTAGCCGAAGCGTTTTTACTGTGGGCCATCTTGCTCTTGCTAGTCGCATGGGAGCAGCAGCAACCTCGATACGCCCTGTTGGCCGGCCTGGCCCTGCTGGGAATGACAGTCATCGCTGCGTTTTACATCGTGGTTGCTGCTGCTGTGATCGGTGTCGCGTGGCTGCTACGACAATGGAGGATAGGGAGAAGGCTGGGACGCTGGCGGAGCGAAGCGCGGCTGGCCATCCTGACCATAGCTATCGCCACCCCTGTTCCCCTTTACAACGCCTACGTGTTCACGACCAACCCGGTTTTCAAGGTCTGGGGAGAGCAGAATCGTATCTTGTCGCCTCCGCCAGTTCATTATCTACTGGCCTTCGGGCCGCTCGCGTTGCTGGCTATGCAAGGGGGATGGGCAGAATGGCGACGCGGCTCAATCCGTAGCCTGGTATTGATCGGATGGTGCGCCGTGACGCCGCTGTTGGTCTACATACCTTTCAATCTGCAACGGCGGCTGGCCATGGGAGTACAGGTGCCCCTCTCTATTTTAGCGGCGATCGGCCTGTGGCAACTGTGCTCCCGAAAGTCCCACAGGAGTGAAGGTAATGCCAGCGAAGAGAGAAAGGAACTGAAAGCAGAGGCGGCCTTGCGCCGGTGGCAGATTGCTTCGATGGGCCTGGTGGCCTTGTTAAGCCTGTCGAACCTCCTGATCCTGACCGGTGCCGGCCTGGAGGTGAGTCGGCAGTCGGAACCAATCTTCCATTCAGGTGCGGAAATCAGCGCCGCCGATTGGCTGGGAGCGCACACCACTAGCGACCAGGTGGTACTGGCCGCCTACCAGACCGGCAACTATCTGCCAACTCGTATGCCGGCGCGGGTGTTCGCAGGACACGGGCCCGAGACGGTACATTCGGAGGCAAAGCGCGCACTGCTGCGTCAATTTTTCGACGCTGAGGAGAACCCGCGTAGTTCCAGGGAGGGACAGGATGGCGAGGACTTTCGGCGTCAATTGCTGCAAGACTACAGCGTGACCTATGTGTTCTACGGCCCAGCGGAACGGGCATTGGGTGACTTCGTACCCACTGATGTTCCCTATCTGCAATTAGTATACAATAACGGTACGGTACAGATTTACCAGGTTTTGCTGGAATAACACTCATAAAATCAATTGATCAAGTCTACTCCGGCCTTGCTCACTTTACCCTTAAGGACGGTTCCATTAGGTGAAAAGCAAGCTACTGTTGTTACTAGTATCTAGCGGCTTAATAGCTTTTTCTATCGCCACTGGTGGTGGCGGTGATTGGACATACTTTTTTGTCCCTTTTGCCGGCGGTGATCTTGACGCAGCTTACCATCCTTATCATGTCCAAATGCTGCTCTATCCGTTCCAATATTTCCCGTACTATGTTTGGAGCAGTATCACTCTTCTAATCCTTATCTTTGTTGCCTCCAAGCTAAAGACTAATCCTATTTATGTATTACTGACTCTCCCAGCAGTTGCGTTAGTCTGGGCTGGTCAGATCGACAGTTTCATTATCGTTGGTGTATATCTCATTCTCTCATCTAGCAATCCTTTACTTGCCGGAATTAGCCTTATCCTTTTTAGCATAAAACCCCATGTTACATGGCTTGCCGGCCTCACCGTAGTTTGGACTTACAGGCGTTCACTACCAAAGCTGTTTGCCTTTCCTCTCCTGTTTGCCGCATTATCATTTCTTGTCTATGGCTTTGATTGGCCCATTCGATGGTATATGTCAATTCCCACCACCGTCAATTCCAATTATGGCTATACATCTATATTCCTGGCCGTTTGCCTGCTACCTCTTCCATTCTTCTTAAAAGAACGCCGCAAGCAACTATTGGCAGCGTTTTGCACCAGTGCATTACTCATACCGGTTGGGGTTTACTCATTTACAGACTTCCTGGTGATATTTTGCCCAGTTTGGCTTATTCCAGTAACCTGGCTAGTATATGTGCTGCACAACATAGGTAATATTGCCTTCATAGTCCCGATTACAGTTTTAATAGCTCAATTCTTCCCCGAGATAGTGAGGATTATCAACCATCAGCGGCGTCGTTTTCTCCAAGATGAACTGGAAACTTGAAAGATTTGCATCCTTCATTTTTATCGTGTTGATACCACTGCTTCTCTTTTGGCGCCTGGTTTTTGCCGGGGAGGTGCTTTACTGGGGACTGCCTCTCTATCAGTTTTATCCCTGGCACAGGTTGGTGGTAGAGGCAATCCGGGCAGGTCATTTGCCCCTATGGACTGACCTGCTGGGGAACGGGGCACCGCTGCTGGCCAATCACCAGTCGGCTGTCTTTTATCCCCTCAACTTGATCTATTTTATGCTGCCGGTCGAGCAGGCGATGGGCTACTCGGTAGTGTTGCATCTCATGATGGCTGGCCTCTTTGCTTACGCCTGGGGCCGAACTATTGGCCTATCTCGTTTCGGGGCAACAGTAACCGGTCTCAGTTTTATGTTAAGCGGTTTCCTCGTAAGCCGGACGCAGTTCGTCACCATCGTTAACAGTGCTGCCTGGCTTCCGCTCCTCTTTGTGCTGGCCGATCGATTGGTTCGCCGCCGAACCCTACCGGATGCGATCTGGCTGGGCGTGGCGCTGGCATTGCAATTCCTGGCCGGTCACGCGCAGCTATGGTTCTACAGCCTGTGGGCAGTTGCAACCTACGGGCTGGCGCGGGCGTGGGCCATGCGCCGGGGGCGATTTAGAAAGAATGACCCTACTTCCGCCGGACAACAGCCCAGTGACCAGGGACGCGGACCGTCATCCGCCCTGCGCCGACGGCTGACGGTCGCCGGCCGCCATCAACAGTCAATTGTCCTGCTGCTGGCCTGCGCGGTGATCATGGCACTGGGTCTATCGGCGGTCCAACTACTACCCACAGCCGAGCTGACGCTCCATTCGCAGCGCGCCGGCGGGCTGGACCTGGCGGATGCCATGACTTACTCCTTCTGGCCCTGGCGCTTGTCAACTCTGGCCATTCCCGACCTGTTTGGCAGCCCCGCTACCGGCGACTATTGGGGCTACGCCACCTATTGGGAAGATGCAGGCTACGTAGGCGTGTTACCCCTGCTGTTGGCGTTGAGCGCGGTGTGGGGATGGGGGTGGCGCCGACTCTCAATCCTCGCCCGCGCCTCTTTTCCTTTCACTGGCCGCCAGCGAGAGAGGCCAGAGCCGTCAAAGCCGGATGCCCAGGCGGCGCATAGTCGACACGAGGACTTTCTCATCCTCTTTTTCGCCTTCCTGTCCCTTCTCTCGCTCATCCTGGCTATGGGACGCAACACCCCCGTTTATCCGCTGATCTTTAAATATGTGCCGGGATTCGGCGCGTTTCGTGCACCAGCGCGGTTTTTGCTGTTTTACACCTTTGGGGTCAGTACCCTGGCGGGGATTGGGGCAGATCGCTTCCGGCTGACCTACCGCACCCAATACGTGGCCCGGCTGACTGCCGCCGGGGCAGGGGCGATGCTGGTCATCTCCCTGGTAATGCAACAGATCAGCAGCCAGATAGATTTGGCAATCAAGCCCACCTTTGCCCCGGCGGTTGCCCGCTTTGCCTTGTGGCTGGGTCTCTCGGTCATCTTGTTACTCCTGCGTGGGCGGGAGCCCAATGACACGGACTCCCGAGTAGCTCGTTCCCCCCTACCGCTGGGAATCTGGCGCGGGCTGACGGTCAGCCTTATCGCTATTGACCTGGCGCTCTTCGCTGCGCCCCTCACACCGACCATTGACCCGGCCCTCTACCGGACCACAACTAACGCCGAGCGCTTTCTTCTAACTCAGGTTGACGAAAACCGGCTTTTCGCCACTTACAATTACGACTACGATACCAAATTTAACGGTTACCTTGATCTCTCCAGTTGGGGATCATCAGACCTGGCACACTGGCTGGCCTTCCGCGAGACATTGGTGCCCAATCTCAACGTCTTCGGTCGTATCCCCAGCGTCAACAACGATGACCCGCTGGTGGTAGGGCGCTGGCGTGAATTGATGGATGCAATGCGTGCTGCCAATTGGCCAACTCGCCTTCGGCTGTTGCGAATGATGAATGTCGGTTACGTATTGGCCGAGAGTCCGCCTCCTGGTTTGTCGCCAGTGCTGGATGTGCCCCATCTTTATCGTATCACCGAACCCTTACCCCGCGCCTGGCTGGTGTCGCAAGCGCGCGTCCTCCCTGCTCCTGACGATTTACTATCCGAATTGATGAATCCTACCTTCGACCCAACCGCTGAAGTGCTACTTGAAGAGATCGCTCCCTCCTACTCTCTACTCACCCGTCCCCGCCAGGGAGGTACTCCCTACTCACCCATCCCCATCCCACCTGTTTCCACTTCCTTGCACGAAGCGTGGAATAGTCGTACAATAGACCTCGTTGTGCCGGGGCCAGGCTATCTGGTGCTGGCCTACACTTACTATCCCGGCTGGCACGCGACAGTAGACAGTCAGCCGACTCAGATTCTGCGCGCCAACTACGTGTTTATGGCGCTGCCCCTGGAGGCAGGTGAGCATCAGGTGGTATTGCACTACCAGCCAGTCTCGTTGACGTTGGGGGCGCTCGTTTCAGGCATGTCAGTGCTACTGGTAATTGGGATGGTAATGGTACCCAAGATTCTAATCCTCTTGTAGAGGACTAGAATCTGCAATCTGAGGCAAGTGGCAATTGTGAAGACAGCCGTCATTATTCCCACCTACAACGAACGCGAAAACCTGGTCGATCTCATCGACCAGATCCTCGATTTGGACATCGGCGCTCACGTCATCGTGATAGACGACAACTCGCCCGACGGCACTGGCATGCTGGCCGACGAATTGGCCGCTCGCGACGGGTACGTGCACGTCGTCCATCGTCCAGGCAAGCTCGGCCTGGGCACAGCTTACATCGCCGGCTTTAAGCAGGCATTGGCCGAGGGTGCTGACCAGGTAGTAACGATGGATGCCGACTTTTCGCACCATCCACGCTATATCCCAGCTCTGCTGGCACTGACAGAGCGATATCACGTAGGCATCGGCTCGCGCTACGTACCCGGTGGCGGGGTGACAGCCGATTGGGGAATGCACCGCAAGTTCTTAAGTTGGGGAGCCAATCACTTTGCGCGGCTGATGTTGGGGTTAAAGGCTCGTGACTGTACGGCTGGCTTTCGTTGCTACCGGCGCGAGGTATTGCAAAGCATTAACCTGGATCGCATCTTCTCCAATGGCTATTCGTTTTTGATTGAAATGATGTACAAGTGCCAACGATTGGGTTATGCTTTTGGCGAGACGCCCATTCTCTTCGAGAACCGGTACCGGGGAAATTCGAAGATTTCCCGGCGGGAGATCTATAAGGCTGTGTATGCCGTGCTGCGCCTGAGTATCAGTCGGCTTCTGTTCTGGCGCGCGGTAGAACGGTATGGGACACGGGCCCCAAACAGGATGAGCAGACCTGGCGGAAACAAGGTCCTATGAGCCCCGTTCAAAAGCTGGCTCTCTGTCAAGGGTGATTTGATCCCGCTTTGCGGGATTTGATGAGTAACGGCAAGCGCCATAGTGGCCGATTCGACTCGTCAATTCCCCAAAGGGGACCTATAGGTTAGCTTTGACAAAGCACTAGTTGCCATCCCTCCGTCGCCACGCCGACATGACTGTAATCCTTATTCTTTTTTTTCACCTTCTTCCTTCTCCTATCTGAAGCCCGTCGTTTACTGGCTAGCCGGCGCAATGTGTAGATGATCCCACCCCCATGCCTGAGGAATATGTCGCCCCGGGCCAGTTTGTGCTCGTTCTTATGACCTGGCATTTTTGAGTGGCAGAACACGAGGAAAAATGCCAGGTTATATAAACGAAGGAGCACTTTGTACTTGTCCAGTAACTACCTAACGAAGCTCCGCCTCAAACCGACAAGTTTGACGAAGCCATGAT
>CAYTNQ010000015.1:0-51049 GCA_964439175.1 uncultured Anaerolineales bacterium | reverse complement strand
TAGTTTTCGCATTCCAGAAAACATCTTACCCCTGGTTGCGCAACCGTTAGGCTAGGGCGCCCATTTCAAATAAAACTCGAATTAATGCTATAATAGGGTAGAGAACAAAGCGATCTGGAAATGATCTTCCAAGCCAGAGGGTGAAACAGTTCCTGGTTAGAGGAGTAAAAGTCTATGAACACGAAAACGCGAGAGCATCGCACCCTGGTGATAGCCGTGCTCATCCTATTGCTCGTAGGGCTTGGATGTTATGCTACCAGGTCAGCGACCACAGCCACCATGATACCGCCCACTGCAACCCCTGCACCACCCACCACCCCGCCAGCGCCGCCCCCGGTGGCACCTATGCCCGACGAGGGTGAGGCCGCCAATGCCCTGGAAGCCCAGGTAATCACCGTATACCAGACGGTCAGCCCGGCAGTGGTCAACATCACCAACCGCAGCTACGTCTATGACATCTTTATGCGAGCGATTCCCCAAGAAGGGAGTGGGTCTGGATTTGTGTACGACAACCAGGGTCACATCGTCACCAACTATCACGTGGTCGAAAACGCCGAGCAGCTTTTGGTCACCCTGTCCAGTGGTAAGGTATACGAAGCCAAGGTAATCGGCACAGACCCGGCCAATGACCTGGCAGTGCTCAACATTGACGCCGGACAGGACATGCCGGCGCCGATGGCAGTGGGCGATTCGGACAAACTGCGGGTGGGGCAATTTGTGCTTGCCATTGGCAATCCCTTTGGCCTGGAACGCACGCTGACCACGGGCGTGATCAGCGCCCTGGGGCGCGTCATTCAGAGCCCAGAAGACAACCGCTTCATCGGCGAGGCGATCCAGACCGATGCGGCGATCAATCCCGGCAACTCGGGCGGCCCCCTGCTCGACCTGGAAGGGCGTGTTATCGGCGTCAACTCGCAGATTATCAGCCCCAGTCAGGCCTCGGCCGGCATCGGCTTTGCGGTATCGGCCAATACCGTGCAGCGCGTGGTGCCGGAGTTGATCTCGCGCGGCTATTATCCCCACCCCTGGCTGGATGCGCAGTTGGTGTCCCTGACGCCGGCTAACGTGAAGGTATTTCGCGAAGCCGGTATGAAGATCCCGGTAGACGCCGGCTTGTTGGTGATTGAGGCGGTCAGTGGTGGTCCGGCGGACCAGGCGGGCATCCGAGGCGGCAGCCGGGTGGTACGCCTGGGGCAATATCAGATCCCTCTGGACGGCGACATCATCATCGCCGTTAACGGCGAGCCGGTCAACAACTTTCGAGAGCTGACGGTCCGCCTGGAGACACAAACCAAGGTCGGCGACACCGTGGACATGACCATCATCCGAAACGGCGAGGAACAGACCATCCCAGTTACCCTGGGCGAACAGCCCCATACGCAGTAGTCAGGCACTTAGCTGAGCGCCAATACCTGCCAGTTTATTGCCAAATTATACCGATTATGTTATATTATAAACAAGATGTGTATAATTATCTCGTTTTCGTGGAGTTAGTAGGTCTATATTGTCCACTACGGCATACCAGGATGTAGCATGGAACAGCTAGAGTATCGCGACTTCGAAGTGGAAATTGCCCCGGGTGACGGGACCCGCTATCCGGTGGCGGTTCTGCGCTCACCGTCAGGACAGGCGCGCACCATCATGCAGTTCCCCTTCGACCAGGCGACCCTGGAGCAACGACTGGCAAGGTTGGAAAATGTCCTCCTGGGTGCGGCCGGTGGTGATGATGCAGCACAGGTGGTACAACACTTCGGCTCGCAGCTCTTTGACGCATTGATCCGGGATGAAGTGCGGGGCGTCTACGACATGAGCCGGCAGGCTACGGCAGCCAATGGCCAGGGGCTGCGCATCAAATTGCGCATCAACGCACTGGGGTTGGTCGCGATCCCCTGGGAGTTTCTGTACGATGCGCGCCGGGCAGAATTCGCCGCTCTTTCTCGCTACACCCCTATCGTCCGCTATCTCGAGCTGCCGCTTCCCGACCCAGAGCTCCCCATCCCGGCGCCACTGCGCATTCTGGGCATGGTCGCCAACCCGGCCGATGTCGTTCCGCTGGATGTGGAGCGAGAAAAAGCGCGCCTGGAAGACGCCGTGCGCAAGTTACAGAAAACGGGTAAGGTAGAATTGGCCTGGTTGGAGGGGCAAACGTGGCGCGACCTGCAAGCTGCTATGCAGGGCGGCCCCTGGCACATCTTCCACTTCATCGGCCACGCCGTTTCTGACGAAGGCACCGGCCAAAACGCCTTACTTCTGGCCGACGATAGCGGCGACTCATCTCCCCTCAGTGCGCCCCAGTTGGGGCGGCTTCTGGCCGACCACCGCACCTTGCGCCTGGCGTTACTCAACGCCTGTCAGGGTGCGCGCAGGCAGGCCGGGCAGAGTATCTTTTCGAGCATAGCAGCCGTATTAGTGCAACGTGGTTTACCCGCAGTGTTAGCCATGCAATACCCGATTACCGATGAGGCAGCTATCGAGTTTACGACGAGCTTCTACCGGGCATTGGTCGCCAGCCTGCCCATCGACGCGGCTGTGTCTGAGGCGCGCAAAGCTATCAGTCTGGCAATGCCCGAATCAATAGAGTGGGCCACGCCGGTGCTCTTTATGCGGGCGACAGATGGAGTAATCTGGAAAATGGAAAAGGCAGAAGCTGATATGAGCGCCGGCAAGGGGCAAAACTGGTGGGACAATCTGCCTGACACCACCGGTAATTTTAGCTCAGGTGATATCGATGGCGACGTGATTATCGCCACCGTCGGCGCCGGGGCTAAAAATGTGGCCGTCGGCAAGAATATCACCCAGGCCATCTACGAAACGCTGGGGGAACCGACGCCTGGCGACAAGCAGATCATCCAGGCACAGGTGGCCCAGGTAAAAGCCGCATTGAAACAGACGATGGCAGGCATGGGCGAAAGCGCTGCTAATATGGCGCAGGGTATGTTGGCTCAGATCGAGCAGGAGCTGCTCAAAACCGGCCAGGACGAAACACCCAACGCCACCACTATTACCCAGATGAGTGATTTGTTGCTGAACAGCGTCCCCCAGATCACCGAAGCGCTCGCCAATCTGTTTGCTACGCCGGCGGTGGGCAGAGTCGTGGCTAAAGCCGACGAGGCGGCGGTGATCTGGGTCAAGGAGCGATTTGGTGCTCCGTAAATCAATGACGAAAGATTGTAACCGTGGCTGTTGAACCAAAGGACGCTCCGCAGGACCAGGCCAGTCAAAGTTGGCTTCGTCGCCAAATCCAACGCTTGCGCAACGCGCGGCGCGGGGACGTTGTCATTGCCCAGGTAGGCCAAGGCGCGCGCAACATCGTCATCGGCACGCACAACATCCAGATCAACATTGGCGATCGCAATTTGACGCTGCCCGTGCTGTCCATGCCGTTACTCCTGCTCGTCATTGTTGGTTTTCTTGTGTACCCGCTGGCAGAGCCGATCTGGAACCCGGCCCAGATGACCGGCCAGTTTCGCATCGCCGTGGCTGAGTTTGGCGAAATGGACGAAAATGGGAAGGTACGTCCGAGTGAAAATGGCCGCGTGCTCAGCAGATGGCTGTTCGACGCCTTGTACGCCGAATACCAGCAGCACGCTGACATGGAAATGGCGCGCGCCATCCAAATCTGGCACGATTCCCGAACCGACACCGAGCAAAACTTTAAATTCGGCATCATAGCCGGCGACACGCCCGCGGCCAGGCGCGCGGCCGCAGCCAGACTGGCTGAAAGAATCCAGGCTCATATGATCATCTACGGCAATCTGGTCACCGACGGAGAATCGCAGGGTTTGCAACTTGAATTTTACCTATCCCCGCTGGTCAACGATGAAACGGCTTCAATCGTCGGACCGCATCGCCTGGGCAAGACCATTTCACTTCCGTCGCCCTTTGACACCAACAGGCCAGAGACCAATATTGTCGTCGACGAGAAGCTAAAAGTGCGCACTGATGCCCTCTTTTGGCTGACCATCGGCCTCACACAACAGGTGCTCGGGCGCTCCGAGCAAGCCCTGGAAACATTCCGCCGCGCCGAAGCAGAGTTGACTACATGGCCCGAGGACGATGGCAAAGAGATTCTCTACTTCTTCATCGGCCGTGAGCAACTCTTCCTGGGGCAGAGCGAAAATGCCGAAGCATCGTTTCGTAAGGCGTTGGGGATCGACCCGACCTATGCCCGGGCGCAGGTCGCCCTCGGCAGCAGCTACCTGCAACAGGCGCGCGCCGTTGAGCCCGAAGCGCGCTTGGAAGAGCCAAAGTACCTGGAACAGGCCCTCGACAACCATCGCAAAGGCCTTGAACTTGCCCTGGCTACCGGAGACCCGCTGATCGAGGCGGTCGCCCGCATTGCGCTGGCCAAGAGCTACCGCCTGTTGGGTGAAACCCAATATTTTCTCGACAACTACGATGAAGCCAACCGGCTCTTCGATCTGGTGGTTGTCGAAGTGAAGCAAGTGGTGCCATTGTTGGCCGGCAGCCAGCAATACCGGCTGCTGGCTCAAGCCTATGAAGCTCAGGGCGCTGCCTATCTGCAACAAGGGGACATTCTGCGCCGGCAACAGAAAATCGAAGATAGCCAAGCGCGCTTCGAGCTGGCCAAAATGGCATATCAGTCTTGTATAGAACAGGGCGACAAAGCATATTTTGACGAGATCCTGCGTACGAAAGTCATTGAGCAAGGTTGCCAACGTTATTATGATGTCGCCACGGAATATGCGCAAAAGTTGGAAGGAGCGCAACAGTGAATACCCAACGAATCTTTCTCATTGTCTCTTTGATCAGCGCCGGGTTGCTGGCGGCGGCGTGCGCTTCGGCGCCCCCCGCTCCTACACCCGACGTGGAGGCGGCGGTCCAAACGGCCATTGCCCAAACCCGCGTTTTCGAGGATGCGGTGGCCACGTCCATAGCGGCGACCCTTGCCGCCGACACGCCCCAACCCACACCCACCGCGCCGGAACTACCAACAACAACGCCAACGCCACAAGTCGACGTGTCCATACCCACCAATACGCCGCCATTGCCGACCGCAACGCTGATACCGGCGCCGACCGAAGAAAAGCTGGCGATTGCGGAGAGCGATGTAGATGGCAACGATGGCAACGACTTTCTACGGGGCAGTTCGGACAGCAACCAGGGACGCGTCGTGCTTTTCCCCGGCTTTGCCCCATCGGAGGTGACCAGGCCGATGGTTTTCCGCGACCGAATAGTCTTTCGAGTCGAGGTATTTGACACTCGCGCCGGCCTGGTCGACGGCGACGGCATCCAGGACGTCACGTTCCAGATTGTGGCGGATGCTGGAAACAGGGAGGTCGTCTACGAGAGGCAGGAAAAGAATCCGGGCTACTGTGTCTTTGGCGGGGGGGAACCAAATTGCAACGTCTTGATCTTTTCCGAAAGTGGCAACCGCTGGCCTGAGCCATTCGGCGGCGAAATCCTCAATGGCCAATACCTGGCCATCATTGACATTGTGCCAGTCGACGGAGAGCCGGCCCAATGGCGTTGGAGGTTCAACGTCGAGATTCCCGGGCAACCCGATTACGCCTCCCCGGCCCCAGACAATACGGCACGCATCACCGGCATCTCTGTACAGGATGGCCGCTACATCGTTGATTTCGAAACCTTCGGCTTCGAGCCACTGGTGCCTGGGCAGCACGTCCACTTCTTTTTTAATACTGTGCCGCCCGAACAGGCTGGCACTCCCGGCAACGGGCCGTGGCAAATCTACCCTACCGGCCCGGGCCAACCGAACACCAGCCCGTTCACACTCTACACTGTTGCCCAGCGGCCCGCCAACGCCACGCAACTGTGCATTTTAGTCGCCAATCAGGATCACAGCGTCAATCCAGGCACCGGCAACTGCGTCGATCTGCCATAAGTGGCGCGAAACGCGCATTCCCAATAAAATATACGATGCCAAACGTCGAATATCTTCTCGCTTAACCACAACAATGATCGAAGTCGAGTATTCAACCGTCTCAGTTCTTGGAAAAGACTTGTGGGTGAAACGCATCCACCCCAAGGTAGAAGTCCCATCAAAACGGCCAACCTTGGTCTTTCTGCACGAAGCGCTGGGTTGTATAGAGCTTTGGCGCGATTTCCCGGATGCCCTCGCGCGAGAAACAGGGTTGGATGCGCTGGTATATGACCGGCAGGGACATGGGAAATCGTCTCCCCTGGCGACCCATCGAAGCCCGGACTATGTGCATGTCGAGGCCCTTGAATACCTTCCACGCCTTATCAATTTGTTGGATCTTAACCAGGTTATCCTTGTAGGCCATAGTGAAGGCGGCTCGATCGCCCTCCTCTTCGCATCAAAGTACCCTCAAAGGGTTTGCTGCCTGATAACTGAAGCGGCGCACGTCTTTGTCGAGGAAAGTGCGCTAGCTGGAATTAAGCGTTCAAAACACGCTTACGAAACCACAAAGCTGCGTGACAAGCTTGCCAAATATCATGGGGATAAAACCGACCAGCTATTCGCAGCGTGGGCAGAAACGTGGCTGTCAGAGGATTTCCGCCAGTGGAATATTGAAGCCGAGCTTCCCAGGGTCACGTGTCCAGTATTGGCCATTCACGGCACAGTAGACGAGTACGGGACGGTTGCACACGTCGAAAGGATCGCCCGAAACACCTCAGGCAAGACGATCCCTTTGGTCGTCAATGAGTGTGGTCACGTTCCTCACCTCCAGGCCCGCGAAACGGTCTTGGACTCGATGGCCAATTTCATCAGGCAGCACGGTAACTGCCCGGTGAAACCGCACCTCAAACCGACAAGCTAAGATACTGCACACGTGGGCACAGATCTCTTTGTTCTATCTGCGTCACCCGTGTTCATCCGCCTGCGCTTGCGCCGCAGGTGCAGGCGCGAGCCAAAATTGGGGAAAGAGGCTAGTTCGGCCTGTGGCGGCGCGGCGAGCGCGTGACGCTGGGTGCAGGCGCGAGCCAAAATTGGGGAAAGAGGCTAGGACAGCCAGCGTTTACGACGCCTATAGTGTTTCACGTCGCGGTAGCTTTTGCGCTGGCCCACTTCGGTCAACCCCAGGTAGAACTCCTTCACATCCTCGTTGTCACGCAATCTGTTGGTTTCCCCCTCGAGCACGATGCGCCCTCCCTCCATGATGTAGCCGTAGTCGGCGATGTCGAGAGCCATACGAGCGTTCTGTTCCACCAACAGAATCGTGGTGCCATGTTCCTGGTTGATGCGTCGCACGATGTCGAAGATGGCCATCACCAGCAGAGGGGCCAATCCCAGCGAGGGTTCGTCCAGGAGCATCAATTCGGGACGGGCCATCAATCCCCGGCCAATGGCCAGCATTTGCTGCTCGCCGCCCGACAGATAGCCAGCTTGCTGATTGCGCCGCTCGCGCAGGCGGGGAAAGTATTCGTACACCATCTCAAAATCGGCTTTGAGGTCGCCCTGACCACGGCGGATGTAGGCGCCAGCGCGGAGATTCTCTTCCGTCGTCAGGTGCTCGAACACGCGCCGGCCTTCCATCACCTGAAAGATGCCGGCTCGCACAATGTCTTCGGCGTCCAGCTTGTCAATACGCCGGCCCTGGAAGATGATCTCACCGTCAGTTACTTCGCCGTCCTCCGGCTTCAGCAGGCCCGAGATGGCTTTGAGGGTGGTGGTCTTGCCGGCTCCGTTGGAGCCGAGCAAGACCACGATTTTCCCCTCCGGCACGTGCAGTGACATCCCTTTGAGGACTAGAATCACGTCGTTATAGATTACCTCGACGTTGTTAAGTGTCAGCATTGCACTTTCTATTCAGCCGAGATATAGTCGGTGATGGGCGTCCACTGGCCCCCCTCGACGCGGAATATGCGCAGAGCCTTATTGCCGGCGTGATCCGTGGGCGAGAAGGAAAGGGGGGCGGTGACGCCACCCGTGTCGAAGTTTTGAATTTTTTCCAGGTTGGCCCTGATGTTTTCACCGGTGAGTTCCTGACCGGCGTCCTGGGTGCGCTTGATGCCTTCCGCCATCACGGCCATGGTCCACCAACCCTGGATATAGTGCACCCCCCACTCTTGTAGCGACTTGCCTTTGGACGAGGCGTAAGTGGCCGCATCTTTCATACCATCTACCTCAAAGCTGGGCGGCGTGAAGGGCAGCGTGCCGACAAAGCCTTCGGCCGCGTCACCTGCCAACTCGATAATCAACTCGTCAGAGCACCAGTTGAGTCCAATGAACTGCACATCGCTCATGCCCAGGCTCTTGGCATTCTTCAGCAAGAGCGAGGCCGGCCCATCTACGTTTTGGATGATGACATAGTTGGCGCCAAAGTTTTGAACCAGAGACAGCTCTGGGGTCAGATCGGTGGCACCGCCCGGCATCGGGATTGAGGTAATCTCAACGCCGTTGGCTTTTGCGAAAGCCTCGCCATCTGGCCAGGGCGACTGGCCAAAGGGGCTGTCGTGGTGCAAGAGGGCGATCTTGGGCTTGCCACTGTTGCCCTTGCCAGCCCAATCGTCTATTGCCCACTTGATAGCAATGATCATCTGATCGGAGTAGGTGGTGCCAATGAGGAAGTTGTAAGGGGCATCCTCAATACTGACCAGGTTGGCAGAATAGGATGCCGACATAAAGGGAATTTTGTCGGCTGCGATCTTACTCCGTAAAGCCTCAGTGTCCCCAGTTCCCCATCCCTGGAAAACAACAACTTTATCTTGCGTCACGTATTGGGAGTAGAGCTGTTCGGCGTTGGGCACCTTGTATCCATAGTCGGCGGAGATGAGATCAATTTGTCGCCCATTGATTCCCCCCTTATTGTTGAGCCAGTCGACGTAGGCTTTGACTCCTTCGGCGTAGGGAGTGCCTACATCGGAGGTGGCGCCGGTCAGATCGAAAATGGCACCCACTTTGATAGGACGGGCAGCGCCTCCCCCGCCTGGCCCGCACGCCGCAACCACTATGGTCAGCAGCACCGAAAACACCAACAATTTGCGAAACATGGTGGACCCTCCTCCTGATTTTAGCTATGAGCAATCATTCCGCCTGTGTGCCTATCCAATACCGCGCCATTGAGGTTTTTGGATAGCCTTTTCGTTCCAAACTCGAAAGCATTGAGGCACACTTTCCCAGCGCATCCCCCCTTTCTGCGAGCAAATAGAAAGATATTCCGCTCAGCCTTGAGGTGCCGGGTACCTGAATCGTTACATCTTGGACAGGTACTCAGTAGCTGAACGGCCACAACCGGAAGTAGTTTTTCACGTCGCGCCAGAGTTTGACAATGCCCTCGGGCTCGAAGATGAGGAATAGAATGATCACCAGGCCAAACGCAGCCTGCTGAAGAAAGGGTATAAGGCGTTCCATAGCCGGGATGAACGTCTCAAGGCTACGTCCCAGGTTGCTGAGAATAGCTGGCAATAAAGTGATAAATGCCGCGCCGTAGATGGAGCCGGAAATGGAGCCCAGCCCGCCAATGATGATCATAGCCAGGAAAATAATAGAAGTTTCCAGGGTGAACCGTTCCCACGAGATGATGGTCCGGTAGTGCGCAGTGAGAGCCCCCGACAGGCCAACGAAGAAGGACGACACAGCAAAAGCTGTCAGCTTGTAACGGAAGAGGTTGACCCCCATCACCTCGGCGGCAATGTCCTGGTCGCGAATGGCGATGAAAGCCCGGCCCACCTTGGAGCGGAAGAGATTGGCGGTGAAAAGCGTTGTACCTGCCAGACAGACGAGGATAACCCAGTAGAAGCGAAAGTCTGTGTTGATGGGGGTACCCAACAGAGTTGGAGCCGGCACCACCAGGGCTTCCACGCCGCCGGTCAGGCTATCCCAGTGCGTGATGAGCCACTCGATGATTTGTTGGGCGGCCAGGGTGGCAATCGCCAGGTAGAGCCCCTTAAGACGCAGTGAGGGCACGCCAAACACCCCGCCAACCATAGCCGTGATCACGCACGCCAACGGAATGGTGATAAACCAGGGCAACCCCAAGCGGGCCGCCATCAGCCCCGAGCTGTAAGCCCCGACTGCCATAAAGGCCCCCTGCCCCAACGAGATCTGCCCGGTGGAGCCTGTCAAAATGTTGAGCCCGATAGCCCCAATGGCGGCAATTCCAATTTGATTGGCCAGGGTCAGGTAGTAATTATTGGCCAGGAAAGGGAAGATGAGGGCAAAGGCGATCACCAACCCAAGCCGAATAAACTGGGCTGGCGTGTGACGGAAGGCCATATCCTTTTGATATGAAGTGTGGAAGATACCAGATTGCACAGTCTTACACCCTTTCTATTCGCTCTTCGCCAAACAGGCCATAGGGACGGATCATCAAAATCAAGATGAGGGCAATAAAGGGCAGAACCGGACTCAGCCCCGCGCCAATGTAGCCGCCAGTGTAGGCTTCGAGCAGGCCGATGATCACCCCGCCGACCACCGCGCCCGGCACCGAGTCGAGCCCACCTAAAATGACCACCGGAAACACGCGCAATCCAATGCTACTCACGTCACCGCTGACTCCCACGATGTTGGCGACCAGTGCCCCGGCCAGGGCCGCCGTCACCGCCGAAATAGACCAGGCAACAGCAAAGATATGCTTAACGCTGATGCCCATCGAAAGAGCCGCCTGCTGGTCGTCAGCAGTGGCCCGCATGGCAATCCCATCGGCCGAATAGCGAAAGAAAAGGGTAAAAGCGCCCAGCAGGAACAAACCCAGCCCGATGGCGATCAAACGGTCAGCGGGGACGACGGCATTGAAAATGTACACGTTGGTGCTGGGGATGAAGGCAGGGAAGGCGCGACCGTACGTTCCCCAGATGCCGTTGACAATGGCCCGCAGCAGGCTCGACAAACCGATGGTGACCATAATGATCGAGATGATCGGTTCACCGATGAGAGGCCGCAGTACCAGCCGTTCCACCAGTACGCCCAGGAGCACCGCCAACCCCAGCGTGATCAACATCCCCAGCGACCAGGGCAACCCCAGTTCGGCAACCAAGGCATAAATGAGGTAGGCACCCACCAGCAGAAACTCGCCTTGGGCGAAATTTATCACGTCGCTGGATTTGTAAATGAGCACAAACCCCAGCGCCACCAGCGCAAAGATAGCACCGTTAGTAAGACCGGTCAGGGTCAGTTGGAGAAATAATTCCATCGCAATAGGCTCCCCCTACTCTCGACCGTCGGCGTCAACGCTTTGGATGTGCAGAGTAGTTTCGATCACCGCCGTGCGTCCATCTTGATAGGTAATGGTGGATTGAATCTTTAGCGAATCGCTATCGCCATACAGGCCATCGATGATTTCTTTATATCGCTCATTCACGAAGCTGCGGCGGACTTTGCGGGTGCGTGTCAGTTCGGCGTCGTCGGCATCGAGCTCCTTGTGAAGCAAAAGGTAACGTTTGATGCGAGCGGCCTGCGGCAAGTCGGCGTTGGCGCGGGCTACGTCACGGCCAACCAGGGCGTATACCTCCGGCTTCTGCGCCAGGTCGGTGTAAGTCGTATAGGCAAGCTGATGATTCTCGGCCCACTTGCCCACGTTGGCCATGTCGATGTTGATCATCGCCGATACGTAAGGCCAATCGCCGCCAAAAACCACGGCTTCCTTGATGTAAGGGCTGAACTTCAGCTTGTTTTCGATGAATTGCGGAGAGAACTTAGTGCCATCGTGGAGGGTCATCACGTCTTTGGCGCGATCAATGACGACCAGATGGCCATCTTCATCAAAATAGCCAGCGTCGCCGGAGTGGAGCCAGCCATCCATCAGGGTTTCGGCCGTCGCCTGGGGGTTGTTGTAGTAGCCGATGAAGACGCTGGGGCTGCGTGAGTAGATTTCCCCCGTCTCCTTGTCTAAGTGGACTTCCGTCTCGGGGATGGGCAGGCCGACGGTCTGAAATTTGATGTCGCCGTCGCGGTGAACGACCGAGATGCCTGAGATTTCAGTCTGACCATAGATCTGCTTGAGGTTGACACCCATAGCGTGAAAGAAGCGGAAGACATCGGGGCCCAGGGCGGCGCCGCCAGTGTAGGCACGCCGGATGTGACGCAACCCTAGCTGGTCTTTGACCATCTGAAAGACGAGCCAGTCGGCCAGACGATATTTCAGCTTGAGGCTTCGAGAAGGGTCTCGCTTCTCGAAGCGGACGTCGGCGTGTTGGTAGCCAATTTTCATCGCCCGGTTGAACATAGCTCGCTTCAAGCGGCTACTATCTGCGATTTTTACCTGCACCTGACTGACCATGTTCTCCCAAATGCGTGGCGGTGAGAACATAACCTGCGGGCCAATTTCTCGGATGTTTTCCTGAACAGTCTCTGGCTCTTCGGGAAAGTTGATGGTGAAGCCGAGGGTCAGCCCACACGAGAGCGCCATCATCTGTTCTCCGATCCAGGCCAGGGGCAGAAAGGAGACAAACTCGTCTTCGGGAGTGACCGGGTCAATGGCCATCAGGTTGCGTCCCATGCTGATCAAGTTGCCGTGAGTCAGCATGGCCAGCTTGGGCAACCCGGTTGTGCCGGATGTAGTGCACAGGATAGCTACGTCATCCGATTTTCCCCGCGCCACATTTTGCTCAAAGAGGCCAGGGTGTTCCTTTTCGTAAGCTCGCCCCAATTCTTCCGCGTCTGGGAAGTGCATCAAAAAAGGCTCATCGTAGCTGCGCAGCCCCTTGGGATCGTAGTAGATGACCTCTTGCACCTTGGGCAGGTCCTCCCAAACTTCCAGGATTTTGTCCACCTGCTCCTGATCTTCCACGACCACAAACCGGACGTCGGCGAAGTCAATCAGGTATTGCAACTCTTTGGCGACCGAGTCCTGGTATAGCCCCAACGAGATGGCGCCGACCGCTTGGGCGGCCAGTTCGGCATAAATCCACTCAGGCCGGTTATCGCCCAAAATGGCGATTTTATCGCCTGGTTCCAGCCCCAAGCTAACAAGGCCCAGCGAGAAATACTTGACGTGCTCCAGGTATTCGCGCCACGTCACCGACTGCCAGATACCGAACTCTTTTTCACGCAGGGCGACCTTGTGGTCACCATATTCGGCTGCTTTGGTCATCAGCAATTTGGGAAAGGTGTCAGCGGTGCCAGCCATGAGTAGCCCTCTCTAAAGCGCTCGAAACCTCGGTTCCTGCTCCCCCAAATAAGCGCTGACCACTTTCGGATCCTTCCTCACTTCGTCCGGGGGGCCCTCGCTAATTTTCTTGCCAAAATCAAGGACGGTTACCTGATCCGAGATGTCCATCACCACCCCCATATCGTGCTCAATCAGGACGACGGTAACGCCGCGTTCTTCGTTAATGTCGAGGATAAAGCGGGCCATATCTTCCTTTTCCTCCACATTCATCCCAGCCATCGGCTCGTCGACCAGCAAAATCTTGGGCTCCAACGCCAGCGCCCGTCCCAATTCCACCCGCTTCTGCAGGCCATATGCCAGCGTTCCGACTGTCTTCTTGCGGATGGCTTCGATCTCAAGGAAGTCAATAATGTCCTCCACAATGGCCCTGTGTGCAATCTCCTCGCGTTGGCTCTTGCCCCAATAAAAACCGCCACTGAGCACCCCAGATTTGAGGTGAACGTGGCGGCCTAGCATCAGGTTGTCCAGAACTGTCATGCCCCGGAACAATTCTATGTTTTGAAAGCTGCGGGCTATACCCAATTCGGCAATCTTGTGCGGGCGATAGGCGGTGATGTCCTGGCCCTCAAACAAGATGCGCCCTTTGGTAGGATGATAGAGGCGGCTGATGCAATTGAGAAGGCTCGTCTTGCCAGCGCCATTCGGCCCTATGACGGCATGAATGGCGCCTTGTTCTACTTCGACGCTGACTTCTAGTAAAGCGATTACCCCCCCAAATTGTAGGGTGATATCCTCGACTGCCAGTTGGACCATGCATTCCCCCCTTATGCAGTCTCGGCACATCTGACTCTGAGAAACTAGCCCCCCAGGCTTCAAAGGATGTCTGTACCCATCCCGCTCGAGTTAGATACACCGCATCTGGCTTGTCTTATAATACCCATAGACGTATCTTCTCAAAAAGTAGGGGCAAACCCTTGCGGTTGCCCGCCGGGGCAGGCGCGGGACCTGCCCCTACCCCAAGATATTGAGAAGATACCCATAGACGTTGGGTATACCCGTATCCGTCAGCTAAAATTGTTCGATTGGCTCAACCCCCGGAGACATTACCAGCAAATCCACTGGTATTGTGATCAGCAATACCCAATTGGAATTGCTGGGTTGTGATTGACCTATTGTAGCTACCGACGCCCGGTTTGTCAAGGAGGGGTTATATTCGGACGGAATCGAGGGGTCATAAAATTGACAACCCTTGCCAATCGTGTTACAATAAATGTGTAAAGCTTTTCCAATAATTCTGGGGGACCGTACCCCAAAAGAGGAGATGTATGGCAGACAGTAAAGACAAACTTATTACCGAAGGCACAGTGATCGAAGCCCTACCCAATACCACCTTCCGCGTAGAGTTAGACAACGGCCACGAAGTGCTGGCCTATCTATCGGGCAAGATGCGTAAATACTACATCCGTGTCTTGCTGGGTGATCGGGTCCGCGTGGAACTGTCGCCCTATGACCTGGAGCGCGGGCGAATCGTCTACCGCCACAAGAAGGCCCCCGCCTCACAACCTACTAAGGCCTAGCCAACTCAAAAAAACCGGCTCTTATCCTGCGTCGCTTAGTTTCCCTTCTCAAGGGCCGTTTCGTCAGTCCTTCTTCCTTCTAACAGTAAAGGACGTGCGCGTCCTTTTTTGTTATGCTGTTGTGAACCCGTCTGAGCAAGACTCTCTAACCGATACATCCCAATCCTCTTCGTTAACCACCAAGGCACCAAAATTTTTACCTGTAGATCCCCGTTGGGGATCAATTTCTTAGTGCCTTGGTGTCTTTGTGGTGAATTTTCAGACGCGCTCTTAACGAGTTCTTGGGTGCGAATGTCTTCAAGTTGGCCACTCCGACGGTTACTGAGCTCAAACTCGCTCTGAGAAATGCGTAAGGGCGATCGCTGACTATCCGTCCTGGGGTGCATTCATTTTTAGGGGCGACACACCCTCCCGCAGGTTGCTGCTAAAAATCGCAGCTTGTTCAGTCAAAACCTGCGGGAGGGTTCGCCTCGCTACGAGTTGACAACCTTCGCGGCTTAAAATGACATTTGTCATATGACCCTTGGTACTAAGTATGATAGAATATATCGTGAATTTTATCACGATTAGGTAATCCAACCGTAGATGAGGAGTTGCATGGACGCATGCGTCCCAGCGAAATGTCACAAGCTTGACTCAAGTGTCAAAGCGATGATCACAATGGCAGGTAAGATAGGTTGAGGGAGATAGAGGTCACTAATCACGCAATCGCCTACAGCAGGAGGTGGCGAGATGCCAGTAGTCAAATCACTTGAAGACTTACAGCGCCTGAAAGAAGAGGCGTTGGAAAAGCGTAAAGCCCAAGCAACTGCCGGCCGGGCCCAAATCACCGTTGGCATGGGCACGTGCGGCATCGCGGCTGGTGCCCGGGAGACGATGAAGGCCATCCTCGAGGTCATAGAAACGGACAACTTGAGTGATATCGTTGTTACCCAAACCGGGTGCATTGGACTTTGTGAGTGGGAGCCCATCGTCGAGGTGGTGGTCGGTAATGGACCAAAAGTCACTTATGGCAAAGTCTCCCCAGAGATGGCAAAGCAAATTACGCAGGAACATATTGAGGGTGGCAAGGTCCTGATTGAGCTTCTGATCCCGGCGTAACTACTCGGGCAGGTAAACCCTTACGAAGGTTGGGCTAGCCCTGACGACGAAATCAGCGCCACGAATGTGGCTTATCCTATCTCGCGAGTCTAGAGGAAATCATGGCCTCCGGCCTCCGGGGCAGGGGAGGCGCGGGCTTCTCCACCGGGACATCGCCCTCAACTGTTCCAACTGCTTGACTATTCGACGATCCGACTATTTGACCACCTGACTAATGAACCACATCGAGCAATAAACGCTTTTAAGGAGAAAGGCATGGCGATTGGTTTAAAGGATGCTCAAGAGGTACACCCGGTCGTACAGGAAGCGGTCAACCGGCATGGCGCAACGACAGAAGCCCTGGTTCCCATTCTAAGCGAGATCAATCGAGAACTGGGATACCTGCCGCGCGAAGCATTGGCGCAGGTCAGCCAATTGCTGCGCGTGCCACACAGCCAACTCTTTTCGGTAGCCAGTTTCTACCATATGCTGTCCACACAGCCCAGGGGCCGGCACCTTATTCAATTCTGTGAGAGCGCACCCTGTCACGTGATGGGTGGCCGGGAAGTCTGGCAAACGTTACAGGATGAGCTGGGACTTGAACCAGGCGAGACAAGTACCGATGGTAAGTGGACGCTGGCCACATCCAGTTGTCTCGGAATCTGTGGCGTGGGGCCGGTCATCGTCATTGACGCCGACATTTATGGCAACGTCGCGCCCGAGCGCGTGCCGGGGATTCTGGCGCGCTACGTGTAAAGGGGGAAGACACAATGAAGGCTCTTCGTTCATTGGTATTGGTCTCGAGCGATCCTGTAAGCATCCAACGAGGCGCGCAGGAAGTATACCGACGCTTGCAGCGTGACATCAAGAAGTTTGGCCTGGAAGATGAGATTGCAGTGACCATGGTGGGTGACGTCGGTCGCCACGATGCGCTGCCGATGATCATCATCTACCCGGAGGCGCTCATCTACGGGCCGGTAACGCCGGAAGACGTTCCCTTTTTGGTGGAAGAACATCTGCGTAAGGGACGCGTCGCGGCCGGGCTCCAGGCATCCACCAGGGAGCTGTCCGGGCGTATTGCCTGGCTATCGGCTCGCCGGGGCACCTTGCCGGCGGAACAAAGGATCGTGCTGGCCAGGGCCGGGCTGATAGACCCCGAAAATATTGAAGATTACATCCTCCACGATGGATACGAAGCATTGGGCAAAGCGCTGACCGAAATGAAACCGCCTGAGGTGATCAACGAGATCGGTAGATCAGGATTGAAAGGGAGAGGGGGCGCCGGATTTCCCACCGGCATGAAGTGGCGCTTCGTATCCCAGGCGGATGCCTATCCCAAGTACATCATTTGCAATGCCGACGAGAGCGAACCGGGGACGTTCAAAGACCGCCTGATCCTGGAAGGAGATCCCCACAGCATTCTCGAAGCCATGGCCATCGCCGGATATGCGGTGGGCGCCAACCAGGGTTACATTTACATCCGGGGCGAGTACGCCCTGGCTCAAGAGCGGTTGGACAAGGCCATCCATCAGGCCAGGGGGATGGGATTCCTGGGTGAGGACATCTTCGGCAGCGGCTTCGATTTTGACGTCCACATCCACACCGGAGCCGGCGCGTACATCTGCGGTGAGGAGACGGCGCTCATCGAGTCGATAGAAGGCAGACGGGGTGAACCCCGTTCGCGCCCGCCCTACCCTACCACCCACGGCCTGTGGGGAAAACCCACTGTCGTGAACAACGTGGAGACGCTGGCTAATGTGCCGCCCATCATCAAAAACGGCGCCGCCTGGTTCCGGCGCTTTGGCACCAGCAACAGCTCGGGCACCAAGGTGTACACGATTCTGGGGAACGTGAATGTCACCGGCCTGATCGAGGTGCCCATGGGCATCACCCTGCGCGAGGTCATCGCTATTTATGGCAAGGGAATGGAAAACGGCGCGTCGCTGAAATTGGCCCAGACCGGCGGCTCGAGCGGCTCGATTATCCCGGCCAGCTTGCAAGATACTCCCATGGATTTCGAATCCTTCGAACGAGCCGGGGTTTCGTTGGGCTCGGGCGCCTTGCTGATCTGCAATGAAGATACATGCGTCGTAGACCTGGCAAAAGTGTTGCTCAATTTCTTCAGGCACGAAAGCTGCGGCAAATGCACACCTTGCAGGGTCGGCACCCAACGCGCCCACCAGATTCTGACCAGCGTGTCCGAAGGCATAGCGACCCTGGGTGATCTGGACACCTTGCTGGAACTGAGTGAAAAGATGCGCCAATTTTCCCACTGTGGTTTGGGGCAAACCGCCGGCGTGCCCATTCGTGACACTCTCAATCACTTCAGGGCAGAAGTTGAGGCCCACATCAGACTAAAAGTGTGTCCGACAGGCGCCTGTCCGATGAGTGGCCGGCTGGTCAAGGCAGCCTAAGTCCCATGGGTGAAAACAAGCCTGCAACAGACGGGGAGGATAGATAATGATCAGTGTGACGATTGATGGTAAAAAGCTTGAAGTTCCCGAGGGTACGACCGTATTGCGGGCGGCAGAGATAGCCGGGATCGAAATCCCGACTCTGTGCAACCATCCCCGTTTGGAGCCATACGGCGGTTGTCGCCTGTGTCTGGTTCAAGTGGAGGGAGCGCGTACCTTGCAGCCATCCTGCACCCTGCCGGTGAGCAAAGGCATGGTGGTGCATACCGACACGCCCCAGGTGCGCGAGGCGCGTGAGTTCGTCTTGACCCTCCTCTTCAGCGAGCGCAACCACTTCTGTATGTATTGCCAGATGAGTGGGGGCGACTGCGAGTTGCAGAATTCTGCTTATGGGGAAGACATGGCCTACTGGCCGCTGCAACCAAACTGGCAGCCATATCCGGTGGATAGTTCGCACGAGTATTTCGTATTGGATCACAACCGCTGTATTCTTTGCCGGCGTTGTGTCCGTGCCTGTGGCGAACTGATCGGGAACTTCACCCTGGGAATGAGCGAGCGTGGCTCCAATACCTTTCTTGTCGCAGACTTGAGTGTCCCCTTGGGTGAAAGTACCTGTGTGTCTTGCGGCACCTGTGTGCAAGTGTGCCCCACCGGCGCGCTCATTGATAGATTTAGTGCCTATCGCGGTCGAGAGAAGGATGTGGAACGTGTCAAAACTATCTGCGTCGGGTGCAGCGTCGGCTGTGGGGTCGAATTGATCGTCCGTGACAACCACCTGTTGCGCATCGATGGCGACTGGAACGCCCCGGTCAATGAAGGCATCCTGTGCAAAATAGGACGATTTTTGCCATTGAGTGAGGACCGCGAGCGCATCGTAACCCCACTCGTACGCAAAAATGGAGCTTTGAAGGCCGCCACCTGGGAAGAGGCCCTCGATCACGTCGTCGCCCGGCTGAAGCCTCTCGCCGGCAGGAACGGGGATGGCATCGCCGCCCTGGCCTCGACGCGGCTGCCGAATGAAGCCCTTCATCTCTTTAAGCAACTCTTTGCGGAGAAACTGGGCAGCGAGATGGTGACCAGCATCGAAGAGGGGGTGACGGTTGCCTTGCCCGGGCAGGTGGCGCAAAACGCCGGCGGGCCTTTTGAGGGGAACCTGGAGATACTCAAGTCAGCCGACTGTGTGCTTGCGATTGGCGTGGACCTGATTGAAAACCACCAGGTCGCCGGCTTCTTCGTCAAGCGTGCCTTGCCCCACGGAACGAAATTGATCGTGATTGACCCTTACGATAACGGTCTGCACGAAATCGCGGATTACAGTCTCCGCCCGGAAAAGGGCACGGATTACGAGTTACTGAAGGGGCTTATGGCTGCCATTGTGGACTTGGGGCTGGCCAGAGGTAAAATAACCCGGCTCCCCGAGATGGTCCAGCACGCTCCGGACATTGTCAGCCAGACGACGGGCATCCCCGAGGGGACCATGCGTGAAGTGGGGGGGTTGATTGCCACGTCTGAGCGGCCAGCCTTCGTCTACGGTAAAGGCATCACGCGCCAGGACTCGTCCCAGGCGCTGGAAGCGTTGATCAACCTGGCGCGCCTGGTGGGCGCCTCAACCGACAGCCGTTCCGCCATCATCGGCACCAAAGGGCAGGCGAACAGCGTGACTGCCTCCAGGTACGGGCTGGACAAGACGTTTGAGATCAACGGCCACCAGGCAGTTTATCTGGCTCTGGGAGATGATAAGGTGGGCCAGCGGCTGCTGCAACGCCTGGAGAAAGCACCTTTTATCGCCGTGCAGGCCAGTTACGTCTCGCCGGTGACCGAGATGGCGGATGTGGTCCTGCCGGCAGAAATGTGGGCAGAGCAGGGAGGACATTACCTGAACCTGGAGGGACGCTTGCAGGAGGCCCATTGGGCGCTGACCCCTCCCGCTGAAGTCTGGTCTAACGTCAAAATCTTGGAGACCATCACTGCCAACATGGGCTTTAACCTGAACGCCGACTGGAAGAAAGCGCTGCGAGGCCGGGTTCCTACTACTACAGTGATCACTGACTACTGATCACTGACCACTGACATCAGCAAAGGAGTGTCGAGGTGACTAAACCAAAGATTGCAAGTGACTGGCTGGCGGCATGTGCCGGGTGCCACATGTCGTTACTGGACATGGACGAACGCATCGTGGACATCGCGAAGCTGGTAGATATCAGAGCCACGCCCATCACCGACCTCAAGAAGCCGGACGAAGATGGGGTGGATGTTGGGATTTTGACCGGAGCCGTCAACACGACGACCAACGAGGAGGTTGCCCGCCAGATGCGCAAGCGCTGCAAGATCTTGGTAGCCATGGGGGATTGCGCGGTCTTCGGCGGCGTGATCGCCATGCGCAACTTCTTCAAATTGGAGGATGCGCTGCGCCGGGCATACGTCGAAACCGAAAGCACCGACGGAGAAGGAGCGGTGCCCACCAGCCCGGAGCTGGGCGTGCCTACCCCGGTTCGCGCCTTGAAAGAGGTGGTGGACGTGGACATCTTCATCCCGGGCTGCCCACCCAATGCCGAGACGATTCACTATGCCTTGAGCGAGCTGGCCCAGGGACGCATCCCGGAAATCAAGGACGAAAAGCTTCACTGGGATTGATGAGGGGAAAATGGATATGAGCACACAAAAGATCACGATTGAACCGGTAACGAGAATCGAAGGGCACGCCAAGGTCACTATTCACCTGGATGAGAATGGTGGCGTGGAGCAGGCTTACTTTCACGTCAACGAGTTCAGAGGATTCGAAAAGTTCTGCGAAGGCCGTATGTATTTCGAGATGCCCATGATCACTCCCCGCATCTGTGGCATCTGCCCCGTGAGCCACCACCTGGCCTCGGCCAAGGCCTGCGATCAAGTCGTAGGCGCCTCGCCGCCCCGCCCCGCCAGCTTGCTGCGAGAATTGATGCACATGGGTCAGATGATCCAGAGCCACGGCATGCACTTCTTTGAATTGGCCGGACCTGATTTGCTGCTGGGCTTCGACGCCGACCCGGCCGGCAGAAACGTGGTAGGCCTGATCCAGGCCAACCCCGAAGTGGCAGTCAAAGCAGTCAAACTACGCAAGTTCGGGCAGGAAATCATCCGCACTCTGGGTGGTCGCAAGGTGCATCCCAATTTTGCCGTACCGGGCGGCGTGAATAAGGCTCTGAAGCCGGCCGAACGCGACACCATCCTGGCCGGCGCGGACGAGGCGCTGGAAACCACTCAACTCGGCCTGTCGGTTATGAAGGATTGGGCCGAGAAGAATCGGGAGGACGTGGAAAAGTTCGCCGTCTTCCCCTCTGGCTATTTCGGCCTGGTCACCCAGGAAGGGGGCCTGGAGCTTTACGAAGGCCCTTGCCGGCTGATCGACGCCAGCGGGGATCGCCTGGAAGAGTTCGATGGCCGCCAGTACCTGGACTACATCGCCGAGCACGTGGAAGACTGGTCCTACCTCAAGTTCCCCTATTACAAAAAGATGGGCTGGCCTGACGGCGTCTACCGCGTGGGACCGTTGGGGCGCTTGAATGTGGCCGGGAAGATCGACACGCCCCTGGCCGACGAAGAGCTGAAAGCCTTCAAAGCGCTCAACGCCGGTAAGCCGGTAGAAAATACGCTCTACTTCCATTATGCACGCCTGATTGAAACCGTCTTCGCCCTGGAGCGGGTAAACGTGTTGCTGGACGACCCCGACATTTTGAGCACCGACATCCTGAACACGCGCCGGGAATACAGCGGCGAAGGAGTTGGTGTGATTGAGGCTCCGCGCGGGACGCTGTTCCACCATTACCGGGCCAACGCCAACGGCCAACTGGAGCGCGTGAACCTGATCGTGGCCACTGGGCACAACAACTGGGCCATGAGCAAGGCCGTGGACAGCGTGGCCAAGACCTACATCACCGCCGGCCAGGAGATCAGCGAGGGGCTGTTGAACCGGGTCGAGGCCGCCATCCGCGCCCACGACCCCTGCCTCTCTTGCTCCACGCACGCGTTGGGCCAGATGCCCATGGTCGTGGACGTGGTTGATGCACAGGGGGCGGTGGTCAAGCAGCTAAAGCGGGATGGACGGTAGGGGATTTGGTAGATTGGTAGATTGGTAGATTGGTAGGCTGGTAGATTGGTAGGTTGGTAGATTGGTAGGTTGGTAGATTGGTAGGTTGGTGTAGGGGTGAGCCCTTCGCCAAGGGGGACCTACGCCCAGTGACGCCGGGCACTCCAGAGGCTGTGCGGGCGGACCCTTCGCAAGGGGGACCCATCGACGCGGTCGTCCCCGGAAGGTTAATGTAGGGGCGGACCCTCGCGGTCGCCCCGAATAGGTTCAGCGGTTGCGCATTAGCAAATTTGAGACACGCTCTTCGGAACGCCCTGGGCTGATGTCCAGGGCGTTTGCTGATTGTTCTTGACGATGGCGTTTGGTCCAGGCGACGCAGGCCGCTTCGGTACGCATCGAATAGTGCTTGAGCCGGATGGCTCTATCACCTGATCGAGCAGTCTCCTGGGGCGGTGCTTCCTATGGGATCCTCTGTGATTGGCAGAAAGGGTATCTTACTGTACAATGAGAGAGTCAGCGATTGCTCTGGAATGAATTCGCTTGTATGCTGGAAACATTCCTATGGTAAGTAGGAGTTTGGATATGGCACATCTTAGCGTTGAAGAACAACACATTAAGGACTTGCTCAAACAAGCGATCCTCGAATTGCTTGAAGAACGGCAGGACATCTTTCGCCAACTGGTGGTCGAAGCAATGGAAGACCCGGCTTTGATCAACGCCATCAAAGAAGGTGAAGCCACCGAGACAGTTAGCAGAGATGAGATACTCCAAATTCTGGAAGGTGTGGCTTGAAGGTTGAATTCAAAGCCAGCTTTGCTCGAGACCTCAAGAAGATCAAAGATAAGTCATTGAGAGCCAGAGTGAAGGAATTGATTGAGGCAGTAGAGCAGGCCCAAGGTCTTCAGGAGATAGAAGGCTTGAGGAAACTGAGGGGCGATGCCGGCTATTATCGCATCCGAATGGGAGAATACAGACTAGGCCTATTGATAGAAGGGGACACTGTCACGTTTGTGCGTTTCCTGCACCGTAAAGACATCTATCGCTATTTCCCGTAGTATTCTAACCGGACACTGGCGATTTTTGAATTGGACGCGGACACTTGCGCGCAGTGCAAGTGTCCGCGTCCTAAAGAAATTCGCCAGGCTCCAGATTCTAATCATCAGTGCGGCCGTTCTGAATAGATTCAGCGGTCGCACATTAGAAAATTTAAGGCACGTTTTTAGGAACGCTCTGGGCTGATGTCCAGGGCGTTTGCTGATTGTTCTTGACGATGAGGTTTGATCCAGGCGACGCAGGCCGCTTCGGAATGCATCGAGTAGTGCTTGAGCCGGATGGCTCCACGCATCCGGGCAGCGGTTTCTGGGGGCGTTTCCGCATTTTTTGTCCGCTTGGGCCATTGATTTGGGGCAATTATTGGTGTATACTGGATGTGAGATTTGGTCAAGATTTTACGCGTTTTGTTTGGCTGTAGCAAGGCTATTAGAAAGCAGGACAAGGCGCATGGTACGCGCCATATGGCACTACTAGAGCCTCACTTGTCACGAACATTGCCATCTTCACCTTGAAGAAAACAGAGCAGACATGGGCACGTTCTTATGTGTTGGGAGGCATTTGAATCACGGAAACCAGAAATAGTACGGAGTATGCGAAAGGCAATCCCCTCTTTCGCACCTTTCACCCTTTTTCGAGCCCTTCGTGATTCAATCGCTGCCAGTCACCACTGAATGGCAAACTAATAGCAGATGATCCACTAGAGATTAGGTTGCGGTCCGCTACCTACGAATGACACGGAGGTTGCAAAACATGCCACTTTATCCAACACCACACTCAGAGGAATGGTTTCGCGCTTTGAACGCCTTCAACCCACAGCAGGCTGCAGCAACTAGATGAATCATTGAGCTCGCGGGCCGTACTGACGTCTGCTCCATTTGTGGTGACCATCCCGCCAACGACTACAAATTGGTTGGCAAATACCTATCCTCTGATGCAGTCGCTACAATTCGACTTTGCGACGACTGTCGCAGTATACGCAAAGCTAGCTACGACGAAGAATTCGAACCCCTGGCGCAGTGACTGTGTGAAGGATAGTGGTTTACCAGGGCCGGGCAATGGTTATTGACCAAGGCACAAAATCAAACTGGGGTCACCTGAACGTGTTGTGGAAAATCGCAACCTAACAAGGGCATCAAGCTACTGTCATCAGCCCGGCTTTTTTGAGGTTGTCTTTCAGTAGCGGTTCCGTGGCCGCAGGTCATGCGCAGGTATTAGCTGCTTAGACGAAATAGTGATATTCATAACTTAAATATTATGCCACGTCAGGATGATCTAAAGAAACTTATTGACCACCACAAGCGTCGGCTGCAAAAGTTGAAAGAACAGCAGGCGATTAAAGGTATATCTACTGAGCCAGAAATCTTAATAGAAATTGAAGATATAGAGGCGGAAATCGAAAAACTACAGGTCGAATTAAGAGAGACACAATCAGGATCTCATATCACAACAACAAAGACAAATGTCCAAGGTAATTCCTTGCCAGCAGAGAAAATAAATACACGGGATGCAAACGTAGAAGAGAAGTCCCTGTCGCCGGTTGATAGAGGAACGCAGGTTCACCTTAACGCAACAGCAATCAATTTTCGAAATGTACGTTATATTACTGAAGCAGTGAAGTTAGTCGGCCATGTAGGTGGCGTATGTAGTGTCAAGTTCAGCCCGGATGGTTTACTATTGGCCTCTGCTTCCGAGGATAGAACCGTACGCCTATGGTCCGTTGCAAAGCGGACTCAGGTGGCTAGATTGACAGGAGCTAGGGGCACTGTAAGAAGTGTAGCCTTCAGTTCCGACAGTGAGTTACTTGTCGCTGGAGCAGATGATAAATTAGTCCATGTATGGAGAATGCCATACAAAGGCGTGATAGAGTTTCGCCTTGAAAGGGATAATATTGAGGAAGAATTAACTGGTAATTTCAGAAAGCTAAAGTTTTCACCACAAAAATATCACACAGATAGCATATATAGCGTTGCATTTAGTCCAAAAGAAGAACCTCTTGGTGGAAAATTCTTAGCCGTAGGATCCAGAGATCAAACCGTAAGGGTATATAGAGTTCTCTCAACTCACGATGTCTTTGGGTTTTTTGATGTTTTTATGGGCAAACAGGTTGTACCACCAGAACAAATTTGGTCTTATCACAAAGCCTCTGTAAACACTGTTACCTTTTCACCAGATGGTAGCATATTAGCCTCTGGCTCAGATGATCGCACCATATGTTTATGGCAAATGCCAGAATCAAATGGCGAACCGGTGCGGGTCTTAAAACGTGGAAATCTGATGAGAGGATTTAAGGTAAATTGTATTGCTTTTTCACCAAATGGAAATCTACTGGCTTCAGGAACAAATGATGAAAAAGTTTATCTCTGGCGACTTTCGGATGGAAAATCGATAATGAAATTACAGGGACACTCCAGCAGCGTACGCTGTGTTGCATTTGCACCAACTGGTACGATATTAGCTTCAGGGGCTGAGGACAGTACCATATTATTGTGGAAAGTAGAAGATGGCAGATTGTTACATACACTGAAAGGTCATACACAGTCAGTTACCACTGTTAGCTTTGAGCCAAACGGAACCACGCTTGCTTCCGGCTCAGAGGACGGAACCATTAGGTTATGGGAAGTAAAATAGAATCGGAGCTGCTTTACCTATAAACAGCAGCTAACAAATCGTTCTAGGCGACTTGCTACAGCTGCGGTTTATGTTTGGTTACACCTGTAATGCTAGTTCTGGCTTAAACGTAGCCTTGCTGGCCCTCAAGCGCCTGGACTCAAGCGATGGTCCCCAGCCTACAATACAAGTGTGAATTTTGGAGATAATAGCCTGATGGATAGCTCTAACACTTTATCAGCTCATCCTTATTGGATTGACTTTTCGGCCCTGTATGAAAGATCTGATGCCATAAGCCAAGCCTACCATAGCCACAACCTGGTCTTCTTTTTGGGATCTGGCGCTTCGAAAGCGTTTGGTTCGCCTATGCCCAACTGGAATGAGTTGCTGATCAGTTTATTGTCCGAAATTCGAACTGAGAACAAACATCAGCGAGAGGAGATTTCAAAGCTTATAAAAGAGCAGCGCTACCTGCTAGCAGCAGAAGCCATCAAGCAGTTTGCAATATTTGATACGGACAAAAGGGACTTAGCGGTAGATTCCCTGGTGGGCAAGATACTGAAACAGCGGATGAACATGTCGGAGAGAAACCCTATACTACACCTGTCCATCTTGGACTTTTCGGTTCCGATCTTCACAACGAACTTTGACAATATCGTTGAGAGCCTGATTGCTGAATATAAAGTTGAGAACTATAGAGGGACAGCTATCACATATGAAGACGAAGAGGATGCAGCAATACTCCTAAACCCAACGAAGAGACACGAGAACTATGTCTTTAAGCTTCATGGTTCAATCGATAAGACCCAACGCTTGCTTCTTGACGAAAAGGATTACTCTGATTTTTACTTTCATGCCCGCTGGCCGACATCCCTACAATTATTACGCCATACGCTCGCCACCAAGATGGTGGTGTTCATCGGATTCTCGCTCTCCGATCCTGATATTATGCTAATACTGCGTGAAGCAACTCGCTACTCAAGTTCTTTTCAACATATGGCTTTATTGCGTGAGGCTGAAATCACTTCAATAGAAAAAGAAGTCCTACGATCAAATTATAGGGTAGATCCGATTCTATATGAACATCACTCTCATTTACCTCTATACATTATGGAAATTAGGAACTTTTACTCCCGGGAAGATATTGCTCTCCAACTTAAGACTGAGAAACATCATCTTATTCGAACGTTGGCTGAAATCAAAAAGGAAAATCAGTTGCAAAGTAATTGTTCTAGTATCCTATTTGGCTCTTTCGCTAAGTACGGGAACCTGTCGCAACCGGAGGCCGATATCGATGTTCTGTTCTTAACTGATTACCTTGTAAGTAAACTGAGAGTTCAGGGCACAATTACTAATGAAAGACTTGGCGAAAGGAGAATAGACGCTACAGTAATAACACGTTCTGAGTTCGAAAGATTGCTACGCTGCGGCGATCCATTTGCAAGCAGCATTTTAGTAACCGGTTGCCCACTTGAAGACCCGCACGATCGATATGGAATTTTGTCCCGTGGGTTTCGGGGAAACTACAAATACGAAGTCGTTTTGAGAAATGCAATAGATCGATATCGAATGCGGTGGCTCAGGCTTTGTATTTATAGGGACGGAGAGCCACAGGATTATCTTCAAGCTTGCCATCAATGGTCTATTACTTTGATGCAGTTTTTCATTATTAAAAACTATTATCCCTTGGACTCACTACTAGCTATAAGCTTGCTTGGCAATGCAAGATATACAATACGCGAATTCACCACGCGTTTCAACAATGTTGACGAAAAATTCTTTATATCGCTCATGCGGGCCGCGAAGGGAATTCTACCTCACCAAGAGATATATCGCCCCCGCATTAAAGAAATGGTGCAGAATTTCATAGACATTTTACAAGATAGGCACAGCAAAGATGATCTTGAGATGTTATTACCAGGTGGGTTTATCCAACAAGCGGATCTACTAAAAATTGCAGAGGTTTACCAAAAACTGTGGCCCCTATTGAATGCCTTGACTCGTGGCGAAATGGCGATCTTTTTTGGCTACGGAGCTACGTATACAGAGAAATCGTTCCTAGAGGAGCTTGCTAAAGCGAGGGAAGACACTGGAAAACGTATTACCACTTTTGATTGTTTGTTCTTTCTCCGCCTTCACGAACTAGTTGCAAAAGAAGGTATCCAGATAAAGGAAGAAGAAAGACTTCTCCAGATTTGCCACATAGTGCGAGATCAATGGTTGAAAGAGTTGGTGAGCGGGCAAGCCTAGGCTCAACAGACTTGCCTTACTCCTGATTAGTCGCACCAAAGCAGATTACATTAGGTAAAGGCAGCTAACCCCGCACCTGCAATACATTCACTCAAAACCACACGCTGCGACCTGTTCGCCCGAAGCGTGGGGGATAAGCAGGAAGGTTCAGCCCAGCCCACCACAAGAAGGATAGCAACTTTGTCGCTACGATCCCTGGAGATGAAATTGCCAAATTCTGCCGACGCTGGAAGAGACGAAACGTGGACCTGATTAGCAAACGCGGCGTGAAACGGAGTCAAAACTGGTTACGTCGCCAGGAGATACTGGACACCGCCCAGGCTCTTTTCTTTACAAAAGAGGCCACCCATGCCACAGGATGAAGTCACCTGGTTGGATATTGCCAAAGCCGCTCACCTGATAGCTGGATTCACTACCGGACACTTTTTGGAAAACTCGGCTATTAAGCCAATTATCGCTATCATGTCATTCTTTGCTATCGCTCAGAATGACATGAAGTGTAGCGACTGCTACCAACGTTGAAAAGTGTCCGGTAGCAAATAGCTGGACACACCTATCCAGGCAAGCAACCAAGACTCGATGGGTAGAGATATGGCAGCAGAAAGGCTAAAGCCAGTACATCCGGGTGAAGTGTTATTGGAAGAGTTCCTGAAGCCGATGGACCTGAGCCAGAATCGGCTGGCGCTGAGTATCGGGCTACCGGCGCGGCGCATCAATGAGATTGTGTTGGGCAAGCGGAGCATTACAGCCGATACGGCGCTGCGGCTGGCGCGCTTCTTGGATATGTCGCCGCAATTCTGGTTGGGATTGCAGATGGACTACAATCTGGACACAGCGGAAGATGAGTTGGCGGAGCGGCTAGAGCGAGAGGTAATCCCTTACACGGCGATCAGCTAGTGGGACAATACTGACTGGCAACAAGGGTGTAACATTCTTATCTATCAACTATAGTCTCAAGGGAGTTTGTTATGGAGACCATCCAAATTACTGTGGAAGGCTTTGACTTCGATGAAGTGGCCAATGAACTGAAGAAACTGGCTGAAACGCAGGATGTTGATATCCATATTAAGCCATCATCCGTTGGTTTTGGCGGGCTTGCCCTCGACCCGGCTACCATTATCGTATCGGGCGCAAGTGTCCTATCAACCTTAATCACTGCCCTTTTTGCTTATCTGGCAACAAGGAAAAACGGCACTATTGTCATTACCGGTTCAACCGGAAGGAAAATTGAAATCCCGAAAGGCACATCGAAAGAAGATATTGGATACTACATCCAACAAGCTCAAAAATTAGACGCCGACCGAATAGTTCTTGCTGGTGGGGCATAAGAGATGAGTGATATTCAACGATATATAACCCAAGAAGGATGGACAGACACGGCAACGTGGCTCATCATTCTTCGGGAAGATTTCAACACAATACAGGCCGCCCTTGCTAACCCGAACGCTTGGGGTGAAAATGCTCAAAGATACGCTGACGCGTTTTTGGCCATTCGGCATGAAACAGTACATTTTTGGCACGCCATCAGCACCAATTTCCTTTACTCCTACTCCTGTAATTACATGCAATTTTGCATTGACGCGATAAGCAGCGTTCGTCAGGGCGGTAAGTCTTACGACGACATTCCGTACAGTGAATTTCAGGGCAAGTTTAGAGAGTTAACAGAGTTGTTGCTGTCTCCTCCCGCCCCTATACGAACTATTGATGTTATAGAAGGGTGTGCTGTCCTATGTTCGTATAGGATGAATTTTTCTTCTGCTTCGCATCAGGGTTTTCTACATCACCTAAACCAACGTCATTCAGGCCAAAGGGAATATCGGTCAGCCTACCTTTTTGCGACCGAAGCATTGGGCGAATATGCGTTTGACTTGTTCGCCCCGGCATGCTACCTCGCACTTCAGGGAGATAATCCCGGCAGAAATCTTGAGACTATACTTCTATTCGCAAGAGATAGCCTTCGCTACTTCCCTGATAGTTCCATCACAGGAGATCCCCTCTCGTATTTGCTGGAAGTAGCAAATATGGATGAAGAGGGTTGTTTCCCATCAGTTGTAAAAAAGCAAATGCCACAAGGGTATTTTTCGCATCCTATCCTGCAACCATACGTCGAAAAAATTGCGCAGACCTCACACTTGAGGGTGGCCGATATATTTGCAAGACCGTACATCTACGAAGACAACTCCAAAAGTAGTCAGGGAATCAGCGACTTTCTTTCTGATATTTCTCCACCGCTTCACGTATATTCAGGCCGTGCGGGGCTGCTTATGGGACTTGGACAAAAATTGGGGAAGGACTATGCCATTGTCATTCATCACTTGACGGCTTTAGTAAGTTTGGTGGCTCTGCTTGTTTTCGGCATTCGTCAAGAAATGCTTTGCCCGCATCAAGAATGCCCAGTTTATAAGACCAATCTATGCCAGCGTTATCTTGCCTTTCCGCTTGATGATTACAAGAAATGCAAGTTCCCAGAATTGTTAGACGGCGTGCGACTTGGGAATTTACTCAATGTAAGACTCTAAGTAACTCGCCAAAAGTTTTTTAAACATTTCGGAGCATGGGATATACTGGGCGAGACACAACTCTCACCAGGTGACCGAGCATGCTCCGAATTAAACTGAATGATACACAACGTGCCGAATTGCGGCAATTGGCGCGCCAAGCAGTGGGGCGGGTTTCCGAACGAGCCCACTTTGTATTGTTGTCGGACCAAGGCCACTCGCCCCCCGAGATTGCGCAGTTGATGGGCTATGATACCGCCACCGTGCGTACCTGGCTGTGGGCCTATGCCCAACATGACATAGCCGGGCTGGAGGATGCGCCGCGCAGCGGGCGGCCCCCCAAAGACAAGCTGCTGATGGCGGTGGTTCAGGCTCAGGCCAGCCAACCGCCCCCGAACTTTGGCTACTTGCCGGGCTATTGGACCATCGCCTTGTTGATGATGCACTTGGCGGATCGCTTTCGCATCCAGGTCAGCTTTTCGACGCTGCGGCGCGCCTTGCATCGGGCCGAGTTTCGTTGGACACGGCCCAAGTTGGCGCCGGCCCGGCGTCCAGACCCCTTGGCCGCCGCAAAACAGGCCAAGTTGGAGCAGGTTTTGAGAGATTCGGAGGCGACGCTGATGGCCGAGGATGAGGGTGATCTGCATCTGCTGCCCATCCTGCGTGCCATGTGGCAACGCCGGGGTGAGCAACAGCGGTTGATCACCCCTGGGCAGAACCGGAAACGAGGTGTCTTCGGCGCTCTCAACTTGCGCACCGGGGAATGGGTGTATCACTTGACCGACCGGAAGCGCAGCGTCGAGTTCATTGCCTTTTTGACCGCCTTGCTGACAGCCTATCCCACCGGCATGATCTATGTGATCGTAGACAACGCCAGCATTCACACCAGTCGGGCGGTGCAGAAATGGCTGGCCGAGCATGCCCGGTTGGAGTTGGTGTACTTGCCTACCTACAGTGGTCATCAGCTTAACCCCGTCGAGAAGGTCTGGTGGGATCTGAAAGACTGTATCGCAGCCGATCGGCGTTTCAAGTGCTTGGCGGAACTGGATGCTGCCATTCGGCGTTACTTTGCCAACTTCACCCCGCAACAAGCTTTGCGCCTGACCAATTGTGAGGTCGTGCGGGTGGCTCAAAACGGGGCATTAGAAATGTGATAAGAACTTTTGGCTACCTACTTAGTACTACTACCGTACTTCAGTCGCCATGTCATTCTGAGCGACCGAAGGGAGCGAAGAATCTATATAGATTCTTCGTCGTTTCACTCCTCAGAATGACATGTACGGTTGTAGTATTAGCAGGGAGAGACTTTTCCTGGTGCGCTGGTAGTGTGAGCGAAGAGGTCGGAGTGATATGGTTTGTTTGTGTGGATTTATGTCAAGTCAGAAATGCCAGGAAATCTTTGAAACCATCTCGATTAAGGAATTTTCGGATTTTCGTTACGCAAAAGTCCACCGGTTGACGGTGGACACGTATGCCTTGCAACATCCCCATATTTACATGATCTCCGCGAAATCTTTCGCAGCCCACTTGACCGGGATGTGCTGTGCCATGGAATATGACAATGATCCTGACTTGCTCAGGTTATTGCAGCAGTGGTTGAATGGAAAAAAGCACTTGGAGAAGCCCCAACTGCTCGACAACCTTGGCAGCCTGACGATTTCGCATGTGGCCCATGCCAAAGACGCGTCGGAACACATCAAGTTGGTTCACGAATGGGCGGCCGATGTCTGGAGTGCCTACTCCGTCTATCACGATCTGGCAAGAGACTGGATTGAAAGGGCAAAAATTGATGCGATCTTCAAACAACATCGACGTGTACCTTGAGATCGGGAAGAAACGAACGGTTGCCGGCGCGATCGACTGGCCAGGCTGGTGCCGGATCGGGCGCGACGAGGGTTCGGCGCTGCAAGCCCTCATCGACTATGGGCCACGCTACGCTCGCATACTCTCCGCGACACGGCTTGGGTTCCAGGCACCTGCCGCTGTATCTGCGTTGGCTGTGGTCGAGCGGCTTGAGGGCAATGCGACCACCGATTTCGGCGCGCCGGCCGTCGCCCCGTCAAGCGACACGAGGCCGGTCCATGACGCCGAGCTTCAATGCTTCCAGACGCTGCTGAAGGCTTGCTGGCGGGCGTTCGACGCGACTGTGCAGGCGGCCTTAGGAAAGGAGCTGTGCAAGGGACCGCGTGGAGGCGGCCGAGACCTGGAAGAGATCGTCCGGCACGTGCTGGGTGCCGACGTGGGCTATCTTGCGCGGCTCGCCTGGAAGCTTGAGAAGAGGGAAGAGGAGGACCTGAACGACGAACTCGGCCGAACGCGCCAGGCGATATTGAACGCGCTAGCAGCGGCGGCGCGTGGCGAGGTACCTGCACGAGGTCCGCGCGGTGGCGTCATCTGGACGCCGCGCTACTACGTCCGCCGCGTGGCGTGGCACGTGCTCGATCATACCTGGGAGATCGAGGACCGCGTCGCTTGATTCTGTTCGGCCTTCCTGATCCGACCGAACCAACATGCCAGTTTGTGTTTCTACCCAATGGGTGGGAACTGCGCGTCATCTACGACAAAGGGTGGGGAAGATAATGACAGGAATCTGAACCGTGAAAGAATATCGAAATCCTCCAAAGGACATAAACCTTGTATGACGTTGCTTTTCGTCGCATCTCTGGCAAGTCCAGATTACAAAGTTGAGCTTGACGCCTGGGCGAGTAGTGCGGAGTAGGCAAATATAGGTAGAAAGCAAATGATACAAATTGAATGCGATGCCATCCTATTCGACCTTGACGGCGTCTTGATCGACTCTACCGCTTGCATTGAGCGCCATTGGCAGCAGTGGGCGCAGCAGCACGGTCTCGACGTGGCTAACATCATGCGAGTCGCGCATGGGAGAAGAACTGTAGAGACCATCAGACTCGTTGCTCCACATCTTCTTGCTGAGGAAGAAGCCAAGCATTTCGCCGCAGCCGAAGCCGCTGATACCCATGGGGTGATAACTATAGCGGGGGCTTCATCATTGCTCAGTTCGCTCCCTACAGATACCTGGGCAATTGCCACATCGGGGACGAGAGATGTTGCCACAGCGCGGCTGCAATATGCGGGCTTGCCTATTCCTAGCATTCTGGTTGCCGCCGAAGATGTTACCCATGGCAAACCAGACCCAGAACCCTATCTGGCTGCGGCCAAAGGACTCGGTATACCACCTGACAAGTGTGTAGTTATTGAGGATTCACCGGCTGGGATTGACGCTGCTTGCTCAGCCGGCATGCAAACGATAGCGATTGCTACAACACACGCTCCTCATAGCCTTGGAAAGGCCGACGCAATAGCCGGGCACCTGGGCGATATTCACGTAGAAAAAGGAAGTAGTTGTCGTTTAGCTATCCGGATTGAATCGGTCTGACCTCAGGACCGGCCTAGCGCGCGTAAACCACCACCTGCCACAAGGCCGTCTTGCCGTAGAATATCCGCTTCAGGCCATTGCCCCGCACCATGGCGTCCACTGCCTGGCTGGGATGCAGGAATACGCGAAATGGGTTGCCCTGCAGCCGCAATACGAAATTGATCAGCGCCAAACCCAGCTTGGTCAACCAGGTGTCGCGCGGATAAACCAGGCCGTAGTATTGGCGCGCCCGCGCCGACGATAGCCCGACCAGCGCTTGCATATCCGGGTAACAGCAAATCACCCGGTCCAGGGTGACGATGTCGGCCGGCTCGATATCGGCGGCCATGTCGACAAAGTCGCCGTGACGAAAGCTGATCCGGTCGACGTGACCCTGACGCTCGGCCTCTTGCCTGGCCGCCTCTAGGTAAGCGGTTGAGGCGTCCGCAGCGGCGACACAGTTCAGGCCACTTTTGAGCAATTCGTGCTGAATAGCCCCTATTCCGCCGCCAATGTCCAGCAGGGTCATGCCGCTGACGCCCTGCGACTTGAGCGCATTGATCAACATGCGAGTGGTCCTGGCCGGGCCTTTTTTTCGATAGCGCTGCAATTGCTTGGCGGCCGTTTCTTGATTGAACTCCATTTCGATACCCTGACATTGACAACAAGCCATGATTGGCCTCCTTCATCTATGGGCCTGCACAGCGCTTTGCTGCCAGCTACATTTCACCCGGGTCTATTATAGCACTAATAAGACCATTTTGGGTAACTACTCAGGCCAGATAACCCTTGCGAAGGTTTAGTGAGAATTTTCAGAGCAAAAATGCCTTGGTCTACCGAAAATTGCCCTATTGGCAAAGTTATTTTTAACCTTCGCAAGGGTGGCTGAGCAGTTACCATTTTGGTAATAAAGCCTCTCCGTAGAATCATCTTGTCGCTCACGCCCCAGGGCAAGTGATGGAATACCTCCCGATCAAAACCCATTCCTTTACGTAACTTTTACTGCTATCTAGTTGCGTATGTGATATAATCAGCACAGTTGATTACAACCGGGCCGTTGTCCCTGCGATCATAGCAGTGACTGTTGCAGCGGCTTCTTTGTTGGCTTCCTGCGCAGGAGGGGTTGAACAGCCCCAGCCAGTTTCCGCAGAAACGCCAGTATGGGAAAAGTAAATGCGCCTTAGTGTACGAGCAAAAATCGTTCTTATCACAGTCGCGATCTTGCTTTTTGCAATTGGAACAAACATCCTGGCTGGCAGCGCTGCATTGGCGAGAGAATATTCCAATGCCCTTCAGTTGGAGGCGTTCGTCGTAGGGCAAAGTCTAAAGCTTGAATTAGATAGACTGTTAGACCCAGGGACAGCCCTGGAAGACCTGGTAGGCTTTGATAAACAGTGCCAGGAAATGGTCGACACCTATGAAGATATTGCCTATGCGATGGTAGTAGATGTTGACGGCAAGATACTGTTCCACAATGATCCATCGCAACGTGGCGGGATCATCAGTGACGCTGCGACGTTGAAGGCTGTGAAGAGTGCCGAGGATGCTATCCTAATCCATTCGAAACAGGGTGAGAAGTATTATGACGCCATCACCCCGGCTTGGGACAGCCACGGCAGACAAATTGGAGCAGTGAGGATAGGGTTTCCTGCGAGGCTTGTAACTGAAAAGGTGGGGGGATTAGTTGGTCACTACATTGGGGTGACCCTTATTTCACTTGGCCTTGCGATAATTCTATTGGTTTCTGCCCTTTCCGTCTGGGTGACCAAGCCGCTTATGAAATTAGTTACTGTAATCCAGGAGATTGGAAGAGAGGGCACAGATTCAGCTAAGTGGGTTGACATCAATTCCAAGGATGAAATGGGACAACTTGCTTTTGTCTTCAACCAGATGATCCGTGACTTGAATGGATCCCATAAAAAGATAAGGAAGCACACTCAGGAACTGGAATTAAAGGTCGAGGAGCGTACCGCCGAACTGAAGGCAACCAACGAACAGCTACAGGATGATATCGCCGAGCGGACGCGAGCGGAGAAGGAACTCCAAAAGGCTACGGACGAGCTGGAAAAACAGAACACCCGCCTGGCAACGCTCTACCGCGTCGGGCAGATGGTCAACTCGACGTTGAAGGCTGAGGCCATCCTGGATCGCCTGACCGACGAGGCCATGCGCGTCACGCATGCTACCCACGGCCAGGTATTGTTAGTGCAGACGGAAGCCGGCCGCTTTGAGCGGTGCTCGCAACGTGGCTTTTCCCCCGAAGAGGCAGAGCGGGCACGGACGGTTCCTCTGCCTCTGGATCAGGGGATCAACGGTCGCGCATACGCGACTCACCAACCTGTCTGTGTGGACGATGTGCAGGCTGAGCCCGGCTATTTCCCGCTGATCCCCACCACGCGGGCCGAGTTGGCGCTGCCCATCATCCGCGACGGACAGGTGTTGGGCAACCTGGATCTGCAGAGCCCCGAAGCAGGCGACTTCCGTGACGTGGACCTGGATTACCTGAATGCCCTGGCCAACCAGGTCGCCATCGCCTTGCAGAACGCCCACCTGTTTGAGGAGACGCAGGCCGCGCTGACCGAGGCCAGGCTTCTGGCCGAGGCCTTGCGCGTCAGTGAGGAGCGGTTTGCCCTGGCTGTGCAAGGCTCGAACGACGGTATATGGGACTGGGATATCGTCAACGACACCCTCTACTGGTCTCCGCGCCTGAAAGGGCAATTAGAGTACGCCGATGATGAACTCGACATTGACTTTGAAACGTTTCAATCCCTTGTGCACCCAAACGACAGAGAGCGCATCACGGCAGCACTAGAAGCTCATCTGAAAGATCGAGTGCCATACGAAGTGGAAGACCGATTGCGCACCAAGTCGGGCGAGTATCGCTGGTTCTACGAGCGCGGGCAGGCGGTTTGGGATGAAGACGGACGACCTCTGCGTATGGCCGGCTCGAGCACCGACATCACCGAGCGGGTGCGGGCAGTAGAGGCACTGCAGGAGAGCGAGAAGCGATACCGAAGTCTCTTCGAAGATTCACCGATTTCTCTGTGGGAAGAAGACTTCTCCGAGGTAAAGGCATATCTCGACAGTTTGCAAGCCTCAGGAGTCAAGGATCTTGGAACCTATTTTGAGGATCACCCGGAGGCTGTTACCCACTGTGCAACGTTGGTAAAGGTGGTGGATGTCAACAAAGCCACACTGAAGATGTACAAGGCTGAAGATAAAAATGAGTTTCTGAGGAATCTAGGTGTAGTTGTAGGCAAAGAGGCGCGCCAAGTGTTTACAGAAGAGCTGATTGCCCTGGCTGAAGGGCAGAGTCGGTTCGAAAGCGAAGCCACCAACTCCACGCCGATGGGCGACGGAAAGCACATCGTCCTGACCTGCCAGGTGGCCCCAGGCTATGAGGAAACCTTATCCAAGGTACTGATCTCTATCCAAGACGTCACCGAACTCAAGAAGGTGGAAGAACAATTACAGCACTACGCGGCCAGGCTGGAGCAAAGCAACCGCGAACTGGAGGAATTCGCTTACATCGCCTCCCACGACTTGCAGGAACCGCTGCGCAAGATCCAGGCCTTTGGCGACCGGCTCAAGACCAAACACGGCCAGACCCTCGGCGACCAGGGACGCGACTACCTGGAACGCATGCAAAATGCCGCTGCCCGCATGCAGGCCCTGATCAACGGGCTGCTGACCTATTCTCGGGTGACTACCAAGGCGCACCCCTTCGTGCCGGTGGACCTGGCCCAGGTGGCTCAGGAGGTGATGTCCGATTTGGAAGTACGCATCCAGGAGGTGGGAGGTCGAGTGGACGTGGAGAACCTGCCCCGCATCGAGGCCGACCCAACCCAGATGCGGCAACTGCTGCAGAACCTCGTCGCCAATGCCCTCAAATTCCACCGCCAGGATCAGCCGCCGGTGGTCAAGGTCTATGCTGGCAATGCCCACCACAACGGAGTGTGCCAGATCTTCGTCGAGGATAACGGCATCGGCTTTGACGAAAAGTATCTCAACCGTATCTTTCACGTCTTCCAGCGACTGCACGGCCGGAGCGAATATGAAGGTTCGGGCGTGGGGCTGGCCACCTGCCGCAAGATCGTCGTGCGGCACGGGGGAAGGATCACGGCCAGGAGCACGCCAGGGCAAGGAGCAACCTTCATCGTCACCTTGCCTGTCAGACAATCTCAAGGAGAAGTAAATCAGCAATGAATGACCAATACGCAAAACCAATTACCATCCTGATGGCTGAGGACGATCCAGATGATCGCATGCTGACCCAGGAAGCGTGGGAAGAGAACCGGCTGGCCAACGCCCTGCACTTCGTCGAGAACGGCGAGGAATTGATGGATTATCTACACCGGCGGGGAAGGTACACCCACCTGGCCAATGCGCCACTCCCGGGTCTGATCCTGCTCGATCTGAACATGCCCAGGAAAGACGGGCGCGAGGCACTCCAGGAGATCAAGGCCGACCCCCATCTACGACGCATCCCCATTGTGGTGCTGACCACTTCCAAAGCCGAGGAGGACATCCTGCGCAGCTACGACTTGGGCGCCAATTCGTTCGTCATCAAACCGGTGACGTTTGAGGCGCTGGTAGAGGTGACAAAGACTCTGGCTATGTATTGGTTCCAACTTGTTGAATTACCACCCAGCGGCAAGGAGGCAGGTTGATATGCCCGAACCGGTAAGAGTACTTCTGGTAGATGATGACGAGGATGACTACGTCCTGACCCGTGACTTGCTGGCCGAAATCGGGAAAGAGAAATTCGATCTCGAATGGGTAAGCACCTATGAGACTGCCCTGGAAGCGATAGAGCAGGATGGGCACTATGTCTACCTGCTCGATTATCGCCTTGGCGAGCATAACGGGTTGGAACTCCTGCACGAGGCGCTCAGGAACGGCTGCCGGGCACCCATGATCTTGCTGACCGGGCAGGGAGATCGCCAGGTGGACGTCGAGGCAATGAAGGCTGGGGCAGCGGATTACCTGGTCAAGGGTCAGATCGACGCGCCTGTGTTGGAGCGGTCCATCCGCTATGCCCTCGAACGCGCCCGGGCATTGGAGTCATTGCGCGAGAGCGAAGCGACAAATCGAACGCTGCTGGCCGAGACGCAAAGGCGGCTGAAAGAGCAAATCGCGCTGAGAGAAGCGGGCGCCATCATCTCTTCCAGGCTGGATCTGGAAGCTGTGTTGAGTCGCATTGCCGAGCAGATGGCCCAGGCCGTAGACGCCACCAGCGCTTACATCTGCAGTTTGGAAGCAGAGACCATGACTTACACCGTGGTCGCCGAGTACATCGGCCCCCAAGCTTGCCCGCAGGAACAAGTGTCGGACCTGTACACCATCTATCGGGACGACGACGCCCAGTTTCTGGAAACCTTGCAAGCCGGTCAACCTGACATCTCCCAAATAGACGACCTGGATCTGTCCGACGCCGAACGCGCCCATATGCAGCAGTATGGGGCTCGAACGATATTGTACATCCCGCTACAGGTCCGGGGCCAGGTGATCGCCCTCGCTGAATTGTGGGAGAGCCGGCGGCAACGGGAGTTCACCTCCGAAGAGATTGCCCTATGCCAGGCACTGGCGCAGCAGGCAGCTATCGCCATTGAGAACGCCCGGACATTGGAGACATTACGCAAGAACGAAGAACGTCTCCAACGACATAATCGTGAACTGGCCCTGTTCAACCGGCTCATTGCTGCTTCAACCACGGAACTGGAGCCGGAGTCTATACTGGAAATAGCCTGCCGCGAACTGGCCCTGGCTTTAGACGTGCCTTGCGTAACAGCTAGCCTGCTAAACGACGATAAAACAATGGCAAACGTGGTCGCCGAGTATCAGCCCGAAGGCTGGACAGCCACACAGCACAAATTCATCCCTGTGGCCAGCAATCCCTCGTTCCAATACCTGCTCAGCTACAAGGCACCTATGGTCGTAGGCAATATTCAAAGCGATCCACGTCTGGCAGCGATGCACGGCCTCCTGCACCAGCGTGGCATCAACGCGTCGCTCCTGCTCCCTCTCGTCATCAACGGAGAGGTAGTGGGCAGCCTGGATCTGTATGCGACGGAGCCACGTAACTTCTCGCCTGAGGAGGTCAGCCTGGCCTGGAGTGCAGCCGACCAGGTATCGGGGGCACTGGCCCGGTCCCGCCTGGCCCAGACCCGCCAACGTTTGATCACTGCCATCGAGCAGGCCGCAGAAAGCGTGGTCATCACCGACATCGAAGGCACCATCCTCTACGTCAACCCTGCCTTTGAGCGGACCACCGGCTACAGCGGCGCCGAAGCGATGGGCCAGAAGCCGCACATCTCCAAGAGCGGGGAACAGGACACCACCTTTTACGAAAAGCTATGGGCAACCATCCGTAATGGCGAGGCATGGCACGGGCGTCTCGTCAACAAGAAGAAAGATGGGATCCTCTACACCGTAGACACTACCATCACCCCGGTGCGAGACGAGAATGGGAACACGGTGAACTACGTAGGGCTCCAGCGCGACGTGACACACGAACTGGAGCTCGAGGAACAATATCGCCAGGCGCAGAAGATGGAAACGGTCGGGCGATTGGCTGCGGGCATCGCCCACGACTTCAACAACATGCTGACAGCCATCAACGGCTTCGCCGAGTTGCTGCAGTTTGAACTGGCCCCAGACGATCCGCGCCAGGAGTTGGTAGACAGAATTCTGAGCACGGGCCAACGTGCCGCCGACCTGGTGCGCCAACTGCTGGACTTCAGTCGCAAGCAAATTATCGAACCCAAAGTACTAAACCTCAATGCCGTTGTGTCCAACATGGACGGGATGCTGCGGCGCATTATCGGCGAAGACATCGATCTGGAAACCAAGCTAACTTCCGCCCCGTGGCCATTCAAAGCTGACCTGGCGCAAATTGAGCGGGTCATCGTCAACCTGGTGGTCAATGCGCGCGACGCGATGCCCGACGGTGGTAAGCTAACCATTGAAACGGACAACGCCGTGTTAGACAAGGACTACATCGCTGGTCACTGCCCGGACTTGCATCCGGGCGAATACGTGGTGCTCACCATCAAGGACACGGGGATCGGCATGAGCGAGGAAGTGGTGAAGCACATCTTTGAGCCGTTCTTCACCACCAAGGAGCAGGGCAAGGGCACCGGCCTGGGGTTGGCTACCGTCTTCGGCATTGTCAAGCAGAACTTCGGAGACATCCAGGTTCAGAGCACGGAGAGCCGGGGCGCTACCTTCAGCATCTATTTGCCACGCTCCGAAGAAGCCTCCCTGTCGCTGCCCCCAGCGCAGACCAGCCCGGATATGCCCCCCGGCCGCGAGACAATCTTGCTGGTTGAAGACAACGCAGCGGTACGTGAGCTGGCGCGGCAGGTGTTGCAGCGACAGCATTATACCTTACTGGAGGCGCAGGATGGACAAGAAGCGCTGCAGATCTCTGCCCGCCATCCCGGCTCCATACACTTACTACTGACCGATGTAGTGATGCCGGGTATGAGTGGCAAAGTCCTGGCCGAGCAACTGGCCCAGACTCGGCCTGATCTGAAAATCCTTTTTATGTCCGGTTACACCGACGACGCGATCCTGCGCCACGGTGGGATGAACTCAGGCGTCACCCTGCTGCAAAAGCCCTTCAGCCCTATGGCTCTGACGCACAAGGTGCGGACTGTCCTCAAGGGTTAAGGGGTCAGCTCCTTCATCACCAAGCCCGTCACCTTCGAGGCGTTGGTGGATGTGGTCGAGACCCTGGCCAGATACTGGTTTAAGATTGCCAAGCTGCCACCCCCGGAGGCATAGATGGTCATTCTTCCCTACAGCTTGCCACACGCCACAAAATGATCCCTTTCTACCTCTATCAGCGCGGGTCTATCTCTGGCACAACTTTCATCTTTGGCTGCGAGGGGACACCTTTCGTAGTAGACACAGCCGCTGGTGAGCGTTGACTGCTTTCCTTTTAGATCCACCTCTACCTCTTCCCACTTTTTATCCAGGCGTGGAACAGAGGCCATGAGCATCGTTGTGTATGGATGCAGTGGATGGTTGAATATCCTGTCTGTCGAGCCCATCTCTGCCACACATCCCCGATAGAGAATCACCGCTCTCTCGCTAATATAGTATCCCAGTGAGAGATCGTGCGTGATGAAAAGGATCGACAGGCCGCGGGATTTGAGGTCTGCCAGCAAGTTGAGAACATCGATGCGTGTGGATGCGTCGAGCATACTGATAATTTCATCGGCCACAAGGAACTGAATATCGAGCAACAGGGCGCGGGCGATGAGAAAGCGTTGGAGCTGACCACCGCTGAGCTGGTGGGGAAATTTATTCAAAACTTGACCAGGGTTCAGACCGACGGCCTCTAATGAACTGTTTACCTTGTCATTCCATTCCGGGCCTTTCATCTCCGGAAAAAACTCGTCCTTGATGATGCTAAAAACTCGGTCGGCTTTGAAGATTGGGTTATAGGAGCTAAATGGGTCTTGAAAAACACCCTGTACTTTTCGGTAGTAATCTTTGAGTTGGCCCCTCTCAAGGCTGGAAATATCAACGCCGTTGAATATAATCGCGCCCGAGCTTTTCGGGATGAGTCGTAAAATCATCTTCCCGATGGTACTTTTCCCGCTTCCACTCTCACCAATCAATGAGACAACCTCTCCATCTTGAACATCGAAGCTGACGTTGCTTACTGCATGGAGTTCTTTCCCGCCAAAGGTTCCAACGTGATAGACTTTGGATACATTGTCTAGTTTAAGCATGTTCTTCGAACTCCTTCCAACAAGCGACGAAGTGGTCCTTTTCGATTTCAATGAATGGGGGCTCTTCCAGACACTTCGCAAACGCGACGGGACATCGTTCTCTGAAGCGACATCCGGTTGGAGGATCGAGCAGCAAGGGAGGCTTTCCGGGGATGCCTGTCAGTCTTTTCTCAGAATATTTTACTCCGATTTCCGGCAAGGATGAAATCAGCAGTTTCGTATAGGGATGCCGGGGAGTATGGATGATCACTCCGGTAGAGGCTTTCTCCGCCAGTTGCCCGGCATACATGATCATAATGCTGTCGGCAATCTGATACAGAATCGAAATGTCATGGGTAATGACTATCGCGCTTTTACAGCACTCCTGATTCCGAAATTCGACCAGCATCTCTGCGACGGCCTTTTGGCTGGACACGTCGAGCGCCGAGGTGATCTCGTCCGCGATGAGCAGTGAAGGGTTCATCAACGTCGATATCACCATGACCATTCTCTGCTTCATACCGCCTGATAACTCTATTGGGTACATGCCGAGCACGTCGTGCGGCAGTTTGACCAGGTCCAGCCTCCTCTTCAGCTCAGGCAAGGCAGCTTTGAAGCCCATATTTCTGGATCCGAGCAGTTCTGCGATCATTTTTCCGATCTTCCGCGTCGGATTCATAGCATTCATCGCGTATTGCGGGATGATGGAGATTTTCTTGAACCTGAATTGGTTCATTTTTTCCATATCCCACACGGGCAATTCTTGGCCGTCAAGTGTCACGCGGCCCTCGACGAATCTCATGGGGGGCGTTAACCGGATCAGGCTGTGGCCGAGCGTAGTTTTTCCGCAGCCCGATTCGCCGGCCAGGCCCATGATTTCCCCCCCCTGGACAGTGAACGTTGCGCCATCCAGTGCCTTGACATCCCCATGCAGGGTTTGATAATAGACTTTGAGCTTTTCTACTTGTAAACCCATGCTGTCACATCTCCCTGAGTTTGGGGTTGAAGACCTCATCCAGTCCAACGTTCGTGACATACAGCGACCCGACGATGGCCGTGATCGCCAGGCCCGGTGGAATGAACCACCACCAGATACCCAGAAGCAGAGCGCCCCACAGCACGGCGTTGTTCATCATGAGACCCAGTGAAATGGCGTCCGTCGGACCGAGCCCGATGAAATCCAGCGTGGCCGCAATGAGGACCGCACTTCCAAACTGGAGAATGAAGACCAGCAACAGATAGGACATCATGTTGGGTGCGATCTCGGTGAAGATGATCTTCGTAGGCTTCATTCCACCCAGCCTGGCCAGATCGACGAAATCCCTGGAGCGCAATGAAAACGTCTGCGCTCGGATGGCTCTGGCCGCCCAAGGCCAGGCGGTACACCCAATAAAGACGCTTTCTATAAGAATGCCCCGAACTTCAAGATAGGCGACGATGATAAGAAGAACGGCCAGCGTTGGAATAACCAGGACAATGTTGGTGAGCGTATTGAGGACTTCGTCGACCATGCCACCCCGATAACCGGCAGTGAAACCAACCAGTATGCCTAAAAGGGTTCCTATTCCTCCACCGATAATTCCCACCAGGAACGACGCTTTCAGGCCGTGTACGAACTGGGTAAAAACATCCTGTCCGAATGAGGTGGTCCCGAACCAGAATTCGGAGGATGGAGGAGCGTTCAGTGGCCCTACGTAGTCCATAGGTTGGTAGTCCGTAAGCAGCGGGCCGACAAATGTAAGCACGACAAAAAAGAGCAAGACGGCTAAGCCAACCTTTAGCTTGTTGTTCCTCAGGGCAAAGTAAAGAAACTCGCTTTTCTTTAGGTTCATCATGCCGATTCACCTTGCATGCCGGTTCGCGTTCGCGGATCAACGAGCACATAAGCAACATCAATAGTAAAATTGGCCAGCAACACGAACAGGATGATGAACAGGAAACATCCCTGGAGAAGGAAGAAATCCCTGGTGTTGATAGCCTGAAGAATCAGGTACCCGATTCCGGGGTATGAGAACACGACTTCTGTTACCAGGGCACCGGCGACGATGACGCCAAGATCGAGTGCCAGGCCGGTGAGCTGGGGAAGGACCGCGTTTCTGAAGGCGTATCGTCTGACCAGTTTTCTGGGCGCCCCGAGAGCTTCCAGGTAGTGAGAATAATCGGCTTCGAGTTCGTAAATGATCATGTTCCGCATGCCAATGGCCCAGCCACCAAATTTGACCAGGAAGATAGAGGCGAAGGGTAGGAACCAGTGCTGCAACACGCTCCAGATAAAAGGCCATGAGAATGAGGGCGTCATTGCATAGCTATATCCACCCGAGATCGGAAAAATGCCCAAAACGATTCCCAATACCCAGGCCAGCAACATGGCCAACCACATGTAGGGCATCGCCGTCAGGATGTAGCCAAGTGGCAACACGCTGTTGTCCAGCCGTTTGGAGCGCGCTGCGAAAGCGCCAAACCAGTTTCCCGCAAACCAACTCAACAGGACCGCCGGAAGCAGAAGAAGAATATCAAAGGGTACGGCTCTCATAATAACCTTTGTTACCGGCAACGGAAACACATACACGCTGGTGCCGAGGTCGCCGTGCAAAAGAGCATTCCAAAAATTAAGGTATTGTTGCCAGAGAGGTACATCCAGGCCAAAGATCTTGGTATAATAATCGTGCATCAACGCTGCCGACTCGGCGAACCCACCGGCCCGCGCCATCAAGGCGTCAACAGGGTTGCCAGGCATGAAGCGCGGAATCATCCAATCGATGGTCACCGCAACGAAAAACGTGAGGATATAAACGAGGATCTTTCTTCCGAAATACCGTTTCACACTAGTTCCTCCGCATACGCAGCTCCGGGTCTTTGAGACTTCCCGCAAGTAGGGGGGAGATGGGGGTGTTGGACGGCCAGAGACTCGCCCAACACCCCCATGGTACCCTCTCACCACGGCCATTCCCCAGGCGCCAACTCACGAGGAGGGGCAGTGATTGATCGAGCTACCTGACTACTGAGCGGGCTGCAGATCACACAGCATGTTTATCGCAGTCATGTTCCAGTAGCCGCGCCAGGTGACAGGTGTCCAGTGAGGAGCGCCCTCTTCGGACGACGGCCAGTTCGTCCAGTAATCGTTGCTGTATTGGGCCCACATCCCATTATACCACAACGGGATGAGAGGCATATCGGTAAGATAGATCCTCTGGAGCTGGGATATGATCGCCTGCATGCCCTCTATGTCATCAGTTGGGATTTGGTCAAGCTGGTCTGTCAGATCGAAAACCTCCTGGTTGTCATAGCGGCCATAGTTGCCGTCCTGCATGGTGGCAATGTCCGCGATGGGGTTGCGGCCCATCCACAGATAGTAGCGCCACGGGGTGTTGGCGATCTGCGCATCGTTGTTGATCATCATGTCAAACGTAGCCTCGTTGCGCTCAGAAACATACTCCGGGAAGTCCGGGAAATTGGTTTGAGCGTTGATGCCTGCGGCTTGCAGGCCATTGACGATGACCCGGTTGGCCTCCATCCAGTCCGTCCAGCCGTTCGGATTGTTGATTTTCAGCTCGATCTTGGAACCATCGGGCGCTTCGACGAATCCGTCGCCATCCACGTCCTTGTATCCGGCGTCGGCGAGGATCTTCTTGGCCTGCTCTGGATCGTAGCTGAAGCCCAGTTCATCTACCACCGCCTGGTCAATGTACTTATCCCAGGTCGGCAGCAGACCGGTCGGATTGGCCGGCAAGACCATGCCGCCATAGACTACATTGACGATCTGGTCTGTGTCAATGGCAAAGGCTACCGCCTTGCGGAAGGCCGGATCATCCATCGGCTTCTTGGTGAGATTTAGGAGCAGCCAGGCCGTGTTGGCGGAGAGGTGGTAAGGAGGACCCGGATAGTAGGTCTGAACACCATAACCACCTTCGACGAGTTTGGAGATGCCGGGCAGGAAGTTGTTGTTCAGGTCGAATTGGCCCTGGAGGACCATACCCAGCGCGACGTTGTTGTTGCCGCTGTTGACGATGTCGACAATGCGCTTGGGTTTGGGATCCAGCCCGAGCGCCTCGGTGGCCCACCAGCCATCTCTTTTGGCCCAGACCACTCTGCTCTGGTCAAGAGTTTCGGCCACGTACGGCCCCGTGCATTCAGGAGTCTCGTTGAGCCCGGAGGTAATGTCCTCCACCGATTTAGCTTCCCAGACATGCTTCGAAACAATAGGGGTCGAGTACAGATAGTATGACCATCCCTGGTAGAGAGCCTGGTCGAAGGTGAAGTTGACCGTGTAATCATCCACCAGGTCGACGCTGCCCAGGAACTTCCATACCGGGCTGATGGCAACCGGCGCGTCTTTGGCAATATCAAAGGTGGCCTTCACATCAGCAGCCGTGAAGGGTTCGCCATCAGACCACATCACGCCCTGGCGGACCTTCACCTGGTAGACGTTGTCGCTCGTCCACTCGCCGCTTTCCGCGAGCCAGGGTGTAAATTCATCCGCCAGCGGATCGTAGGTGAATAGTGGTTCATAGCAAAGCCCAAAGGTTCCCATGGCATAGTTCCCCAGATTCCAGGGATTAAAGCCTGTGGGCGGGCCCCACTGTGTTCCGCCGGTGTACAGGGTTTCGCTCCGTACGTATTCCACTGCAGGAGCCTCAGCCGGGGAAGGGGTCGCGGTGACGACCTTCTCCACCTCCTGGGTGACGACCTTTTCCACTTCCTGGGTGACGACCTTCTCTACCTCCTTGGTAACGACTTTCTCGACCACTTCCGGGGTTGGCGCTTGGGCGCAGGCAGCCAGGATGGGTAACAGCAGAGCCAGGGCAAGTAGCATTCGGATATGCTTACTCATAGTAGTTTTCCTCCCTTGTTCGTACCTATGGAACAATACTCTTGATTTGAGCCGACCACACGTTGGCAGTCTACTCCATATGGTCTCCTCCTTTCTTTGTATTTGAACTACATCAGATCTCCGAATTCGCCCTCACATATTCAACCAGCTCATCTACCTGACCGAATGCCAGGCACGTGACGGTATCGGCCCCCCCATAATAAATCGCAATGCGACCTGTAGGGGCATCAAAAAGCGCAGCGCAAGGAAATACCACGTTGGGAGTATCCCCAACGCATTCGTACAGTTCTTGAGGAGAGAGGAGGTAGGGTACTGATCTATAAAGGACATTCCACGGCTCGTCGATATCCAGCAAAGCAGCCCCCATACTATACACATATCCATTACATGAGGTCAGAACGCCATGATAAAACAGCAACCAACCCTCTTTCGTTTCAATGGGCGTCGGGCCGGCACCGATCTTGGTGCTCTGCCAACTCCACTCTGTCGTTGGCCCCATCACGTGGCGGTGGCATCCCCAATAGCACATGTCGGGGCTTTCGCTGTAGAAAATGTCGCCAAAAGGTGTGTGCCCCGTGTCACTGGGACGGCTCAGCATAGCGTACTTGCCGTTGATCTTTCTGGGGAACAGGACGCCATTCCGGTTATAAGGCAGGAAAGCGTTTTCCAATTGGTAAAACGTTTCGAAGTCGTAGGTATAGCCCACGCCGATGGTCGGGCCGTGGTAACCATTACACCAGGTCACATAGTATCGGTCTTCGATCCAGCAGACACGAGGGTCATAGCGAAATTCGAAGCGCGTGTATTCGTCAATATCAGACAGGAACTGGATCGGCTCCTCATCGATCTGCCAATGGATCCCGTCCTTGCTTTTCCCCCTGTGAATCCGCATGTCGCGTTTCTTGTTGTCCACCCGAAAGACCCCGGCAAACCCGTCCTCGAATGGCACGACGGCACTGTTGAAGATACTGTTCGAGCAGAGGATCAAGTCGCGCGGGATGATGGGGTTGCGGCTTGATCGCCACACCACCTGGCGACAATCTTTCGGCTTCCCCTCCCAGGGGACGTTAGGCAAGACCGGTCCCACGATAGTGGGGGACGTGCTTGGGTTTCCCACGGGTATTGCCTTCCTCTCTCAACTCTTCGTTTGGTCAAGCTTCCGGCCTGGAAGCACACGACAATCGAATGACAAGCTCAGTGCTCAAGGTAATGCGCCGAGGGGGTTCGGGGCCATTGACCAGGATATCAATCAGGATTTCAACCGCCTGGGCGCCGACGCGCCGAATCGGCTGCCGAATGGTGGTCAAAGGCGGGTCAGAGAGAGCTGACGTGGGCAGGTCGTCGAAGCCCACCACGGCAACGTCATTAGGTGCAGATAAGCCTGCTTCACGCAGCGCTCGCAGAACGCCGAACGCCATGGTGTCTGATGCAACGAAGACAGCATCCGGCCGGTACGGGATCAAGCGCCGCATGGCGGCATAGCCGCCCAATTCAGTGAAATCGCCTTCCACCATCAGTGCCTCGTCAATTGAACGGCTGCGGTCATTGAGTGCATCCAGGTAACCCTGCCGGCGATCGAGACCAACCGTAGTATTCAGAGGGCCAGCGATCGTGGCAATACGCTTGTAGCCCAACCGGATCAAATGGCTGGTCGCTGAGTAGGCGCCGACCGCATTATCAGCATTCACGAAGCTGACATCTGGCAAGTTATTGGGACGCCCTATCATTACAAACGGCACCTGGTTATTGATCAACTGAGGAATGAGGGGGTCACTTATCTGCGATGCACTGACGATGACACCATCTATCAATCGAGTGCGTAACACCTTGGGATAGAGCTTCTGCTCTTCGTCTTCGGTGTGAAACAGGAAAAGGGATAGCGTGTAATCGTTTGCGTTACAAGCTTGAGCAACTCCCTGCATCAGCCGCGGATAATAGGGGTCGGTAAAGAGGGATTGCACTGCACGGGGGATGACGAGACCGATGATTCCAGAGCGCCGGGAAGCCAATGAACGCGCAGCCGGATTGGGGAGGTAGCCTGTCTCCGCAACAACTTCCCTAACCCGTTGTCGCACCTCGGCTTTCACGTTGGGGTGGTTATTTATCACACGCGAAACAGTAGAGCGTGAGACACCCGCTAGTTTGGCGATTTGTTCCAGAGTTAACTTGTCCACACTAAAATCGCCCAATCCTTGACAACCGCTCCCAAAATAGCGCGGATATTTCGAGAAAATCTCATATTCTTTACAGTTTATACGCAGATATTACGGAGGATTTATCATAACTTTTTGGGAGCGCTCCCAAATTCAATTATATTCTATCATGATTCAATTCGCTTGTCAAGGGTCTTTTTCTAACTTCTTGGGGCAAGGTATCCCAAACGACCAATCGGAGATTGCAATCTCCGATCTCCGATCTCTAATCTCTAGATAAGGTCTCATTCATTTCAACCACGGGTCCAGCGCGTCGCGAATGCCATCTCCAATCAGGTAGATTGATAGTGTAGCCAGAAAGATGAACAGGCCGGGTGCCAATACCAGCCAGGGCGCGTCGGTGAAGTTGCCCAGCGAACCCTGCATCATGTTGCCCCAGCTTGGCAGCGGTGGGCCAATACCCACCCCCAGGTAACTCAGACCAGCCTCAGCGATGATGGCGCCGGCGATGTTAAAGATGCCGGCCACAATGACAAGCGAAGACACATTAGGCAGCAAGTGGCGGAACATGATGCGCCAGACCGAAGCACCCAGCGCCCGGCTGGCCATGATGTAATCCTGCTCCCGGATCGAGAAGATCTGGCCCCGAATCAGGCGCGAGATACCCATCCAACTGAAAATCCCTAACAGGAGAGCCAATCCTTCCGGGCCGGGTTGGAAGATACGCGATAAGATGATGAGCAGAAACAGCAGAGGGATGCTGCCCAGTGTCTGGATGATCGCGTTGACTATGTCATCGACGAAGGTGGCCGCGTAGTAGCCGCTCAGCAGGCCCATAAACACGCCCAGCGTCATGGATAGCCCGGCCACGTAGGCCCCGATACGTAAGGAAATTCGACCGCCGTAAATACCTCGGGCGAATACATCCCGGCCGGCTTCGTCGGTCCCCATCCAGTGACATTTGCCCGGCCCGGCCGCCAGGCATTCGCGCACACCGGTCGCCGAATCCGACAGGATTTGGCCCCACATAGACCAGGAACAGCCACCAGCCTGGCAAGTCGCAGTGAATTGCTGGAACCTGGGCCAGGCCTGTGCCGCCCAGGTGGGCGGTTCACTCCGATGGAGCAGGTCGGTGGCCAGCGGGTCAAAGCCCAAAACATATCGGGCCAGCAAAGGCGCGGCCAGGATGATGACGATCAGGAACACCAATAGGGCGATGGCGGCCATCGCGATCCTGTCGTGGAATAGCTTGGCCGCTACCGCACCCCAATAGGTTTGTTCCTTGATCCCCTTGAGGGGTTCATCCGTCGTTTGAGGTAAGGTAGTTACAGATTGACTCATAGATCTCGTAATAAGGTATCTCAAAGGAAATAATTAACCATTAGCTTGAAGTACGAGAGGAGTAATGCGCACGAAATATTTT
>CAYTNQ010000014.1:5028-54224 GCA_964439175.1 uncultured Anaerolineales bacterium | reverse complement strand
TAACGAGTAATAGGATACAGCGCAGCACAACCGATAATCATGATTCCTCCTTAGTTTGTTTGAGAGAGTGACTTAGTGGGCCAGCTATGTCACCGCCCACGGTATCTTCTAACGTTCCACTCCACCCGGTTTCCGTACGATGAACCAACAAGCCAAATTCGCTGTCATCCCAGTTCATCGGCGGCCAGTAGTTGGTGGTGTAAACAATCTTGAGGCCGGCCGCGCGCGCTGCGTCCAGGCAAGGCCGGATTTTCTGCTGCATTATGGCGCGCTCTTTGTAAAAGAGTTCCTTAAAGGTAACTACTCAGCCTCTCATCACGTTCTTTGATTTGCCAAAATCGTACAACTCAGCGACAATAGCGCCGTGACCCGATTTGTGATGCCGTCCCACGAAGAGATACACGAGGCCTATCTGCAAGGCGAGGAAGCGGTCGTCGCGTTGTTTGAACAGACGATTGCCGAACTTGCCGCCAGGGTAATGGCGCTGGAGGAGCAGCAGGCCAAGAATAGCCGCAACAGCGGCAAGCCTCCCTCCAGCGATGGGCTGAAGAAGCCCGCTCCGCGCAGTCTGCGCAAGCCGAGTGGCAAAAAGAGTGGTGGTCAGCCCGGTCACCCAGGGCATACCCTGAAAGCGGTCGAGCACCCGCAGCACACAGAGGTACACCGGGTCGAAGAATGCGCCCACTGTCATGCCTCGCTGGAAGAGGTAACGGCGCGGGAGTATGAGAAGCGCCAGGTGCTCGATCTGCCACCGATAGCCATTGAGGTGACCGAACATCAGGCCGAGATTAAGCAATGTCCGCTGTGTGGGGAAATGAACAAGGCCGAGTTTCCAGCGGGGGTGACGGAACCGGTGCAGTACGGCCGGCGGATCACAAACTGATAGTCCTCCGGAAAGCGCAGGCGGTCTACTTCAACCAGAATCATCACATCCCCCTGGAGCGCACCCAGGGGATCTTGCTCGACTTGTACGACCATTCACCGGGTGAAGCGACGATTATCGCTGCCTGCCAGGAGATGGAAGAGCAGGTCACGCCGGTCAATACGGCCGTGAAAGTACACCTGATCGAGACGGACGCGCCAGTTCACTGCGACGAGACGGGTCTGCGGGTGGCAGGGAAGTTGTACTGGACGCACGTAGCGAGCACCGAACAGGCCACCTACCTGGAAGTGCACCCCAAGCGGGGCCGGCAGGCGTTGGATGAGATCGGCATCTTGCCGCAGCGTCAGGGGAAGGTTGTGCACGATGGGTACAGTTCCTACATGCAGTATCCGAACGCGGACCATGTCCTATGTAACGCGCACCACCTGCGGGAATTGGTCTTTGTCGACGAGCAGTATGAGCAGCCATGGGCTGGGCAGATGATCGAACTGCTGGTCGAGATCAAGGAAACGGTGGAGGAAGCGAAACAGCAGAACCAAATCGCCCTGACCGACCAGCGGCAGCTCGATTTCGAGGCGCGTTACGACCAACTGATCGCCCAGGGCCTTCAGGCGAACCCGCCACCCCCCGAGCCGCTGGCGAAAAAGCGCGGGCGGAAGAAACAGAGCAAGGCCAAGAACCTGCTGGATCGTCTGCAAGGTCACAAGCGAGAAGTGCTGGCGTTTATCCGGAGGACTATCAGTTTGTGTACGATTTTAAGGTGCCGTTTGACAACAATTTGGCCGAACGAGACCTGCGGATGGTCAAGTTGAAACAGAAGGTGTCGGGTTGCTTTCGCACCCAGGAAGGTGCGCAAACGTTTTGCCAGATCCGCAGTTACATCTCCACAGCCCGAAAGAATGGGCAGCGTGTCCTCGAAGCACTCCAGATGGCTTTGGACGGTAAGCCTTTCTATCCATCTTTCCTTCAACCTTGCGTTGCCCCATCAGGCTGAGTAGTTACCCTTAAAGAACAAATTGGGATACTCGGGCGCTTCCCCCTCGGGATCGTCGTAGCCCTGGCCGTAAACGTCTATCAGAAAGAAAGCGGTGCGATCCGGGTCCAGAATCTGCTCCTGATACTGGAGTCCTCTTGGCTGCTCAAAGGGCCACCGGCAGTAATACCGGCCGGGTAATATCAATCTCTTTTCCACAGTCACCTCCCTGCTCGGGCCAGCCAACACGATCCGCTACAAACCTGTCGCTTTGCCGCCCATCGCCTGACCCAGTCACCCAGATGGCCTCCGCGCTAGCTCTGGCTAATGAGCTGAGGCTTGCCAGCTACGCACTCCCTCAATGATAGCCTGCATGTTCTCTAAAGGGGTGCCCGGATGAACTTCGTTGGCAATGGTCAATGCCACCCTGGCTCGACCGTCGGCCATCTCCAGCGCACGGACAGCAGCCCGCCGGCATTCGTCCGGCGTAGCTTCACGCGCCGTTTGTGCCAGTATCCCTCCTTGCAGAATAGTCGTGGCGCCCAGGGCCTCCACAACCGCCTGCCAGTCGGTCTCGCCGCCAACCTCGCAATACTCAGGTTGTATCTGCCGGACGTACGGAACGAGCGCATCCCAGCCCCCATCCATGTGAAGGTGAACGTACTCAAAATTAGCGTACAAGGCCTGATTGTAGGGCAGTACAAAGTCCACGTATATCTTGGGCGACACCATAGAGGCCGTATCGTCACTCGTCCAGACGCGAGTGAGACCGAGATGGTGTTCTCGCCAACAAACGAACTCATCTAGATGATCGGGCGATATGGCATACTGCCACTTCACCCGCTCAAAGCGCAAGAAGAAACGCAAACAGAAATCGAGCAGCCTGTGGACGCGCGCCGGTTCATCATAGCAGGCCAGCAGCAAGTCCTGCGTGTTATAGAGCTGAGCCGCCATAGTAAACGGCGCGTGCAAATGAACGCTGGTTAAGACCGGCAACCCTTCTACTGTAACGCGCATGTGCTCGAGTCGGCGGCGCGTCTCCAGCAGTCCAGGATGCCTGCCGAGATCAGGCATTTTCAGTGTATCAACCTCTCCGATACTGGTGATACAATGTCCCCCCCAGGGCGTGGACCCCTCCGGATAGTCGATGGGCAGATTGAAAGCGATGGCCTCGTGAACAGTTGCCTGGTCCAAAAAAACGGCCAGAGGGACCTCATCTTCGTCCAGATTCTCGAGGCGCCAGGCGATTCCTCTGAGTTGAGTATCGGCCATTACTTCCAGGTTTGTGTAGTAATCGCGCGGCTCCACCTGAAACAGCTCACATAGATATGGCGCGCACAGATTCATAAACACCAGAACCCTTCGCTTCCCATTCAGGAATTCATCCCAGGCCTGGCGCGCGTGCAGCACTCGCCTGTGATATGCAGCCATGTCAAAGTAGTCACTTGCTCGTAGCATTACATAAACCGCCGTTGCCTACCTTCTGCGTTCTGGTTATCCTTTCAGCCCGGACATCGTCATGCCTTCAACGACTAAGTTTTGCAGGAAGAGATAGATGAGGAGCAACGGTATCACACTCAGGAATGCCGCTGCGGTCACAATCGTGTAATCAGTGTGCCAGAGGCCGGTGTATGTGGATAAACCCAGCGTCACCGTGCGCATTTTTTCACTGGCAACCATAACCAGCGGCCACAAAAAATCGTTCCAGGTCCAGATGAACTTGATCGTGCCAAGTGTAGCCAGCGCAGGGCCCGACATGGGGATGATAATGCGTAGAAAAATTTGGAGTTCGGAATACCCATCAATGCGCGCCGCATCCAGATAATCATTGGGTATGGAAGCAATAAACTGGCGCATGATAAAGACCCCAAAAGCACTTAACAAACTGGGTCCCATAATACCCAAGTAGGTGTCAACCAGCCCCAACTGATTGAAGAGAAGATACAGCGGGATGACGATTACCTCAAAAGGCACCATCAACACTGCCAGGATGAAAACAAAGAATAAGACCTCCTTGCCAGGAAACTCGTACTTGGCAAAGGCAAAGCCGGATAAAGACGAAAGCAGGAGGCTAACGAGTGTGGTGCCAACTGCGACAACGAAGCTGTTTAGAAAGAACCGCAAGAACGGCTGGCGAGTAAAAACGATAACATAGTTCTCGAAGTTAAGAAAATCGTCGGGGAGCAAAGTCATAGGAAGTCGATAAATCTCGTCGGAGTGCTTCAACGAGGTCAGTACCATCCAGATAAAGGGAAAGGCCATGATGGCCGCTCCGACGGTAATCACAATGACCAGAAAGTATTGTCCCAACCGCCTAAGGTTAAATAGCCTAGCAGGTATTGCTGCCCCAGACATGTATCAGGCCTCCACTCGTCGGTTCAGGAGTTTCCATTGCAAAATGGTGACGACAATAATGATGAAGAATAGGCAGACAGCCACCGCAGACGCTTCACCCATCTTGTTCCAGGAAAAGGCCAGATCATAAATGTGTAGAACGACAACGCGACTGGAATTGACTGGGCCTCCGCTGGTAGCGATGAAGACTAGGTCAAACACCTTAAGTGCATTGATGATTTCAATGACGGCTACCAGAACAATTTGGGGATTGAGAAGGGGCAGGGTGATATGCCACAGTCGGTCGACAGCCCCAGCGCCGTCCACTTTGGCGGCATCGTAATACTCGGCTGGAATACCTTGTAGGCCGGCCCAGAAGATAATCATGTCGAACCCGAGCCGCATCCAGATGTTCATCCCAGCCAGGCTGGGCAAGACTTGCCCTGGACTCGAAAGCCACATCTGTCCTTTGATACCCACGGCTCTAAGGAGCGCATTCAGCAGGCCAATGTCCGGCTGATATATCCAGCTCCAGACGAAAGCGACTGCCACTGAAGAGGTAATGACAGGCAAGAAGTAGATGGCACGAAACAGGTTTCTGAGCGGGAACTTGGTCGCAGAATGAAAGAGCACGGCGACTAGAATAGCTAGAACTATGGTCAACGGCACACTGAGTAGTGTAAGGGCAACCGTGTTTTTCATGCTGGTCCAAAACACCTTATCATGCAGCACCCGTGCGTACTGCTGCAGACCTACAAACTCTGCGTCGCCTGCGATGCTCCACTTGTTGAGCGAGAGCCAAAAAGCCCGGAGTGTAGGATAGGTGAACGTCAATAGAAAATAAAATATGACGGGTAAGATAAAAAGATAAGCTGTCCTGATCTGGCGATCTCGTACAGTTTTTCCTCTGAGAATATTGATCGCTTTAGTCATTCACTGCCTCCACGTGAGAACAAGCCACTGGGAAACATAAGGACAGAAAAGCCTCGCCTAAGCCCTGGTTGAGGGCTTGGCCTTCTAATCAAGGCCAAGCCCTCGAGCAGGGGCACTATTTGTTCAGTATCTCATCCACATCCGGAACAGCGTCGTTGAGTGCTTGCTCGGCTGTTTTCTGCCCATACAGCACTTCCTCCACCGCCTGCCCTACGCGGAATGCGATTTCGTTGATGAATGGCGCACCGTAGTAAGGGCTCGGGGGGTTGTTGATGATCTCCAGCTCAGCCTCATAGTCCGGGCGATTGGTAAAGTAATCAGTTTCGAAGTTTGACTTGTGAACCGGGAGCGTGCCGTTGATCTCAGTCAGTTCCATGTCAAACTCAGGATTGAGCGTCATGTAGCGCATCCACTCCCAGGCCATGTCCTTATTCGGGCTGAATTTGTTGACCATGATCGATTGGCTGAACAGTAGGCTGATGCCGGGGTTGCATGCCTGCTCTGGGATCGGTGCGACGGCATACTTAATGTCCGGAGCCGAGTCCCTGAGAACGCCGACTGTCCAGGCCTCGCGGAAGAACATAGCGATCTGCCCTCGAGAAAAGGCATCCATTGGCGTACCAACTGTCAGACTCGAAACCCCGTGCTTGTTAACCAAGTCGCCGTAGAATTGCAGGGATTCGATGGCTTCCGGGCTATTCAGGTAGCCGTCCGAGGTCGTGCCATCGTCCGAATACAGTTGGCCGCACCAAGCATGGAGGAAGGGCAGCCACTTGTCGGCGATTCCACGTGGATTGCCCAAGTAGCGAACGCCAAATGCCACGTAGCCGGCATCGCTAAGCTTCTGAGCATATTCCAACAGATCGTCCATCGTCTGAGGTGGTTTGGCAGGATCGAGCCCTGCGGCCTCGAACATGTCGGTGTTATAGTAGAGCATCACACCAAGATCTGACTCGACTGGGTACCCGTAGAATTGACCCTCCCACTGGAAGAAAGGCTTGATGTTGTCTACAAGCGTCTCGTCCCAGGCAGCTTGAATGTCATCCGGAGCCGGATCGGCAACTTTCAGGCCACCAGCAAAGTAGGGTACCTTGCCTACAAAGATGTCTGGAGCATTCTCCCGGCCGGCAAATGCTGCTAGGTACTTGGCGTCACTACCTTCGTAAGGAATAGGCACAAATTCGACATCGACATCGGGGAACTTCTCCTGGAAGCCGGCCAGCTTGTCCTTATAGAATGGGTACATGCCGGGGTAATCCTGATCGAGGAAGCTCCACATCACCAACTTTACCGGCCCCGTCGGCTCGGGGGTAGGTGTCACCATCACTTCAACTGACTTTTCAACTTCGACGGTGACAACCTTTTCGACCTCAACTTCTTTGGTGACGACCACCTCTTTCTCAACCACCTGCGGCTGGCCGCACTGCGCGGCCACCAGCGCCAGTGCGAACAGAACGACGAGTGTGAACAGAAACTTCTTCATTGAATAAACCTCTCTCCTATGAAGGTGAATTGACAGATTCCAGCACTGTTTGCCGTAAAGATAGTGGGTCTGTGACACCTCCTTTCGGTCCTAACGAGGCGAAGATGATCGCGGCACCCGCGGCCTAATCACACCAAATGCCTGGCTCAGCCAAACCTTCCGAAGCGCCGTAGGTCATACACGTCGTGTGGTAGGCGGCGAAGTGGCGGAGCGGAGTGTCCGGGCCAATATATCCTGATCCGATGAGCACGCCACCATCCCGGCCCGCATCGATGATCTCGCGTGTTTCCGCCTCAATCTTCCCTACAGGACCATTGATCAACGTTCCCGTGTTGTCCATCCCGCCCGCCAGAATCAACTTGGGATAGCGTTTACGCAACTCGGGTATTCTCATGTTGGCGCGTGGCTCGACCGGATTGATGCCATCAATGCCGGCGTCAATCAACATGTCCAGAAATAAACGAATGTCGCCGTCTGAGTGAAAGAACACATAGCGGGCGCCAGCCTGTTTGAAGGCTCTGATCATGTGTGCGTAAGCGGGCAGAAAGACTCGCTCAAACGTAGCCGGCCCGAACAGGGGGCCGGTGTTGTAGGCCACGTCGTCAAAGATCCAGATGCCGGTTTCCTGCAACGACCAGCGCTCGATTTCCTGCAGGCTGATAGCCGTTAAGTGCCCGGTCACTCGATCGGCAATCGCTTTCGCCAGGCCCGGGTCCTGAGCCAGGTCTATCAAATACTGCGCTTCGCCGCGCAGGTAGGTAGAACGGAGAAAAGGGCCGCCTGTCTTGCCGAAAACACAGCCGATGGTTTTCGCCCGCCGTAACGTCCTTTCCCACGTCGCCCTATCTGCCGCCGGAGATGCTACCTGCACGTCTTCGACCATCTCGTTAATCACGTTCCGGTAACGTATCTCCAGGTCCGGGGGATCGAACTGAAGGCGATCCAGGTCGGCGCTATCCCGGATGGCTACCTCCAGCGTCTCGACAAAGTAAGCGCCCGGCCGGCGCCGAATGGTCCGCCCCCAGCGGTCGACCTCGTAGATCGAGCCGCCTGCCTGCTTGAGCACCCGCGCCCGGGTAGGAAATGTGCCCTCGTCGGGAGTCCAGATCGTAACGTCATTCAGCAGCTCGATCGGCCCCAGACGTTTCTCCCAGGCTTCAGGGTAGTCCCAGAAGAAGTCGACTCGGGGCAGTCGATCGGGTTTTTCAAACGAACAAGCCCGCAAGACCCGTTCTTTGGCATCCATACCATGTTTGCTCAAACCCTTCAGCTTCGAATGCCTCAACCTACCTTAAGCGCTTGTGACTTGCGCGCAACAGCTTTCAGGATCCAACTTTTGCTAATGGCAAGGTGGTCCATCATCGCTTGCTCGGCAGCGTCAGGGTCTCCGCTGGCAATGGCCGCATAGATGGCCTGGTGTTCGGCGATGGTTGTCTCAGGTTCGTGCGTCATCTGGTTGGACAGCGCGATGTATTGCCGGAGTATATTTTGCAGCGAGGACATCACCCGACACAAGAGCTCATTGTGAGAGGCGCAAGCGACGGCATCGTGAAACTCCAGGTCCAAGTCTGTCACGCGCTCGACGTCCGTTACCTCCATCTCTTGCATCTGCCGAAACACGGCCAACCGTCCTATATCCTGCCGGGTGGCCCGTTCCGCGGCCAGGCGTGCCGCCTTGGCTTCCAAGCCCTCGCGCACCTCCACAATCATGTCCACCTCCGAAGCGCTCAGGAGGACCGGCCATTCTATCTGGTGTGACAAGAAGCTGGTAAAGTCCTGGCACACGTAGGTCCCGTCACCCCGCCGGGCTTCCAGCAGGCCGCTCAACGTCAGGAGCTTCAAGGCTTCCCGCACAGTTGTGCGCGAGACGTTCAGTTGATGAGCCAAGTCGCGCTCCGCAGGGAGCTTATCACCCGGCTTCAAGACACCCACGGATAACAGATTAACTAGGCGCTGTGCGACAAGTTCTGTCATCGTCTTTTGTTCAATGGGTTCTAGGACTAAGTCAGCAGCTTTCCCTGTTAGCATAAAGTACCCTCTGGTTTAATTTGCGTTAATACGTTTTATCACAGGTCAGACCAATTTCACGTCCATTATAATCTTACTTCTGACTCCTGTCAACAAAGCCGCCAATTCTTCCCATTCCTGATCGGTGCGGACGAAAGAAGGCTGCATTCTCAGCTCTCCTCCCCCTGGCTTCCGCCTTGCGCTCCACCCCGGTCGGGTCATTCAGATAGCTGCCACCCGCCGCCGAGCATGGCTACAGCTTTGAAGCGGCATCCTGATCCAGGTAGAGGCGCGCGTGGCTTACCTGCCTGAGGATGGAACCGGGATGGTCGCCACTGACCGGTTCTTTCAGGCAAGCGCGCACCGCCTCTGCCTTACGCGCCTCCGGCACAATGCACAGCATAGCCTTGGCTGCTAACAGGGCGGGAATCGTCAGAGTAATGGCGTCGACGGGGACTTCTTCCAGCGATGCGAAGTGGCCTTCTCCGACCTGCTGCTGCCGGCTCGTCTCGGCCAATCGCACAGTCTTCACCCATACTGGTTCGTCAAAGCGCGCCGGCGGATCATTGAAAGCGATGTGACCATTCTCACCCCAGCCCAGGGCTACCAAGTCGGCCGGATGCGCTTTCAGCAGCGCCTCGTACTCCTGGCAGGCCTTCTGGATATCCCTGGCTTGGCCCGGCACAGGATGAAACGCATGGGGATGGACGGCATTGATGATGTGCTCCCGCAAAAAGAGGGGAAAGCTAGCCTTATGGTTGGGATCGATCGCCACATACTCATCCATGTGAAAGACTGACACCTTCGACCAATCTATCCCGCCCAACTGGCTCAGATTATGCAAGAAGGTAAGCTGTGAGTTGCCGGTCGCGAGAATGATGTTGGCTTCTCCCCGCTCGGCGATAGCCCGGTTGATGATCTCCCGAGCATCCAGTGCCGCTGCCAGTCCCATATCTTCGTTACTCGCATACACCGATACGGGCAACTGGTCATACATGGCTGTCTTGATGGGTTCCGGTTTCATCAATGTTCCTCCACTAGATTTAGGATATCCGCTCTTGAGAACGCCGCCAGAGCCGAGGTTCTCAAAAGTAATTTAATGACCATACTCCGGCCAGCAGTAGTAGTGTACCCAGGGCAATCGGCCACGTGATGATCTCGCCTAGCAACAACAGGCCGACGATGATTGAAAAAAATGGGGTGGTGATGCCTGAGAAACCGGCCAGCGAGGCGCTGTATTTGTTGACCAGATAGAATAAGAGCCAAAACCCAAGCACGGGCGCGCTCACGCTGGCGCCCAGCACCGCCAGCCAGCTTTGCCATGGATACGCAGCCAGGCTGGGTGCCCCCTCGATGACCAGGGCTAGTGTGGTGAAAATGAGCAGGCACGCAAACACTTGGCCGGTAGCCAGTACAAACGGTCGCTCGTGCCGGGCACGCCTGCGCGTGTAGATCACGCCCATCGCTCCGGCGAGAGAGGCCAGCAGGATGAACAACTGGCCGATCCAACCCTGATCGTTCCCCAGAACCAGACCGCTTTCGTTGCTGATGATCAAAATAGTCGCCCCAGCTACCGCAGTCAGGGTGCCGGCCAGCTTCACCAGGCTCAGCCTTTCATCGGCCAGCAGAAAGTGCGCCAGTATGATGGTGAGCACCGGCTGCACGTTAAACAGCACCGCCGCTAACGAACTGGAAATATACCTGACCGCCATGGCTAAAAACAAGAAGGGGATACCGACGTTCAGTATCCCGATCACGGTGATATCAACGATGTGCCGGGCTTGCCAGTGATAGGTCGGCCGAAGAAAAACCGCGAGCCCTACGAATATAATGCTGGCCGTCGCTAACCTCAGAGCCGTCAGGGTGAAGGGCGGGATATAATGGGAAGCTACATCCACACTGGCGATGGCCACCGCGTACAACAGCCCCGACAACAAAATCAGCCCGACCTTCTCGCCCAGGTTCCGGCTATGCTCAAGGCCAGCCGACGCCAGTGCGCCTTTCATGGTTTGCTTAACATTCATCACCTGGCCACGACCATCCGCTAGGGCTCCAGAGCTTCGAGATAGTCTTTCGAGCGCAAATAGGCCTGCTCCAAGTCCGGGCAATCGCCGATGTCCAGGACGATGGAAGCGTCAACGCCGTGCTTGCGCAGCGCCCGGAAGACTTGCACCCAATCAATCGTGCCATCCCCCAGCGCCAGATGCCGGTTGGTGCGATTGTCGTTGTCACCTGCGTGAACGAGAAAGATTCGGTCCTTGAGCTTCTCGACGCTCAGCGGCAAGATCTCCTTTTGCGCGTGTAGGTGAGCGGTATCGAACACAACGCCCAGGTTGGGATGCCCGACGGCGTCGTATAAGCGCAAAAACGCGTCGCTGTTACTGATCGCCTCCCACTGGCGAAGTTCGACGCCAAGCCGAATACCACCACTGGCCGCTATCTCGGTGCAGCGCCTTATGGCAGAAACCAGGTTATCCCACACTCGCTCCCAGCTAAAGTCGTCGGTCACTTGCACCCGGTAGCTCTTGCCGTAATGGATCGGGTCCAGCCCGGGCGTTTCGCCAACGTAGTCCATGGGCACTTCATATGAGTCAGTCATCACCGTCTGGGCGTCCAACAGTGCGGCCAGTTCAACCCCCACCTCAAACATCTCCAGTGCGTGCGCTCGCCGGGCTGGGTCCAGGCTGACCGTGTCAGTCCTCGGCTCTCCACATGTGCCTTCAACTCCCGGCGATTCGCCCAGAGCATTTTCAAGTTCTCTTCTCCGATGGCTTCCATCTCGAACGCGTTGAAACCCCACGCCGAGGCCTGGCTGATGCCTGCCAGTGTGTTCTGAAAGCTGGGTGGATACCCATAGCGATTGAGAGTATACAGCCACCCGCAAGCGATCTTCATACGTGTGACCTCCTGCTAGCCTGATGCACTAGGCATAGGATTGAATAGCGGAATGCCCCCGGGATCCCGCTTGCCACGCGTTTTGCCAGGGGCCAGGCCGGCGCTTAGCAGCGGTGCGCCCGGTCGTGTGCCTCCAATATCCGGTCGATCTCAGCTTGAACATCCTCCGGAAGTGGTGCCACCTCATAGCTGAGTAACAGCTTTTTGACTTCGGCCCGGGCTCGATCCAGACTCGTCTCCTGGCTAGCCTCACCCGCCACCAGACCCTGGCGCAACGCCAGCCGCGGTTTCCACACCTCGTCGGAGTATAAATGGCGCAGCGTGTGCTCACTACCTAGAACACTGCCGCTCGCAGCCAATTCGGCGATGGTCTCGAAGCCAAGATGGTCCGCATCCACCTGCACGCCGTCCAGGTAGCGGAAAAGCGCCCCAAACCGCTCGTTGTCCAACACGATAGCTTCGTAGGCACTGACCGTCACGTTGGCCAGTCCACCCAGCCCACCCAACAGCGAAGGCCGGGCGCTGGCGATGAACAGGCTGTTGAGCGCTTTCTCCTCCGCCGCCTGGTAGTCCAACCGGGCCGAACTTGTGTGTGGGTGCGCGCATACCGGCAGGTGTAAGAACCGAGACAGCAGCACCGCAGTCCGCCGTATCAGGCCGGTCTCTGGGCCGCCGGTGGTCGAAGCCAGCGTGCGCATATCCGCAACGCTGGGGGTGTTGTGGTACAATATTCTCAGGCCGGGCGCGATGGTGTAGGCCATCACGATCAGCGCCAACACTTCGGCGTGGCCCACTGCCACCGAGCCGGCGATGCTGTAGGGAGCGGTCAAGCCCATCACCGGGTTGGGTAGGCAGTTCAGCGGCAGGCCCGCCTCCGCGATGACAGATAGGGCATCGACGATGTCTCTTGGAACGTACAAGGGAGAGACCGGGCAGACGAAAGGTATGCAGGCCGGAAACTCCTTGAGCGCCTGGTCATCGCCTCCACGCACGGCGCGCGCCATGGCCACCACGGTCTCAGCCTCAACTCGGTTCGTCACGCCCGGGCCGTTGAGTGGCTTCGTCGTATTCGCCAGGACGGCGGCGAAGTCGCTCACCGTGACCATGTGCGGCGCGAGCTCAGTCGCATCCACCAGGGACACGTAGACCGCGTGCACATTATCCATCGCATCCAGCAACCGCGTCGTTGCCCTGACATCTTCCAGGGTGCTGCGCCTTATCTTGCCACTCTCAAAATCATAGATATTCGGCAAGATACCGGTATTAATCCCGTACGTTTTATTCAAGCCCAGCTCGATGTAATCTTCCGCCGAGCGTCCGTAAATGGCAAACGACGCCGGCACTTTCTCCAGTGTAGCAGCGACCAGATCGGGCGGGATGAAGAGGCGCTCGCTTTCCACCCGGCAGCCTCTGCCTGCCAGTCGCTCCCGCATATCGGCATGGTCCGTTTTGATGCCGATCTCAGCCAGAACGCGAACGGCCGTCTCGTGAATGCGACGCAGATCCTCTTCCGGCGAAAGCAAGCCTTGATATTCCATCAACATCTCCTGTCGTTTACGAACGAGATCTCACTGCCAGACGGGATACGTGTAACTGCCATGAGTAATCACGCCCACCCTGGCGTCCGGGCCGAGCCTATCGAGAGCGGCGTCGACGGCCGGTTGTAGGGAGGAGAAGAGGGAGATTCGCTCACTCTTGACTCCCTCCCGCGCCAGTTCCGGGGAGACGATGGCCAGATGCATACGCTCGAGCATCCCGGCGATCTGGCACGCGCTACCCGCCACATTCTTATCTTCCAGGCACCCGTCCCGAATATCTTGCAGGATTTCTTCTCGCTTACGGGCCATAAGCTCTAAGTATTCAGGGTGCGGGCCAACTCCTTCGTAACAGGGTGCATTCAAGATGACCGTTCCCCCATCCTTCACCATCATCTCTCCAGCCCAAATCCCTTTGCTGCCCTGCCATAGGTCGCTCTCACCTGGATATGCATTGGAGACGACAATATCGGCCTTTTCCTCAAAGGGAACGCTGTAGATCTGACGCGAAACCGCCACGGCGGCGCGCTGCGCCGCGACAAAATGGCCCCCCAGTACGTCAACGACTTGGCCATATGGGGTCATCACCACGTTGATACTGTAGTCGAGCCCGATTTTCTCGACGATGGCCTCCATGTTCTCGCGGATGCCTGTCGAGGTCTGGCCCAGCATATTGCCGGGGAATGCAGCCGCCAGGATGTGATTCTCCATCACAGTGCGTTCACTGCACATGCCCGGCAAGATGATCTTACACCCTCCTGACCAGCCCGCGTCGGCGTGGGGCACCACGCTGCCGATGCCAATCACGACATCCGCTTCGACCACCGCCCAGTGCACTTCAATCGGCGCCCCACCCCACGCCTCGCCCGTGGGGACAAAGGCCTCGCGTCGCTGCGCCGGCGTGTTGATAACTTCGAAGCGCTGGACCACATCCTTCCCCAGCTTGTATACGATCTCAGGCTCTGTCATGGGGCGGTGTGTCCCAAGGGCGAGCGCGAAACGAATGTCGCCCTCGCCGACGCCTGCGCGCTGGAGATAGTCTAATAGGACCGGGACGATCGCCCGGGTCGGAGTATCGCGCGTAATATCATCCACGACAACCAGGATGTGTTGCCCGGGGCGTACCCGGCCGGCCAGTTCCGGGCAGCCGACTGGATGGGTCAGGGTGCGCCGGACCAGTGCGGTCAACTCGACCTCGCTCGAGATCGAAGCCGGGGAAAGAATCTCTGCCAGGTTCCTGGTAGACAGCCGAAATGTGTGTTCCCCTGTAACGCCTGGCAAGGCTATGGTGGTCGTCTCTTGCATCGCATCACCTGCATCTTAGACCGAAAGGTCGGAATCAAAAGCTTAGACGATCACGTTGGTCGGTTTCCCGTCCAAAAAGGCCTGAACGTTGTCCAGACAGGTTCGGGTAAGTCTTCGAAAGGCCTCTTGCGTGTGGGCTCCATTGTGTGGCGCGAGAACGAGCTTCTGTGACGTGAGTAATTTGTGCATCGCCGGATCGTCCCAGTTTGGGGGCTCATTCCACATGACGTCTAACCCCAGGCCCCGGATCTGGCCTTGTTGCAACGCGCTGATAGCTGCCTCCATCTCCACCAGCGCGCCCCGGGCCGTATTGACGAGGATGGGTTGCTTGGCCATATCTTCAAACGCGGTCGCGTCGATCATGCCGCGCGTCTCTTCAGTCAGTGGCGCGTGCAACAAAATGACATCGCTTTCCGCTAACAATTCGGCGAGCGAGACGTAGGTCACGCCCAGCTTCTCAGCGCGGGCAGGGCTGGGATGCTTGGTATGCGCCAAAACACTGCAACCAAAGCCGCGAGCAATTCGAGCCGAGTGGCTGCCGATGGCGCCGGTACCGATAATGCCCACCGTTTTGCCGTACAATTCCACGCCGCGGATGGCCGACCAATCGAATTGCTGGGAACGGACATGAGCATCCGTCTCCGCTAGCCGTTTGGCGAGATGCAGGACCATTGCCCATGCCTGCTCGGCGACCGAGTAGGCCGAGTAGCTGGGTACATTGGAGACTAAGACGTTCCTCTGGCGCGCTGCCTCCAGATCCACATTGTCGTAGCCGGTTGACCAGATCGAGATCATCTTCAGGCGGGTATTAGCCTTGATCACGCGATCTGAGAACTCGACGTCCGCCCCGATGATGATGTCCGCCTCACCGATCCGAGCTATCAGCTCGGCCTCGCTGGCTGGATATCCGGCCGTATGCGACACCTCGCCGATTGTGCGTAGCCTGGCCCAATCCGAGTCTTCCCATATTACCGTATGTGGTACCGATATCTTTAACACGAAGGAACGCTACCTCTCTGCAAAGGACAGGAGTGAATGGCATCTTGATTGGAGTATCGCGCCACCGCGCCTAGAGTCGGAATTAGTGTTGAACCGGATATGTATAGCGGCCGTGGGTAATGACGCTAAGCCTGGCGGCAGGGCCTGCGTCGGCGAGGACGTGATCAACTGCATCTTGTATAGACTCGAAGTGAGTGAATCCTGCGGCCTGGACGTCAGCCGCCGATAGCCCCGAGGAGACAATAACCAGCCGCATGTGCTTTAGCATGCGCGCCACTTGTAGTGCCACCCCCGCTACTGTCTTGTCCTTGAGATTTCCACTGGCCACCAGGTCCAGGATCTTCTGGGGTTCGAGGCCCATGCACTGCAGGAACTCCGCATGCGGCCCGACTCCCTCTGGGCACGCTGCATTCAACACTACAGTCCCACCGGGTTTAACCATTAGTTCACCCGCCCAGATACCCCCACATGCCTGCCAAAGGTCGATGGCAGCCGGATAGGCATTCGCCACCACCACATCTGCGCGCTGGGTAAACGGCACACTGAATATCTTCCTGGCAACGCGCGCGGCCGCTCGCTGAGCAGAGATAAAGTGTCCGCCTGTGACGTCGATAACATCACCATATGGGGTCATGGCCACATTCAGCACGTAGTCCAGGCCTACTTGCTCGACGACCCCTTCCATATTCTCTCGAATAGGGGTCAGCTCACGCCCGAGCAGATTGCCTGGGAATTGGGCGTTGATATAGTGATTCTCCATCACCGTCCGTTCACTACACATGCCGGGCAGAATGATTTTGCAGCCTCCCGACCAACCCGCGTCTGAGTGGGGAGCTACGCTACCCAGGCCGACCACAATATCAGCTTCGAGCACGGCGCGATGCACTTCAATCGGGACTCCCCCCCACGATTTACCTGTGTCAACGAAGGCTTGTGTTTCCTGAGCGGGTGTGTTAATCACCTCGAATCGATTCGCAACCTGGGGCCCTAGCTTCTTGGCTATTTCGTCATCGGTCATAGGCCGGTGGGTCCCTAGTGCCATGGCAAAGCTGATGTCCTTTTCCCTACAATTAGCTTGGCCGAGATACTCTAATAGGATAGGAATGATATCGGATGTGGGGGTGCCGCGCGTGATATCATCGACAACTACCAACACCTTGCGGCCAGCACGCACCGTTTCTGAGAGAGGAGAGCATCCAAGTGGGTGAGACAGCGCACGCCTGATGAGCGGCACCAACGGCTCCTGGGCCGTAACCTGCCGTGGCGATATTACTTCTCCCAACCGGTGAGTGGGGATGTGAAAAGCGTGTTCTCGCTCCTCACTGGGCAAGATTACAGTTGTTTGATGCATGGACGTCCTTTCCCTGCTACTAACAGCCGACAATGGAAACGTCTCACCCGCCCGGGTGCACATCACAAGCCGAGGCGGCTTCCAAAGTCCTCCAAGAAATGCTTCGCCTCCAGGAATCTACGCTCTAACTCAGGCATTCTTTCCAGGTCCACGGCATAGTAGCTGTCATAGCCTTGCTTCTTTAAGGCCAGGAACAGGCCTGTCCAGTCAATTGTGCCTATCCCGGGCACGTGGTGCCAGTTAACCCGTCCGTCGTTGTCAGCAACGTGCACATAACGGATCAGATTGCCCAGCTTCGCTACGCTTAGCGGCAGCATTTCTTTTTGGGCGTGCTGGTGTGCCGTGTCAAGAATGACACCGAAATTATCATCGTTGACTGCCTCTGCCAGGCGCAGGAGGGCTTCGGTATTGGAGGTGGTTTCGCCGACGCGAGGCTCGATCAGGAGCTGAACGCCATTCTCTTTTGCAACTTGATTGCAGCGGCTGACCGACTTCACAAAGTGACTCCAAAACGTGTCCCAGTCAAAGTCACGCGGAATCCGGATCTGATACTCCTGACCGAAGATAATATCATCGGTGAGCAGTTGCCCTGACACCACCTCCACAGGCGGGGTATGGCTGTCAATCCAGACAAAGGGGGATTCCAGGTAGACCGCCGTCTTGACACCCTCTTCAAAGATGCTCATAGCCCGTTCCATCTGCGCTGGCTGCGCGGAAATCAGTTCGGGCAGCACGACGGCGAAATTGGATAGCCGTACACCTGCTTCGAGACAAGCCTGTCGGAGTTGCTCTCGGCTATCAATTACCGATTGCAGATTGTCGAAGCCAACGCCCTCTAATTCGATGTACTCGAATCCCATCTTGCCCATTTCATGGATGGCCTGGACTGCTTGGTCTACACTTGGAGGAAATCCATACTTACCAATGGCATACATCCAGCAGCAGGTGATCTTCATAAGCGACACTCCTTTCGGGCATATGGTATGCAGATTTGAGGCAAACACTGGGGTGCAATGGTAATTCGATGGGAGTTTCACACTATCTTAATTTCTGCCGGAAATGAGATGGGCGCGTTCAAAATGGGTTGGTAGGGGCAGGTCTTGCACCGGAAATCTTCCCCAGTCACCGACACGAAGAGTGGGTGGCGTTCAAAATGGGTTGGTAGGGGCAGGTCTTCCCCAGAGGGGACCTGCGGGTGCACCTGCCCTGGACACCCGCAAGGGGTGTCCCTACAACCCATTTTGAATGCACCCAAATGAGATCTTGGGCTAAATGCCCCCGAGCTTGACACCACCGAAGCGGTAAGCCACCAGGAGTAATAGTGTCGAAAAAGCCATAATCATTGCACCTAAAGCATTGAGTGATGGATTGATTCCAAGACGCACCATACTCCAGATAACCATCGGTAGTGTGCTCTGGGCTCCAATGTTAAAGAAGGTGATAACAAACATGTCGAAAGATTGGGCGAAAATCAATAACATCGCTCCGATAATCGTGGGGCGGATGAGGGGGAAGGTGATCATGCGAAACGTCTGAAACGACGTCGCGCCCAAATCCTGAGCTGCTTCCTCCACTGTGAAGTCAAACTCCTCAAGGCGAGCAGACACCACGAGTACCATGTAGGGTACGCAGTACACCACATGGCCGATGGTAACCGTGAACAAGGATCTCGAAACCGACATAAAAGCGAAGAAGGAAAGCAAGGCGATGCCTATGAGCAGGGTGGGCAGGCTCATAGGTAACACAAGGAGCCCTTGCAAGGCATTCTTTAATCGGAAATGGTAGCGTACCAACCCAAAGGCAGCTAGTGTGCCCAGCAAGGCTGACACGATGGCCGTGCTGAAGGCAACGATCACACTATTCTTGAGGGCCGGCCACAGAATTGGGGTCTCAAATGCGCTCGCGTACCACTTCAGGGTAAATCCTCTGAGCGGAAAGACGCCGGTGATGTTGTCATTGAAGGACAATATCATCAGCATTAAGACAGGAAGGAATAAAAACAGCAATGCCAGAGCGGAGTAAACCTGCAATGTCGGCAACCTGTTCAGGCTTAGTTTACGCCTACGCCGCACAAGAGAAGGGGCAACTGCTTCTCCCCTGGCAACCGTGGAATTGCTCGTATTCAACCCAGTCATGTTCTCTGCCTCGCCATTTGGACAGTTCTTCTACCTGCAAGCACCGCACCAAGCATAACCAGAAATATCATAATCGTGGTAAAGACTAACGCCGAGCCAAGTGGCCAGTTTGATACCATGCCAAATTGGGTGGCCACAGCATTGCCTATCATCATTCCGGTCTTGCCGCCCACCAACTCAGGTGTGACAAAGTCGCCAGCGGCCAACAAAAAGATGAAAATAAAAGCAACCTTCACGCCTGGCATGCTGAGTGGCAGCGTGACTTCGACGAATGTACGCAGCGGACCGGCACCCAGGTCTTCCGCCGCTTCTATGAGGTCTCGCTCAACATTTAACAAGGACGAATAGATGGGAAGTGTGGCGAACGGAATATAGACGTTCATTAAGACCAGGATCACGCCCTGGGGGCTGAAGAGTAAGTAGGATGTCGGCTCACTGGAGAGACCAATTGACATTAAGATCCAGTTAACCAGGCCATTGGAGCTCAGTATGGAACGCCAGGCGTAGATACGCACCAAGTAGTTACTGAACAGGCTGACCGTCAGTAGGAAGAGAATAAGATCCCGGTATTTTGGGAGCTTGAACACCATGGTGTAGGCCAACGGATAGACGACCAGCACTGCTAATAGGGCGGTGCGAAAGCCTATACTGATGGAGCGGACAATTAGTTTGATATAAACTGGGGAGCTGAACACGTCGATGTAGTTGTTAAGATTCCACTCTCTGACGATATCCCACTGGCGCACAGTCCAGAAGCTGTATATAAAGAAGATGCCTATTGGGATAACAAAAAATACGAACAGGAAGGACGTTAAAGGCCCCAATCTGGTTATGGGTCGAAAAAGGTCTTTCTTGCTGGTTGAACTCACAATCATGATCACCATCCACTCAAGGCTAAGGACTCAGTGCGACAAGACGATGCAGTTTTCGCTGGACCAACCAAGATGAACTGTAGACTCCGAAGTATGCAAGGGGATATCTTGTTCCAGACTTTGTTGGACCGTAACATACCGCTCGCCAGCCACCTGTACCTGGTAGTGCACTGCAGGCCCTTTGAAAATTGTGTTCACGATGCAGCCTTCCAGGTGATTATCCAGGTGGTTGTCGGGTACACAACCAATCCGCACTCGTTCTGGCCTGATGCAGACAAATACTTCTTGACTGATCTCCAGGCCAGGCCTCGCCTCACATAGCACTGTGAAATCGCCTGTGTTAACGCGACACTGCACGCCGTTCAAGGTTTCGATTCTACCCTCGAATAGTATAGCCTCTCCAATGAACTGCGCAGCGAAGACAGAGCTTGGTCTCTGATAGATCTCGGACGGAGGCCCATCCTGTATAATCTCGCCTTCTCTCATCACCACGATCCTATCCGACATGGTAAGGGCTTCTTCCTGATCGTGGGTGACATAGATAAAGGTGGTACCCAACTTCTTGTGGATATTGATAAGCTCGATCTGCATCTCCTTGCGCAGCTTGAGATCTAGCGAGCCAAGGGGCTCATCCAAAAGCAGCACCTTGGGTTGCATTACCAGAGCACGGGCCAAAGCAATACGCTGCGCTTGTCCACCGCTCAATTGCTTAGGGTACCGCTCCTCATACCCCTCCATTTTCACCAGCTCCAACATCATTCGCACCTGTTTGGCGATATCCGAGCGGGGGACCTTTTTCACAGTCAGGCCGAAAGCGATGTTCTCGGCAACCGTCTTGTGTGGGAAAAGCGCCCAACGCTGGAAGACCATGTTGACCGGTCGCTTGTGAGCAGGAAGGTCCGTGACGTCCTGTCCTTCAAGGAAAACAGAGCCTTTCGTCGGAGTCTCTAGGCCGGCACAGGTCCGCAGCAGCGTGGTCTTGCCACACCCACTTGGGCCCAGAAGGGACAGGAACTCTCCATTCTGAACGCCGAGTGTGATGTCGTGCAAGGCAACCACAGGGCCAAAGCGCTTTGTGATCCCTTCAAATAGTACAATGTCGTTCATGGGACCATTCATCCCCTTACTTATGGAATAGGGCCGGGCATCACACTCGGCAGCAAAGTGTGCTGCCCAGCAAAGCTCACCACTTATCAGTGGGTCTGTCCCAGATTTTAGGCGGACTAGATGCATTGCACTCGCCCCTTCCGCTCCGCTTCAGAGGTGCTGCGCAAAAGTGCAACGCACCTAAAATTTGGGATGCACCCCCTATCAATCGTTACTGAACCGAGGCCTTGATCTCGTCGAAGGCTTTGTAAAGATCATCAACAGAGACAGACGGTGGCTCGGCATCCGGAAGCGGCAACAAGTTGATCTCCGCGTTCAAGATCATGTCGTTTGCCCCTTCATACCCCAACTGCGCCCGAAGATCTTCATCCAAGAGGTCATAGGCTTTTTCGTTAGCAACACTCATACCCAAGTCCTTGCCCATTTGAGCCATCGCTTGCTGGCCAACGGCGTGGTTGATCCAGGCATACGCAGTCTCGACATTTGGCGCGCCCTTCCAGATAAAGTAGTAGTCTACCCAGAGTTTGATCGGTCCCTCCGGGGCAACAGACCGAACGTCAATGCCCTCCGCCTGCAATTCAGTCTCAACCAGATCATAGCAATCGTCGGTAACGACCACAACCCCACGGCTTAGCAAATCCTTCTGCTCGCCAATGCTAGCAGCGACTGTGGTTGCACCCTGCCACTTTTCCATGCCATAAGCCTTGATCTCTGCCAAGTCATCTTGAGTCCAGGTGGATGCATCCAGACTCTTTCCCAGGCCCAAGGCCCACATGTAGATGCTGCCCAGGGGGTTAGCGTTGACGGCATACTTGTCTTTGTACGGTTCTTGCCGCCAATAGTCCCAAGTCTTCGGCGGGGGAACCAGATCAGCTCGATAACACAGGGTGGTGGATCCAAAGAAGGCGGGAACGGCATAGAGTTCACCGTTGACACGGCCGAACTGGATTTCCTCAAAGGCGGGGAAGAGGTCCTTCATGTTCGGCAGCTTTGACTCATCCAACGGCAACAACATGTCCTGTGCAACCATTGGTCCAAGATAACGGATGTTAATGTCCCCAATGTCATAAATACCAGCCCCGCCTGCCTTGAATTTTGCAACGATCTCATCATTGTTGGCGGCGTAGGTGACATTGAGCACCACGCCAGTCTCATCATAGAAAGGCTGGAACGCTGCTGAATCATCGTAGCCTTCCCATCCAAGATAGTTTAGTTGTCCACCTACCTGGGACGCCTCAGTTTTTTCGGTCGTAGGTTCTTCGACCGCGACAGTCTCCGCCGTGGGTTGCTGAGCAACTTGCGGGGTGGGTGGAGCAACGCATCCAGCCGCCAGCGCGAACAGGACGCTAAGCACGACCAGGACAGCACCTAATTTTTTCGACATAATTGTTCCTCCTTCGGGTTACTCGAATTGAGCTCAGACCTACACACTTTTTTGGCTAGCCGGCTAAGGTTGTGTTAAAGCTCTTGCCCGAACTCACCTCCTTTCGCGGCCCGTTTGTTGACTAGACTTGGCCTAATTCCCGCCGCTTCGCCCACGCTTCGACGACCACCTCGTCTATAGCTCGTTCTTGATCGGCGCTGAGACAAGGAGTCGCGTCCTTGCGCATTAAATCAGCGGCGATACGTTTGGCCCTCTCCTCGATTCCGCGCACAGGCTGATCCAGGGCAGCGGCCCAGTTTAAGCGGTCGAACATCTTGGAGGGGAAAAGCTCGCTGCGCAAGTGGCGTAATGTGTGTTCGCGGTCGAGAAAGGTGCCGTTGGGGCCAACCTGCTTGATGATGTCGACAGCCAACGTCTCCGGCGTGACTTCAAATCCCTGCAACATATGCCGGACTGCCCCGGCGATCTCGTTGTCGATGACCAACTGCTGGGGCGAGAAGGTAACCGCGTTTTCCAGATGGCCCATGGTGCCGATGCCCACGCTACCCGCCAGCAGTGGGAACAGCATAGACATCACCTTTTCCATGCCGGCCTGGGTGCCTGGGTAGCAGGCGTCTGTCTTTCCTCCGTGGGTGCCGCTCGGGCAGCCATAATACTCGTTGATCATCTGCACGGCGGCTGCCAGAAGTGGCATGCGCTCCGCACTGGCATATGTATACAGCCCGGATCGCATGTCCGCCTTGCTAACACAGATATCGATGCTCATCACTGCATTCCGGTCGACGGCATAACCCAGCACCAGTCCCGCCAGCGTTTCGGCAACACCCAGAGTTAAGACACCAGCAGACGTGATCGGCGCGGTCATGCCGCCGTTCGGCATCGTATCTAGTGATTGGGGTAACCCTTTTTTCACATACTCGATCAAGACGTCTGCCATGTTGCGGTCGATACACAGCGGGCTTCGGGCTTCTGCATAGCCCACCAGGATCGGCCTGCGCCGCAGCGCCTCCGGGCCGCCGGCTGCGATCTCGGCGATGCGCGTGATAAACACCACATCCAGCCGGTCAAACGTCTCAACGCCGCCGAGTTTCTTAGTGTTTTTCACCAACTCCGCGGCCATCACCACCGGTCTCATCGGCGCGGGCACTTCCTGTGCCGAGACCGGTAGTCCCATAAAGTCAATATTCTCCAGTGCATTAGCTAGCCGGATACTGGCTCGCACATCCTCAATCGTGGCCGGGCGCCGCTGGCCTTCCAGGTCGTAGATAAAGACGCAAAAGCCACCGGTATTGGTGGTGAAGTCGGAATGAACGTGGTGCGGTTGAGTGGAGAAATATATTTGTGAGTAGCGAACCGACATGCGTTGCGGAATCCGGCCGTGGTCTGCATACGCCCCCCGCATATGGTCAACTGCGCCTTGTACTCGGTCAGTCGGGAAACGAACGGTTCGGCTGCCATAGTCTACCTGGCAGCCATAGTCCTCCAGGTAATTCAGCGCTTCGTCACTGTCCACCCGCATGCCCACTTCGTCTAGCACCTGCAAAGCTGCGGCGTGGACTGACTCCATTTCGACGTCACTCAAGTAACGGATTGGCTCGGTTAGTCTTCCCATGAAATCCTACTTAGTCGGAACAAGAGAGGTCTCCGGCATTTTGGCACCGGATGGGGTGGGGACAGTGAATTCAAACCGCATTAGTTCGAAGAGCGAACAAGTTCTAGTATATCGGCTGAAATCTGTCAACCAAAGATTGCAAGCCCCACTTACAATCGTTCGAAATCCCGCGCATAGGCGCAGTGGATCGACCTCCCCTGACTTCAGCGCTTGACCACTACGACCGCCATCGAACTCGGTGCAACCGCTACCTCAACTTCAAAAGCATCTCCACAGTCGCGTTCTGTGACTTTCGGGGCAAACAGGACTTCCGCCGAACAGTTTCCGTTTTCTTTCGGCAATCGAAGCACAACCTGTTGCGGCTGGCTATACTCGTGATTGATCAACCAGGCACCGTATCCGCCTTGTCCCTGCCACCAGAAGGTGGCCACATTGCCCCTGGTTTCCGCCGTCGCCAGCATACGCGTTGCGACTTTGGGCAAGATCGCTTTCTGGAAAAAGTTGCGCATCGCCATCGCTCGTCCTAACCAAACCGAAGGATGGCCTGCACACTTTTGCATATAGCTATTAAAGGTGGCGCCAAATGATTCGGCCGACAAAATGGCTGTTCCCTCGCCCGTCTGTGTTTCGATCATAAGTGGGTACTCGCGCCCGGTCTCGTCGCGACCCAACAGCAACAGGCGGCTGTCAGCCGCAGCCTCCAGGTGCGCTCGGTTATGTACGACGGTCGGAAAGCCGCCGAAGAGCTGATGCTGAACGACGGGCCAGTCATAAACCGGCAGCGACAGCACTGGCTCGGATGGGTCCCCATCCGGCAGGATGGAATCATTCGAGCGCAGTGACCGGATGGCAGGCGTGCGACCTGCATACCCTACCGAGAAAAGATCCCACAGCGCGCGTTCACCCTCGGACTGCGGGCCATCGACTCCCTGCAGGGACATGAGCAACAGCCCGCCCGACCGGACGTAGGCCTCCAGCCGTTGGACCAGGTCATCTGCCGGTGAGAAAAGCTCTGGGATGACGACCATGTAATACTTACCTAGCTCAGCAAGTTGAGTCTCAAACAGTATTTTGACCGGGACGCCAGCCAAAGTCATACACTGGTACATCCCAGTCAATTCATGCAGCAGATGAAGGCTATCCTGATAATAATGTTCTTGCCATAGATACTTGGGCAAGATGATGACCGCGCCTTCATCCGGCACGGCATCGGGCAGTCTCTCAAAGATCGCCTGTGAGGTGGCTGAGACCGTTTCGATCGCTTCCAGGTTCGGCTGGCGGTCACATATATGGCGCAGGTTGTAATAAAAGACGCCCTTGGCCTGAACGGCCGCATCCAGCGTACCGACCACGATATCCGGCGGCGGTACGGTGCGATAGGCGGAACTGGTCAAAAAGACTCTTTTGCCCGATTGCGCAGCCAGTGCCTGCATCACCGAGCCCACCCAGGTCTGATAGAGGGGGTGATCTTGCTCAAACACTCGGAAGAAAAGGTCAGACATAATGATATCCAGATCGGGAACAGTGGTGATATCCCAGGGATCAATGCCCTTGAGGACCGTCGTTAACACAAACCAGTTAATGATGATCGCCGTCGAGACATCGGGTGCGATATGCTTGGTCTTGGCTGCCAATTCCGAAACATAATCCTTCCACCACAAGCCACGTTCCTTGATGAACGACCACCACAAACCATCTTTATCCTGCCAGTTCGGCCGGCGCGGCTGTTCCTCACCATACTTCGCCTTAAAGCGTTCGATGCAGCGCGGGCAGTAGCCTCCCCAGCTTCGCGCGTCGTTGTAGCCGACTTCATCTGAGACCACAATGCACTCGATACCCGAGTAATTGGTCAGCACTTCTTCATAGACGTCCAGCACGAACTGCCGCCAGCGAGAATTGATACACTGGCACACAAAATTGTGATCCCAGGTGGCCAATGAGTTGTCGTGTTGGTCTAACTCGATACAGTCCGCGAATTCTTCATAGACCGGGCCTACCAGCGGGGAACCCTTCTCCGCCGCCCACAGCCACACCTTCATATCCAGCTTTTCCGCCGCCTCTAGTGTCTCGCGCAGATAGTCACGCTCTGCGCTCTCCCTGAACTGCGGGAATTTGTGGCTGTCATACAGCAGCGTGCCGCTGTACGCTTCGTACAGTTGCATCAGTACCATGCCGACCCCCGCCTTCTTTAGACGTGCCAGGTCTTGTGCCGGCTGATACACGATGCCCGGCTGGCTCGACCATCGTGCGTACTGCCCTTCGAAGAGTGCCCCAAACCTGATGGCGTGAGGTTGCTGCATGTCAAGACTCCTTTCCAAGGTGTGTGTAGTCACCGTATTTGCGGGCAGCTTCAAAAAATGCCTGGACGTTGGTGCGAGAAGCATCGCGAATCGAATCACTCGTGCCCAGAATAAATCCCCCCTGCGGGGCCGCATCCAGGATGGCCCGACGTACTGTATTGTGAATCAATTCCGGCGTTCCGTCCTTAATGACATGGAGCAGATCGACGTTGCCGTTAAAGCACAACCGATCGCCGACCGCAGCCTTGGCCTGAGCCAGCTCGACATCCCCCGTCGGAGATGGCGGCAGGGTGGACAAAACGTCCACGCCGGTGTCTGCCAGCCAGGATAAGATGCGGCTGACGGCGCCATCGTCGTAGTAGTGATACAGCCCACCCATCTCGTGGACCAGTGCCACGTGCTCTTGAATCAGCGGCAGGAAAAATGTTGCAAAGAAGTCAGGCGACCAACCTGCGCTAAGAGACGCGAAATACCAGGGGACAAAGATCACCTTAGCACCAGCCGCCAGCGCGGTCTGCGTTTCGGCTAGGCTATGGTCTTGAAAGAGCCGCAACAGGTCGTGAACGAATTGCGGATTGTCAAAGCAGGCGATCATCATGTCTACCAGCTCGAAGGCCCAGCCCGCCTGATGGTCCAACGCCGAATTGACAACGAAATTGACTAAGCCCCGCTCACCGACGGCCTCTTGTATCGCCACGATATCAGCGTAGTCGCCCGGCTCGGGCTTCGGCAGCAGGAAGGCCAGCGCTTCCAGGTCCTTCGGCTCCTTGACCAACCTCTCCTCCCAGTGGGGATTAGGATCACTGCCATAGCCGGCGTAGGGTTTGTGCTGTACGATGCGGTCGCTCAGCCGGCCGACCGGCGTGTCGATCGTCCGGCGCACTCGGGTGTAAAACTCAAACCGCTCAATATCGAGTTTAACTTGAACGTCGTTCAGATCTTCGTAGTCCGCCCGTAGCTCGCCGATGTAGTTCGGATACGGGCTGGAAACATAGATGAACGGATCGTAATCAAATTCTTGCGCGATGCGCACCTGGTGCTGCCAGCAGGTGCAGCCATAGTGGTCCTTTAACCAGATGTGGATACGTGGACTGACCGGCACCCGGTCGGCTTCCTCGTGCCGGATAGCCCTCAAAAGCCGTTCCCTGCTCGCCATTTGTCTTGACATAAAATATTTATTCTTCGCCGTTTGCTGGCTTACTGATCGCGAACCAGGTACTTATTCACGTACACGTACTCGATGTGCTGCCCCGGCTCCACCAACACGTCGTGGTCGGTGTTGGGCGGGATGTGCAAGACGCACGGCGCTTCAATCCACACCCGTTCCTCACCTCGCAGCAGGGTGCCTGCCCCCTTGACTACGACAAACACCTGGTGCCAGTCGGAGTGGTTGCCCAGGCCAGTTCGCCCCGGCCCATCCAGGATGTTGTAACCGACCAGGATATCCGGCACGATGCCGCGCGGGAGGACGTCCCGGCAGGTTTGGTTCTGGGAGTTTGCGTCGCTGTAAGTGGGAATCTCGTCAAAGTGCTTTAAGTAAGCGGACACAGAGATACGACTCCTTCCCCTATCTGGCCTGCTAGGTAGGCTACGAATATGTGTTTCCGACCGTCTTTGTCCGAGCCGGTGCATCTCGGCCGATACAACTAGCTTGCCAGGAAGGGATGCGCTGCTGCGAAAAAGCGATCAATGACCAGGGTAGCGGCGCCGATGGCCGCCGCTCGGTACCTGAGCGAACTGGGAACTACCTCGACGGCAGCGAGCGGGATCGAAAAAGAGCGACGTTGAACCTCCCCGCGCACCGGGTCCAAAAAGAGGTCGCCCAGCTTCAGCATCTCGCCGCCGATAATCACTAATGAAGGATTAAACAAGCTGATGATGTTGGCAATGGCGATACCCAGGTAACACGCCGCTTCCTGGACAACCTCGATGGCGAGGGAGTCGCCCTGGCCGGCGGCTTTAATCACCGTGTCGCTGTTGATCGACTGCAGGGCGCCTTTCGACCATTCCAGCAGGAGCGACTCGTTACACTCCCTGGCTTTTTCTCTGGCCCGGACGGCGATGGCCGCAGTGCTTGACACCGTCTCCAGGCAGCCAGAATTGCCACACTTGCAGCGGTGACCATCCGGGATAACCGTGATGTGCCCAATCTCGCCCGCGCTGCCATTGGCGCCATCGTACAGCTCGCCACGAAGGATGATGCCCGAACCGATGCCGACATTGACCGACACGTACAACAGGTTTTCGTGTCCCTTTCCGGCTCCATGCCAATACTCACCTACTGCACCCGCATTTTGCCGTTTCACGACCGTTACCGGCTTGCCTATGCGTTGTGCGAGCATAGGAGCCAGGGGCACATCGAACCAGCCGATATTTTCGGCCTGGATTACGCGCTGTTGCGCCGCGTCGACCGGGCCAGGTACACCGACTTCTACACCAAGTAACCGCCCGATCTCATACCCCTCTAACAGCTCGTCTACGGCCTGTACGATGATGTTGATGACGGCATCAACGGATGAGTCGAGCATAGGATAGCGCAAAACACGCAACGGCTCGCTGTACAGATCCGTCAAGGCAGCGATGCATTCGCTGCCGGTCAGCTCGATGCCGATGGCCAACCGCACTTGTCCGTTCAGCTTAAGCTTAATCGGCCGTCGGCCGGCAGTCGACGTCTGCACGCCAACTCCATCTTCGCAGACCAGTCCCTCATCAATGAGTTCCGCGACAATCGTCGATACAGTGGCCTTGCTTAAGCCGGTCTGATGCGAAATCTCGGAGCGAGAGATGCCGGGCTGCAGGCGCAAGAGATTCAGGATGCGAAGCTGGTTGATTTCTTTAATAGAGGTCGGTTGATCGATCATTTTCTGAGGACAGCATTGAACCCTATTTGTTCGTATCGCAAACTAAATATAGCATAAATTCGCGCGATTGTCAATGTTCTCGGCCCATATCGGCCATAATTGTTCGGACTGTAACACAATTACGCGAGATGATCTGACTGAGGCTCAACTATCGGCGGCCACTTGTCTCGCGGCCGCCACGGCCTGGTCCACTTGAGCGATTGAGATGTGGCGATGGGTGACCATCCGCACCCGGTAAGGTCCTTGCGACGTACATAGGATGCCCCGGAGGCGCATCCGCTCCAGGAATTCCGCAGCGCTGAGCCCTAACTCGCTAGTATCACTGAATACCATGTTAGTCGGAACAGGTGGCAACTGCACCGTGAGATGTGGCACGCTCTTGAGGCCTTCTGCGAGCAAGGCGGCGTGGTGGTGATCTTCGGCCAAGCGGTCAATCATGTCATTCAGCGCCAGGATGCCGGCGGCGGCCAGGACACCGCTTTGCCGCAGATCACCCCCGACCAGTTTGCGCATCTTCCGAGCCCGCTCGATAAACTCAGCGCTGCCGGCGACGATGGAGCCGACGGGCGCACTCAGTCCCTTGGAGAGGCAAAACTGGACCGAGTCGGCGTGCCGCGTAAGTTCGCCGACATCCACGCCCAGAGCCACAGCGGCGTTGAAGATGCGCGCGCCGTCCAGGTGCACGGATAGCCCGTGCCGGCGTGCCACAGCCGCCATCGCCTCCATCTCTTCGGGGCGAATAGCGTTGCCGAAGCCGCGGTTGTGCGTGTTTTCAAGGCACAACAGGCGCGGCGGCGGGAAGTAGGGACTCGCCGGGCGGATGGCTGCCTCAATGTCTTCGGGCGCCATCAGCCCATAGCGTCCGTGAACGGGACGCGCCGCCAACCCGGCCACGGCTGCGAAGCCGCCGGCTTCATAATAGTAAGCGTGGGCATCCGCCTCGAAGATGACCTCATCGCCTGGCCTGGTGTGTGATAAGAGGCAAACGAGATTGCCCATGGTACCGCTCGGGACAAAAATAGCTGCTGCCTTGCGGATCTTTTCAGCGGCCAGGATTTCCAAACGATTCAGGGTTGGGTCGTCACCGCGCATAGCGTCGCCGACTTCGGCGTCGTGCATAGCGTCCCGCATGGCTTCGGTTGGCAAAGTGACCGTGTCGCTGCGGAGATCGATGATAGATTGGTCCGTCACGTGTGTGCTCCTTCTAGTGCGGCTGGGGCCGGTCCTCTTCGCTAAGCCCCAGTTCGGCCAGCTTGGTCACCGTCGGCACCCCATTCGCGTCCCAGCCGCGCAGTTGATAATAGTCATCCAGCATTCGATCCTGATCGTTCTGGCTTAGTTTGCGCCCCCGGACGGGTGGGTCCGGCAGCTCCTCTTCCCGAATGCGGTAGGGCAGCACATCGTCGGCACGACCCATGCCTTCGCGCAAATTGTACAGGCGAATCAGGTTCCAAACCCGCTCGCCGACCAGCTCGATATCCTGAGGTGTGTAAGAAACACCGGTAGTCGCGCTCAGCAGATCAGCAAAGTCAGCCGGCGTCGGACTGCCACCGTCCTCGTCATAGCGCTTGACAAAGTCGCACTTGACCAGTGTATTGGTTCCGACTTGATAATTCTGGAGCCAAATGACGACTTCGGCTTTGCCCTCGAGGCCAAAGCGTTCAAGCGTTGTGCCTCTCCACGGATAACCTCGATACTCGAAATCAGGCATGTAGCCCTGGACATGCTCGCCGCCCTTGTCTCCGGTCATGTAGCCCAGACCCTGTCCCGGCAGCCCACGAGGATCATAACCGGCCATCTCCAGGCCCTTGATGTGCAATGCGTACTTGTACGTCTCCCGACCGAGCCGCTTGGCAGCTCGCTTGACCCCCTCCGCCAGCAAATCGCCCAGCCCCTCTCTGCGAGCAATCATGCCCAGCAGCCGATGCACGCTCTTATAAGCTCCGAAGCGCAGATCCAGCCCGTCAAGCTGACCGCCGGTCAGATCACCGCGTTGCGCAGCTTCCATGGCAAACCCGATCACGCCGCCGGCCGACATCGTATCCAGCCCGTACAGGTCACACAGATGGCAGGCATACGCCAGCCCTTCCAGGTGATCGAGGCCCAGGTTGGTGCCCATCAGGGCTAGGCTCTCATACTCCACGTTTTCGACCACCGTCCCCTGGTATGGTCCGCGCCGCAGCGCCCCGGCCTTGCTGCAGGCGGTAACGCAACCCATGCAGGCAGTGTGTCGCAGCCAGATGCGATCCCTATGTTTGGGGCCGGTGATCTTGTGCGAGGCATCAAACGCCGCCCGCTGCGCGTTGAAGGTGGGTATGACAGCCATCGTTGAATGTCCCATGACATCCCGCAAGGTGCCCAGTTCGTGAAAGGATGGGTCCCTCTTGATCCGTTCATGCATCCCCTTGACTAACGTCAGAAACCTGCGTGGCTGGGCAACTCGCACCGGGTGCGTGCCGCCCCGCACCACCAACGCCTTGAGATTCTTAGAGCCCATCACCGCGCCCCCGCCACAGCGCCCGGCCTGGCGGTGAGGCGTGCAGTCGATTAGGGCAAACCGAACCAGGTTCTCGCCCGCCGGCCCGATGCACGCGATCTTGATGGTGCGGTCTTCTAGCGCCTCGTATAGCCTCTCATACGTCTGATAGGTATCCGCGCCCCATAGAAAACGCGCGTCGCGGATTTCTGCTTTGTCGCCATCCAGGTAGATGTACGCCGGTGCGTTCGCCTTGCCGGTGATGATCACGCCATCATAGCCGCAATACTTGATTTCCGGCCCCAACACCCCGCCGTGGAAAGAATCGGCATAGATGCCGGTCAGTGGCGACTTGAAAATGATCACCTGGCGCATGGACGGCGCCAGCGTTCCGGTCATCGGGCCGGGCATGAACATCAACACGTTCTCCGGCGCCAACGGGTCAATCTCGGGGCCGGCCATATCGTACAAGAAACGGGCGCCAAATCCTTTGCCGCCGATATAATTTGTGGCCAGTCTCTCTTCCACCGTGATCGTCTCAGTAGTTCCCGAAGACAGATCAATTTTCAAGATATGGCCTTGATAACCGCCTCTCATGCTCGTTTCCATCTTGACTCTCGTTCGCCCTCAGTGGAGTAGTTACGGTGTGGCCTCGGGTATGTCTACAAATACGAGCGCCCCCGTCGGGCAAAAGGCTACACACGCCGGCTCGCCCCCACAGTGATCGCATTTGCTCGGCTTGCTGGCGCCGGGATAAACCTGCACCATCGCGATCGGGCAATACTGTACGCACAGGCCGCAATTGTGACACTTGTCCTGATTGAGGATCACAGCCTGGGTGAGTGGGTCACGGTAAATTGCCTCAGTCGGACAGACGCGCATGCAGGCCGGATTGTCGCATTGAATACAAACGACTGGTTGCTGGTAAAGGCCATCGGCCGTGGCTTCTATGCGCAGGCGCGCGTAACGTGGATTAAAGGCCCCTTCTTTTACAAAGGAGCAAACTAATTCGCACACGCGACAGCCCGTGCAAACGTCGAAGCGCGTGACAAGCCTGGCTCGCATACTCCATCCCACTCGCTACGGCTTGTGCTGGTGATCCACCGGAGCCGAGAGTTTCAGCTCGGACAACTCTTCCGCAATCTCGATTAAGCGCCGGACGGCTGCTTCAAAAAAGACTTTGCCTTTCTCCGCACTTGCCAGCGTCGGATCGCCACTTACCATCGTGGTCGGAGAAACCTGGCTCCAGCGACTAACCAGGCGAACTGGGCCGCCCCCAAACAGGTCATACCAGATGTCTTTGGCCACTCGTCCGACAACATTGGCGCGCATCTTTTCCTTCACGACGCGGGCTTCGTCGAGGTAGAGATACAGGGAGGTCTCGAACTCGCCTGCATGGCTCATTCCCCCAGGCTCCGGCGATTCGCGCAAGGCCTGCACCGCCTCGGTCACCAGGGACCAGTAGCTGACCGAGGCGCACTTGACAGCCGCTTTGAGCGTCACCTGGCGGGCTGCTACTTCCAGCAAGATACCGTTGCTGCCATGCCCGTTCACAAATACGATTGTCTCGAACCCATTGCGGGCAAAGCTCTTTCCGACGTCGATGCAGTAATCGATGAAATGCGTCGGGTAGACGTCGATGGTGCCGGGAAAGTCCATATTGTGCTCATTATAGCCGTAGTGGATCGCGGGCGCGCACACGATCAGATCGGGACGCACCTGTGCCGCCTCTTGACACATGCGCACGAGAGGCATGTTATCGGTGTCCACCGGCAGATGGGCACCGTGGTTTTCGATCGCGCCCACCGGTACCAAGATGACCTTACCATGCCTGGCTGCCTCTTTAACCTCTTCGCCCGTCATCTTCGCAAACAGGAACTCATTCTCCATGTCTCTCCTCTGCTCTTTCCCACCAATTCCGGCTCGATGCTCGGCAATATGTTAAGTTAAGATTCCAAGTCTGCTGGTATCACTCACATCGGATATGATCTCAGCGCCTGTCTCCGTGATCAATACGCGGTCTTCAACGAAGTAAGGATTTCCAAGTTCATCCCGGGCCAGAAAGTCGTGTGCCAAGACCATGTCGGCTTGCAGTGGCCTTTGGTCCAGGGCTTGCAAGACGGGGGCATCTCGGAACACGCTCCCGGTGCTGTGCCCGACCTTCTCAGATACCAGCGTCAAACCACGCCGTTCGACCGCAGCCTTACAGTGATGGAAGGCGTCGCAGGCGCGCACGCCGGGGCGGAGGTATTCGACGCTATCTGAAAAAGCCTCTATATAGTGTGAGTAGCCTGTGATCTGGGCGGGCGAGGCGCTACCCACCACCCCTGTTCGCAATAGGAGACACCAGTAGCCGTCAAACCGGGCCTTGCAGCCAAATCTCACCAGGTCTCCTCGCTCCATGGCCCTATCGCCATACGTGTTGTGGGCTATCGCCAGATTTGGACCGGAGGCGACGAGGGGATCGATTATCCCCACACTTGCGGCGGACAGGCTTACCAGGTGTGAGACGATGTTGGCCGCAAATGTGGCTTCGCTATCGCCCGGTCGCGTGAGGCCAGCCGCCAGCGTGATCGCCCGGTCCATGGCGCGCGCGGCCGCTCGAAGATGTTCGATCTCCCGGCTGGTCTTGATCGCACGCACCTCGGCCAGCATGCTATCGCAGTCGACGAAGGTGACCGCCGGCGCGGCCCGCTGCAGTTCCTCGAAGGCGCCGACCGGAACATACTGTTTTTCAATCCCGACCCGTCCCTTCCTCAACCCCTTCTCGTCAAGGACAGCCGCCAAAACGGACACGGGCGATGAGGCAAATTCGGCAAAGCCGCGTACATCCGTGACCCAGGATTCAGTCTCAAACATGCTGCATTCACGCGTAAAGGCAATGACCGTTGCGTCCCCATGAGCCGTGATCAAGTTCAGTACCAGCCTTTCGGGGATGAGGATCTGTGTATACAGATCGACACCGGTGGTATATGCGATGCTGCCTGGAGACGCTACCACCACTGCGTCAAGCCCGCGACTGCGCAGAGCGCTGCACAGCGCCTCTCGATTGAACATGTCTGGTGATCGCATAGTGTGTGACTTCCTCCTAACTCGGTTCTGGGGCGCCCACGAGCTGACGGCAAAGCTGAACGGCGCCAATGGCGTCCGCGGCGTACCCATCCGCTCCAATTTCCTCCGCCCAGGCCGCCGTCACCGGTGCTCCGCCTACCATGACTTTGACGTGATCTCGCACTCCGGCTTCGTTGAGCATATCCACCACTTCTTTCTGCTTTAACATGGTCGTCGTCATAAGTGAGGACAGGCCCAGCAGGTCGGGCTTGAGTCCAATCACTTTCCGGACGATGGTCTCCGAGGGGACATCGACGCCCAGGTCAAGCACTGAGAAGCCGTTCGCCATGCAGAGTGAACTGATGATGTCTTTACCGATGGTATGTACGTCTCCGGCGACGGTGCCAATGAGCAGGGTTCCCAGCTTCTGCTGGTCGCCGTCCTCGGCCGACATGGCCGGTTGGAGGACTTTCAGCCCGGCCATCACCGCATTGCCGGCCATCACCAGTTCGGGCAGCCAGGCCTCACCCCGGCCAAAGCGATCCCCAATGCCCTGCACAGCGGGTGTCATGCCCCGGGTAATCATTTCGAGCGGTGCCAGGCCGGCGTCCAGTCCTTGCCTGGCCAGCTCTTGCACGGCCTCGGCCCGCCCCTCGGTCACCGCTTTTGCCAACTCACTCAATAGATTCGTGCGCTCCATTGCTTGCTCCTCTCTTCTGAGCGATTTAACCGAGAGCCTGTGCCTGAGCTGCCTCGACGATCCGATCTAACTCCGCCGCCATGTGGCCATCCAGTGGTGCGGGTGGATGCCGGTCGAGCAAGTCCTGGACCCGCTCCCGGGCGCGCGCAGCGATGTCTTTTGACCCCGCCTGCTGCCAGGCCGCGTGACTGCGCCGGTCGGCCAGGACGGGAATGTACTGCTCGTTGAGCAGATGCTCCATCGTGTGCCGTTGGCCCAGGTAGCCGCCTCCCGGCCCTACTTGCTGGATCAGGTCGACGGCCAGCGTGGCTTCGCTGACCGTTATACCCTGCAGTGTGCGCCTGACACCGCCTGCCACCTCGTCGTCTATCGCCAACTTTTGCGGACTGATCACCAGCCCAGCTTCCAACACCCCGGATACGGCGCCAAAGATGTAATGGATGCCGCCCAAGGCTGCCAGGAGGAGGGTCATGGCGCTTTCGAAGCCGGCTTGCATGTCCAGGGCTTTAGAGTCGGAGAAGCTGGCATTGCCACGGCTAGGGAGCTTGTAGAAACGCGCCATCTGGGCCGCCGCCACGTTCCACATGCCGTGTTCGACGGCCCCGTGAGCAAAGGCGCCCGTTTTCATGTCCATGATGCTGGAAACGGTGCCGTACACGACCGGGTTGCCGGGATTGACAGCTTGTACCAGGGCCGCGCCGCACAGGACTTCCGCGTTGTGTTGGACTAACGAGCCGGCTAGGGTCACCGGTCCGGTCGCGCCCGCGGTCACCTCGGGAGAAATAATGACTGGCAGGCCGTGACGTGCATACTCGATGATGGCCTCAACCTGCTCGCGGTGTTGCATAAGTGGGCTTACGGTGTTGGTGTTGGCCAGGATGATCGGCTTCTGCCGGAGTTCCTGGCTGCCACCCGCCAAGACCTCGGCCATGCGGATTGCCGTCCTGGCCTGCTCAATGCCATACACGCGCCCCCGGATTGGCTTAGTGCTGTTCTTGATAGTCGCCAGATAGGCCCACAGCCACTGGACCTGCTTCGGTCGATCATCCGGCATGAAAACCGCCGAACCCTCCTCGACGTTTGGCAACGCGTCGATCAGACGTGCCGCCTGCTCGGCGTCCTGGTAGGTCGCCGGACGGCGCATCCCGTCCAGATCGAGAATCGTGCTGCTGCCGAACGTCGTGCCGAAGTGCACACTCCCATCCCCGATAACGATGCTGTGTTTCGGGTCGCGCGCATGCCAGGTGAACCGGCTGGGGGCGTGCTGGATCAAGCGCTCAACCACTCCGGCCGGGAATCGCACCCGGCGCTTCTGAAAGTCGACCTGGCACCCGGCATCGGCCAGGATTCTGAGCGCGTTCTCCTCGCGCACCTCGACGCCTGTCTTTTCTAAGACTACCAGGCTGTGGCTATGGATTTGTTCGATCTCTTCAGGGCTGAGTATTTCAAAAGACACGGGTTTACCGCACACGTAAGACCTCCTGGCTTTGTAATCAACGGGAGAAGTGGCGATGTTAACTGCGAAGGGCGATAAAGGCCCTTTTGCTCGGCCTCCGGCACACCTCAGCTTAGCGTAACCCAGCCACCCTGGCGGCTTGACTCGTAGATGGCCAAGATAACGGCGACAGAACGCCTCCCTTCCGAGCCATCGATGGCCGGTGCTCGATCGTGGAGGATAGCCTCCACCATGTCTGCCAGTTGCCGGCGGTGCATCTCGTGACTGAAGCCGGATACGGACAAGGCGCCGCTGCCCAGGTTGGTCTCTCCCAGCACCTCTGCCTCTTCTTCCGCCGAGGCATCTGCCACTTTCCAGGTCACGATTCGCCCATCCTCCAAGGCGATGCTGCCCCGGTCACCATGTAGCTCCACCCGCCCGCTGGTGCCCGGCCAGCTCGCGGTGCTGCCTTCAATAGCGCCCAGTGCGCCGTTGTCATACGCCAACAGGGCAACTGCGGTGTCTTCCGTTTCCATCCGGTGGACCAGGGTAGCGGTACGAGCCACCACGCCGGTGACCGGTCCCGCCAGGTAAGTGAGTAGATCGATGTTGTGGATGCCCTGGTTCATGAGGGCACCGCCGCCGTCCAGCGCCCAGGTCCCTTTCCAGTTGCTGCTATCGTAATACTCCTGCGGCCGATACCACTTGACGTAAGCATCCGCCAGCACCAACTGGCCCAATCGCCCCTGGTCGATGGCTCGCTTAGCCAGCGCCGGCCCGCGCATAAAGCGGTAAGGGAAGATGCAGGTGAGCTTCACTCCCGCCGTCCGAGCGGCTCGGATGATCCGATCCGCCCGTTCCAGCGTTACGTCCAATGGCTTTTCTACAACCAAGTGCTTGCCAGCTTCGGCCGCGACCACAGCGATTTCGGCGTGCGTGCCGCTGGGCGTGCACACGCACACGACGTCCACGTCATCTCGCTCAACCGCCCGATGGTAATCGGTCTCCGCAACCGCGCCCACGTTTTCCGCCATAGTCACTGCCATCTTCTCGGCGTCATCACACACGACAGTGATCTTTGCCTGCGGTATCTCCGCCAAAGCCCGGGCGTGGACCCCGCTGATAAACCCGGCGCCTACTATGCAGAATCTTAGCATCCGGTTGCTCCTTGTCTGCCTACCTGGCCCAATATTGGATCTTGGTGATCGCTTTGAGGATATCGTCCATATCCGCTTCATCCCCGAGTAGCATATTCTGAGTGAACCAGACAGCCTCTTGGGTGCACAACCGTTCTGCCACGGGACAGGCGCGTGGAGGGGGAACGTCGTCCACATACGCCCGCAGTCTTTCTAGCCCATCCAGCAACGCCGGTGATTCGTTCAGTGGAACGTAGCCGGGCACGCAGGGAATACCCTCGGCCCGCAGCGCTTGCAGAAACTTTTCACGTGGCATACCGCCGAAGGCTTCGCTGTTGTAGCGGAAGATAAAGATATGCCACGCATGCCGGGTCACACGCGGATCGACTTTGATCGGATCAATCCCTGGGACCTCTTGCAAGGCTTGGGACAAATACGTAGCATTCTGATGGCGGCATGTGGCCAATGGATCGGCTCGTTCGAGTTGGGCGAGCAACAGCGCACCTTGCCACTCGGTCAGGCGATAGTTCCAACCCATGCGCACGTGCTCGTACCACAGGCCGCCCTTGCGCCGGCCGACGTTGTGCAGGGACCAAACCATGTCCTCCAGTTCATCGTCGTTGGTGAGGATGATTCCGCCTTCGCCGGCCGTGATGTTTTTGCTGGCCTGGAAGCTGAAGGTTCCCAGGTCGCCGAGGGCGCCCACCCGCCGCCCGCGCCATTCGGCGCCCCACGCCTGGCACGCGTCCTCCACCACCCGTAGCCCGTGCCTTTGGGCGATGTCGAGGATGGCGTCCATGTCGGCCGGATGGCCGCCGATATGCACCGGCAGGATGGCTTTTGTTCTGGGACCGATCGCGGCTTCGATTTGCTCGACATCGATACAGAATGTGTCCGGCGTGACGTCAATCAGGATCGGGATGGCGCTCACCGCTAGGGCGGCGTTGACCGTGGCCACGAAGGTATAGGGCGTCGTGATTACCTCGTCGCCCGGGGCCAGGTCGATGGCGCGCATGGCAACCTCCAGAGCGGCCGTGCCGTTGACGACGCAGATGCCGTGCCTGGCCTGCTGATAGTCGGCAAATGCCCGTTCAAAGGCATGCACCTTGGTGCCATTCAGCATGCCCCACCGTCCCGAATGCAGCACCTCTAAGATCTGTTGCTCTTCACGCTCATCCCAAATCGGCCAGGCCGGGAACGGTCGCTGCCGAACCGGGGTACCTCCCTCTAGCGCCAACTTGTCCTCCATCATGCAATTCCCTCCTTCATGACTGTAATGGGCTGGTAGACTGAGCTGGTAGGAATGGCATTAAAATGGCCGTCCGCCTGCGCTTTCAGAAACTCGCTCAGGCCGGCAACCCCTGCTTCCGGCACCGCAGGCCGATGGCCGGCCAGAATATGCTGAACGCGCTCGTCGATCAGAAAGTTGCTGCCCGGGCCGACGCGGCGGATGGCCTCGTCCGCCAAGTGCTCCTCATCCAGCCGCATACCCTTGAGCAACGAACTGCTGAGAACCGTAAAGCTGTACTTCATCGTCTGCGCTCCGCTGCGAGCCTCACATTCGGTGACCGGTGCTTTATTGTAGACGTTATAATAATTGAGGCCTAGAGGACGCCAATTATATCACAAAACCGGGGCTAATGCAAACTATTTCCCACTTGACGGAAATAGTTACAGGTGTTATACTTCAACTTACTTTAACGCTTATAAGATCTTGCGCGTGTACGAGCGCGGACGGATACCTGGAAATTAAGTCATGACGGACGAGTTGGTGACCGGCGACATGCAGTTGCTGCGGCAGATAAACCGGACGGCGATTCTGCGCCTGATTCAAACGCAGGGGCCGATCTCGCGCGTGTCGCTGGCGCGTCTGGCCAAACTGACGCCGGCCACCGCCTTTTCGATCGTCCAAGAGCTAGTCGACGATGGCCTGGTGCGCCCGAGCGGCATCGGAGCATCGGCGGGCGGAAGGCGGCCGATGCTGTTCGAGTTCAACCCCGGCGCCTTTGCTGCCGTCAGCGTCGATGTGCGCGCCGACCGGCTGATCACTATGATAACCGATCCGCAAGCTCGGCCTCTAGCTAAGAGCGTTGAGACGTGCACGAGTTCCATTGATGGCGCGCAAGCGGCGCGGCGCATCAGCCAGGCCATCCAGGCGATTATCCGCAGCGCCGGCGTTCCGCAAGACAAGCTGGTCGGGCTGGGCATCTCTGTCCCCGCTCTGGTCAATCTCGAAGGCAGCGTTGTCATTAAGGCTGTCAACCTGGGCTGGGAGCAGGTGCCCTTGCGCGATCTGCTGGCAGAGGCCCTGGACCTGCCGATCCATATCCTGGACGTCAGTCTGGCATTGACGGTAGCAGAAGCTAATTTTGGCGCTGGCCGGGGGGTGCCCAACCTGGTCTGCGTGAATGTCGGCTCAGGCATTGGTTCGGGCATCGTGATCGGTGGCCAGATATATCGGGGGGCGGATGGCGCCGCGGGCGAGATCGGACATATGACCGTCGATGAGGATGGCCCGCAGTGCCGTTGCGGCAACTATGGCTGCCTGGAACGATTGGCCGCCAGCCCCGCCATCCTCGAGCGGGCGGTCAAAGGCTTGAAGCAGGGCGCGCTGTCTGACATCCGAGACCGGGTAGGGGGCCGGCTGGAAGACGTGAGTGTGGCGGTGCTGGTCGAAGCCGCCCAATCGGGCGACGACTTTGCGCGCAGTATCTGGGCTGAGACAGGCCGCTACTTGGGCGTCGGCATCGCCAGTGTCGTCAACGCCCTCAATCCGGAAATGGTGATCGTCGGCGGCAATGTGACTCAGATGGCCGGCGACCTGCTGTTGGAACCGCTACGCGAGGCCGTCAAACTGCGCGCCTTCGAGGTCCACGCCCGGCGCGTGTCCATCGTCGCCGCTGAGCTGGGCATAGAGGCTTCGGCGATTGGGGCGGGCGCCTGGGCTATGATGCGCGCCGGGTTCCTGGCCGGCCCATCCGTCCCACGTTCTGGATGAGCCGGCAGCCAGATTTATAGAGCTGAGGCAGGCGTTACGCCTACTGCCGCATGGCCTTCATTCTCTCGACTGTAAGCCGTGCGGCGGAATCCGGGTCCAGGGTATAGTCCCAGCCCAACTCTGCGGCCAGGAACCCAGCATATCCTACCTCGTCGAGCACAGCCAGGAACGAGACAAAGTCGAACACGCCATCGCCGGGCACCAGGTGCTGATCGCGTTGGCCATGGTTGTCGTCGATGTGCACGTGGAAGAGCTTGTCGCCTAGTTGTTGCACCGCCTCCACACTGGACTCGCCGACGACTTGCGCGTGGCCATTGTCCAGCAATACGCCCAGGTTGGCGTAGCCCAACTGATTGCTAAAGTCCAGCGAAGCGGCACACGTCGGCAGCAGGTCGGTTTCATACTGGTCGGCTGGCTCAATCGCCACCAGCACATCGTGTCGCTGTGCGAACTCCGTAATAGCAGACAGGCTCTCACGCAAGCGCCCCAGGCCGTCCTCCTTGCTCTGGCCGTACAGCGTGTGGCCTGGGCAGACACTGACGACAGGCGAGCCCAGGGCTGCGGCTGTCTCGATGCTGGCCTGGATATATGCCACACTGTCGCTGCGGATCGTCTCATTTGGGCTGCACAGGCTGGTGGGATAACGAAACTGGGCCGGGATAAAGGATGCGACCGCCACGCCCTCATCCCGCAGAACCTGGCACAGGCCCGCGATCTCTCGGTCACTCAGATCGTTGCGGTAGGCGTGCGGACGGCCGCCCCAGATATCGATCGCATCAAACCCGGCCGCCGCTGTGCGGCGGATGGCTTCAGCCAGGGGATAGTTTAGGTAGATAAAAGAAGATAGGCTTAATTTCATCGCTTGCACCTGGTTATCTATCTTATGCCTGGTCGATTAACGACTGGTAGTAGTCACGGGCCTGGACCGCCTCGGCGACAATGTTGTTCACCCCGGAGGTATCCACCACGATCGTGCCGTCAAACCCGACCCGCTTTAGACTGCGCACCACGGCCGGGAAATCGATGTTCCCCTGGCCCGGAGAGTAGTGATAGGCGTGGGTCCCGTCATTGTCGGAGAAATGCACCAGCTTGATGCGCTCCGCCAGCTTGGGGATGACCAGGGCCAGGTACTCCTTACCGGCGTGCACGTGGGCTATGTCGAGGATGACCCCCAGGTTGTCTGCCCCCGCGTCGCGGATCAAGTTCATGACTGCATCCGTGGAACTGAACACGTCGTTGGCGCGAGTCTCGATAATGAGCGTCAGGTCTTTGCGCTTGGCAATACCGGCGCACTGCGACACGACATCGACGGCATTGTCCCAGAAGGCAGGCCAGGAGAAATCATCGCCCACCGAGACCGATGTCGGCGGGCCGCCGACGTACAGCTCGGTCCCCTGGGGACGGATCTCGGGTGGCATGTAGCCACAGATCGAAACCAACGGCGCGTCCAACTCGACGATGAGGTCGGTGAGCTGGTCAAAGTCTTGCACCGCTTTCGCCTTGATGGCCGGGTCGAGACTGAACATCTTTTCCTCGACCGCCATAATCGAGGGCACGCTCATCCCATGCTTGGCGAGCACGGCCTTCATCTGAGGCAAGTCGCGCCGGTGCTCGGCCACCAGCTCATCATAAAACTCAAGTTCGATGGCCTTAAAGCCTGCCTGGCCCACAATATCCATTCCCTCCAGGTGATCTTCAGGCGAAGGCGGAATGCCGAAGAGTGTGATTGGAACGGTGTAGCCACATGCGATTTTCATTGCTTTGATCTCCTTGTGATCGGGCTTGCTTCACAGCTACCACAGCCGTGTTGAGAGCAGCATTCGCCGGTTAAGACTCCAAAATCGGCAACACCTCCGCGCTCTGGCGGAGAATACCTATCTTCAGATCGGGATTGCTAGCCAGCCGGTCTCGGACGTAGCTGGCGAAGGCTTCGGGATAGACGTGGCCGAAGCCCAGATCGGCACACAGCTCTGGCGACAACCCGTCAGTGACCAAAGTGATGTCCATCTTGTCGCGAATGTCGTTAATCACGATCGCCTCGGCGCCAGTTAACGGATCCGGTGCCTCTCCCGCGTGCAAAATGGCCCAAATCTCGTCATTTGTCATCTTGCCGACGTATTCGGCCAGTTGCGGGTGGGCCGGACTGACGCCCTCCAGGCAGCCGGAGACCAGAACGATCTCCCCACCTGCCCTGGTCGCCGGCTCGGCCGACGTAATACCCTTATCGCCCTGGAAAAAGTCAAAATCGACCGGGGACGTGCTGCTGATCGTCATATCCGCCAGCTCGGGAATCGGCAGGCCATACACCCCTTTGGATATTTCCACTCCGGCCCGGTGAGCTTGGATGAAATCGCCGGCCACCGCACCCACCAAGCCACCGTCCCGGTTCAAGATGACGTTCACGATGAAATTGAGACCGATCTTAGCCGCGAAATCCTCCATCTCTTTGCGCATCTCGGTATCGACGCGCCCCAGCGCCGGATCCTTGGAACCCAGAAAGTGCATTTGGGCCACCGTCTCTTCGCCGCCGACGCCCGGCAACACCGCTTTGGCTCCGGCGCTCCATCCAGTGGGATGGTGCGGGATGATATTGCCCACCGCAATGCGGAAATCCGCCTCGACAACGTGGCGATTGACCAGAATTCGCGTGCCACGCTGCGTGACCCCCCAATCGACCAGGCTGTCTGGGTCTTTGTAGCGGTGGGGCAGGGTCCTAACACGTGAAAGTACCAGCCCTCCATACTTCTCATCGATCTCTGCCTGGGTCATCGGCCGGTGCGTCCCCTGCGCGATGATGATCTGAATGTCCCGGTCTGGAATGCCGGCCGCATTGAGTTGGTCCAGCAGGATGGGAATGATCTTCTTGGTCGGCGTGATCCGCGTGTTGTCGTCGGAGACGATGATCACCTTCTGCCCGGCGCGGACCATGTAGCGCAGCGACGGCGTACCGATTGGATTGGCCAATGCCCGCTGAATGATCCGATTGAAATCGCGGACTGGTGGCACGTCGCGAGGGGCGAGGTCAAAAATCAGATTCTTGGCTGGGATGTCGACGGCTAACATTCGATCTACGTATGGAATTTCTAGCATAACACGTTTCTCCTTGTATAAAATATGTGAGGTCGGCCTGTTGTTGGGCTTCGACAGCGGCCGGCTTCTCGAGAACGCTAGGACCGAGGCATAATCTCCTTGATCGAGCGCAACCGCTCTGGTTTGCCTGACCGGAGTGACTTCTCGGCCAGAACAATGGCCTGAGTCAGATCTAACGTATGCTCCAGCGGAATGGCTTCTTCTCCTGTCTGAAGCATGTTCAGGAAGGCGCGCAGCTTGTAAGTATAGCACCCTTTACCCACAGTGCGTACTTAGTCATCGCATAGCGGACAAAGCGGTGCCCCCGTTTCTCAAGTTTCCAGTCCAGGTCGTCTAAAAGGATATTGGCCGGTAAGGATGAAAGCACGCCTCCAACAATGTTGCAAACTGCCCCGATTGGGGCTTGAATCAAAAGGGTCGGGCATCACCCTGAACACCACGTTGACTTCCTCTTTGCCGATCTCGACCCGTTTAACCAATGTTCGGATCAGCTCTCGTTTGGTCAACCAATGGACCTCAGCCAATCTATCTTTGACCTTGACGGCGAAATCCTCTAACCGCGCAATGACCAGCCGCAATTCGGCTCACCGGGCTAACTCCAGTCGAACTTGCCGCTCACGGTCTTCGAACGCACCCAACTGTTGTCGCAGACGCCGGGTCCGGGGTTCAAATCCCTGCTTTTCAACAAAGCCTTCGGTATAGCTGTCAATCAGACGGGCGATCCCTTGTCGAACTTTGGCCATTTGCGCTTGAGTGGTCAGCAGGTCTTCATTCTCCCGGCTGCGGGTGGTCACGCCGCGCCGATATTCTTACCCCAGTCGCCGGGGCCCGGCCAGCAGGTCACAGACCTCGTTCCAGACCAGTTCATCCAGCAGGTCGGTGCGTACCTGTAGATTATCACAAATCCGCTCACCGCCAAATCGGTACGCGTCGGTGCCGATACCTCGGTACTAAGTGTAGTCCCTGTACGACATTACGAGACTCAACAGCCCCGCTGCTTGTCCTTGACCGACTTCAGGCTCATCGGCTTGCCGTAGTAAGCGTACTAGCATTGGGCACGCACTGGTAAGCCCTACAGCAGATGGCGAGCCCCCCGCTAACGTTGGCGCGCCCGTTGGCGATTCTCTTCTAATTGAACTTGCACTGCTGCAAACAGCTCCTCACTGACAAGACTGGCACGGGGATGTAAATCCATTGCTCTTTGGGCACAATGACAGTGGACATGGGGCGGCACGGCTGCGACGGATCACCCCGCTGAAGGCGCAGTTTCGGTCGCGTCGGCACAGCCTGCGTCTTACCAAAGGCGGCGCTGGCCTGGTACGCTGGGTTCTTAAGAATACCCCATACCACGGAGCGATCCTAAACAGTCTTGCCGGTGCGAGTATGCTCGCCAGCCTGTTGCAAGCGACGACAGGCTTCGCCGATCGAAATCCCCTGGCGACCGACCCAGTCGAAGATTTGGCGTACCACCCGCGCTTCGTCCAGAGCGATCTCATAGCGGGCCTGGCCGCCGCCCTCGTGCTTGCTGATATAGCCATATCCATACGGTGCGCCACACAGAACAGACACCTGGCCGGTTTGGGCAGCGTAACGCTTCCCACGCCGGCTGCGCTCCAGGATTTTGGCCCGCTCATATTCAGCCACCATGCCTTGCACTTGCAACAAGAGGTCATCTTCGGGACCTTAGCCTGGGGCCCGGTTCAAGAAGATGACCTCCGCTAACGGTTGGTGCAACACTTGCCCCACTGCGTGGCGCAGTGCGGGTCAACCTCCGTAAGGATCTTGCACCCTCTAGTCAACGCCCAGCTAGGCGCAACGCAAAAAGCCTCGCAGCCGTCCCGGCGCGGGGCTTTCTGGTGTTCATAGCCGGCAGCTACCGGCTCATTATACCCAACATACATGCGGGTATTATAGATTATCAGGCTGGGGGTCGAGGATTCGAACCTCGGCATACGGATCCAGAGTCCGCTGTCCTACCACTAGACGAACCCCCAATAACACAAGGTACTCAAAAAAGGTTCAAAGGGATTTGAAATTGGCTATTGCATGCTTGATTATATTATCGTTTTCCTCAATTGGCAAATAAGGCGGAGCGGTGGGCTATCACTTGACCCCGCCTTGAAGCTTCTCGGTAGATCCTCACAACTGTCAACGGCCCTCGACCCCCTACCTAGGGCTTTCCTAAAGTCGGGTATGTCATTCTGAGCGCCAGCGAAGAATCTCAGGGTTTGTGTGAACGAGACCCTTCGCTAGCGCTCAGGGTGACAGGCTCTCCCTGCTATCAGCTACTTTAGGAAAGCCCTGACCCCCTACCCACAGCGCGGACCAGGAGTCCTCACGCTTTCATCTGCCAGTGAAACCACTCTTGCACAAGGACTACAAATTCCCCAGCCGTCTTGCCAGATCATCCAGCCCACCCTCCACGTCATCGGCGCGGATGGTGACGATGCGGTAGCCTTTGGCTTTGAGACGCCTGCGCTTGGCCTCATCGGCAGCGGCGACGTAGTCCCGATAATGCGGCGAGCTGTCTACGAAGACCAGGATCTTGGGGGCGTAGAAGAAGTCGGCCACCGCGATGGGCTCGTCGCCGTCGTACAAGGTGTGCTGGGCGGCGTCGGGCAGCAGCAGGTCGCGCTCGTGGATGGCGCGCAGGACCTGGCGCCCGAGGTCGGACCCGCAGAAGAGCGGATTTGCTCCTTTCCACTACTTGTTCAGTTCTGCGAGTCTTTCTGTGATTTCACTCGCGCGTTGCGTATCTCCCAACATCTCGTAGCCATTGTGGGCCTGGGTCAACCACTGGATGGCTTCATCGGTGTTGTCGAGAGTCACATAGACCTCACCCAGGCTGGCCTGTACGGCCGCCAGACTCTCGACATTCCCCTCCGCCTCGGCCAGTTTGACGGCCTCCAAGTAGCGCGATTCGGCCAGGTAGACCAGACCAATGCCATCATAGAGACCAGCCAGGGCCTGATGGACAGTCGATTGCTGGCTGCCTCCCTCGACCAAGCCCTCAAGCATCTCGATAGCTTCCGCAATGAGACCCTGTCCGGCATAAAGTTGAGCCAGGGCAAAAGCCTCGGCTTCACGGGAGAGGCCCAGCCCGGCAATGCGATTAGCGTAGGCTTGTATCCTCTCGGCTTCAGCTTCCTTCACTAAGCTGAAACCCAGCCCCTTGGGGCCTTCATCCTGGGACGACCGCCCGTAACTGTCCTCCACTACCATCAGGTAGAATACACCGAGCTCGAAAGCTGGCTCCCCGGGGTATACCAACTCGGTCTGAGTGACATTTTCCTGTCGCCAATTCAAATCGCCTCCCCGTACCTGCACGGTGTAGCTGGCGGCTCCGGTATCGTTCCAGCGCAGGGTAGGCTTGCCATTCAGCAACTTGGTGGCCCGAGGGCTGATGATATAAGGCACCATCGGGCCAACGCCGCGCGTGGACGCTACTTTGGTGCCGCCTCGCATCAGGGGTGGTTCCGGCATCTGGGGACAGCCATTGTTCAAACCGGCCGGAGCGCCGCCCGGCACAGGCCACAAGGTCAAGGTATCGCATAGGACCTTGGCCTGCGCTCCATCGGACAGCTTCAGCAAGTCGCCCCGTTCGAGGGCCGTCCCAAATGCGGTAGGATGGTAGTCTGACCAGGCCGTTCGTTTGAGCAACACTTCCCCCTCCATCACAACCAGTAAGTTGAAACCAGGCTCCGTGAACGCGCCGCCAGCGGATTCCGTCGGTTTCGCTTCTTCAGCCGGTGTGCTGGGGGCAGGTAATGTGGTGGTAGCAGGGGCACAGCCCAAAAGAATCAGTCCCAAGGTCAACACAAGCAATGTATACTTCTTCAATACCATCATTCTCCTCCTTGCCGGGATTCCTGTTCTTCGAAATGCTGGCGTGCCAATCCCAGCCAGGCATCCTCGTCGGGCCGGCTGCTATCACCATATTGCAGGCAGGCTTGCCATGTGTCATCTATGACCTTCTGCTCGCTTTCCTGAGCCTGCAAGACCTGTGCCAGCAAACAGTAGGCTGGGGCCTTGTCGGGCGCCAGTTCAATCGCCTCTTGGAGAGCCACGAGGGCCTCATCGTAACGTGCCTGCCCCAGGCGCGCCCAGCCCAGATTCTTGTACAGGTCATAGCGCACTTCGGCATCCTGGGCATGCTTCAGGCCATTAACGAGGAGAGGAATTGCCTTATCGTTTTCCTCATCGAGTATAATTAGGCGGGCCAGGTTATTGTAGGCTACGTCCAGCCCCCCTTGTACAGCAATCTGATACTCGGCCTGTGCTTTTTCGACATCATTCAAGTCTTCATAAATCAAGCCCAAGTTGTAGTGAGCCTGCACGAGGTTTGGATCAAGTTTCAAGGCCCGCTCGTAATCACGCTGAGCGCTGGTCAATTGACCAACCTGATAGTTGGCGTAACCACTGTTGTTATACCAGCGAGCAATCTGCGGAAGAGAGCGATGGAAGATGACGAGGGCTATCAGCAAGAACGCTGACGCAACGAACCCTGCCTCTTCCCAAAAAGGTTTGAGAAACTTGAAGTTGCCGATGACGCGTTTGCCAGCTTCCCGTCCGGCCTTGGTCAACACGCTGCTGGTGGTAAGCAGGGTGAGAACACTTTGGGCAACGATGGCGAAGGCTCCCCAGGTATCCGGCCCGCCGCTCAAGAAGCGGGAGGAGATATTGGCCACCAAGCTGAGGGATACGGTCAACAAGGCCAAAGCCAGGGCTGTCCACAGCCAGTCAAATCGCTCGGAGAGGCCGGGAGATGGGGTGAAGTGCCACCACCAGGCATCTGCAGGAGGACTGAAGCTCTGCTGCCAATCCCTGAGTTCCTCCATGTGACTGATCGGTTCCGCCACTTCTCTTAACAGGTGATCCCCCTGATCAATCAGGCATGTGGCCTCGGTCTCTACTGGGCCTTGCTTTTTCCATAAGTAGGCGATTCGATCACGGCTGACCAGGCATTCCAACACTTGCTCTGATGGAGGTGAGTCCTTGTTCTTGACCAGGTGTTGAGCCAGTTCAAGGTAATGAGTCGTCAATTGCAGGAGAGATTGTTTTTGCGTCATCAGGTTGTTCCTTCCCTGGTGATGCCATGACCCGCCTGGCGATGACCACGAGGGGTCAATCGCGACCGCGACACTGTCTCTCGACCTCGCGCAGTTCGCGTGCTATGTGCTCCAAAGCGCGCGCCCGCACCCGGTTTTCGGGCTCAGCTTCTAGCCGTTGGCGGGCCTCGAGTAAGAAGACCCGTCGGGCCAGCAAAGCGTGGCGCGCGGCCCCGCGTCGTCGCTTGACCCCCAACCCCCCCCCGGGGCCCCCCACCACGCGGAGCCCAAGG
>CAYTNQ010000014.1:0-5018 GCA_964439175.1 uncultured Anaerolineales bacterium | reverse complement strand
AATCAGTGCTACACATAGCAAAAGCGCAAGCACTCGCAGTGGAGTGCTCTCAAAGACCTGTGGCAACATGAGGCCACCTGTAGCCTTGAAAGGCATCCCTGCACCCGCATCCCCTGTCAGGACGAAGGCAGCCCAGAAATACGGATGCGCTGTCGTGGGTTCTTGCATGATGTCTATCTGTGCCATGCGCAGGGCAGCGGCCTTGCTGTGTCCTTTCCGCAAGTGGGTGTAGAAAGAGACCATCAGATCACGAGTGGCCTCATCGTCCACGCTCCAGAGACTGGCCACTATGGAGGGCGTGCCGGCGTAGAGGAAGGCTCGGTTCAAGCCGATGATTTCATCTCCGGTAACCCGTTTGCCCTGGCCGCTCTCGCAGGCTGACAGGACGACCAGATCAGCGTTGCTCAAGTTGAGGTTGTACACCTCGTGGACTTCCAGGACCCCATCGTATGCCCCGCCGGGATCGGCGGCCAGACCCAGGTTCGAGAAGTTTGGACTCAGGGAATCGTACGCACCGTGGGTGGCTAGGTGGAGGATACCGGCCCTCGGCCCTTGCTCCCAGACCAACCGCTCTTGAGCTGCACCCCCCAGGTAGGCAGTCGTGCCATAAAGATCGGCGACAGCCTGGGCTTCCTGGCGGGAAAAGGGCAAGCTGCCGTCCGAGTCGCCCAGAATAAGTGGTGGGCCGACCCGTTGTGTGCCTTTCTGTGAGATGAAGGGCAAAACGCTGGCGCTGGGCAGTTGCACCAGGGTGTAACGTTCGATCAGGTAGTGCTCGCCGTCATACAGGGCGGCGAAGGGAATAGCGTGGAATACACCATGAGGCACAACATAGATGCGCCCGGTGTTAAGGTAAGGTTCCAGGGGCGCGATGAGTAATCCATACAATATCTGCAAGCTCTCTGGTGCCTCGGTGGTTTCCAGGTTGGGAAAGTCGTAGAAGCCACGCAACGACAGGTTCACCTCATCTAGAGTGACCGGGATGCGCATCACGTGAAAGTCGTCTCGGGTGATGACGAAGGCTATGGTTTGTGTGGGCGAGATGATGAAGTAGGACACCAGCGTGGTCTGCTCATCCAGGAGAGGCTGAATCTCATCCAGTGGGGCGACGTCAACGCCGACCAGCGAAGCATATTCCGGGCTTTGCACCTTGATTTTCACCAGCAAGTCCTGGTAGGTGTGCCGCTTCTCTTGCAAGTTGGCGCTCAAGTCAGCAATGGCTGCCTGATCTTGTCCTGCGGGAGGTACACTACGCAGTTCGTCCAGGGCTCTGCGCAGGGCAGTCATCTCCCCTCTCAGTGTTTGCTCCTGGGCCAGCAACTCCGGGGCCACCCCGATCCGAAAATCAACGGGGCCATAGCTCAATTGGTTGAGAAAGACCCGTGCCCGGGCCCGCTCAGTGTAGGCGAAGGCCTCTGCGTATCGTCCTTCATCGTAAAGCAGGTTGACCAGGCTGCCGTAAAACGAGCCTCTGCCAAAGAAAGCGATCTCCAATTCCTCCACGCTGAATTGAGTCCGAATGGCCTCCGCAGTCTCGGCGGCCCGTTGGTAATGGTCGATCGCCCGCGCCCTGTCCCCCATTAGCTCATACGTCCTGGCTATGGCGACCAGCGTGCTTCCTATCACATCCTGATTGCCTATCTCCTGACGGATGGTCAACGCCTGCTGTAGATGTTCCAGCGCCTCTGCATACTGGCCCATTTCACGATAGGCCACTCCAATGTCATAGAGACTGGACGCTTCCCCATCCCGGTCACCTATCTCCAGCCGAATAGCCAGCGCTTGCCGGTGATAGTCCAGCGCGGTCTGATAGTCGTCCAGATTGCGGTGCACGTTGCCGATATTGTGGAGGACAATAGCCTCTTTCTTTGGAGGACCGATCTCCTGTCGAATCGCCAGCGCATCTTCAAAGTATGCTAAGGCCTGTTGATACTCGCGCTGACTGCCAGAGACTGTACCCAAGTTATTGAGTACGGCGGCTTCACCTCTGCGGTCACCGATTGCTTTGCGGATGTCCAGCGCCCGCTCGAAATGGTCCAGCGCCTGTGGATACTGCCCCAGATTTCTGTAGATGATCCCCAGGGTGTTCAGGCTGTCTGCCTCGCCATCCCGATCCTTGATCTCTCGCCAGAGGTCCAATACTTGCTGTGAATACCGCAGGGCCTGCTGATAGTCACCCATGCGCCAATAGGTACTACCAAGAGCACCCAGCATAGCCGCCTGATCATTCTGGTCGCCGATACGTTGCCAGATGGCCAGTGCTTGCCTGGCGTAGTCCAGGGCCTGCCGGTAGCGGGCAAAGTTGCTATAGATACCACCCAGATTGCCGAGGGCCGATGCCTGGCCGCTGGGATCATCCATTTCACGCCAAATCGCCAGCGACTGTCCGGCGTAGTCCAAGGCTTGTTCTTCGTCACCCAGCCGGCTGTAAACCAAACTGATGCTCTTGAGAGCCGACGCCTGGCCGGGGCGAGCGCCGGTTTCTAGTTTGATGTCTAACGCCTGTTGCAAGGAATCCAGAGCCTTAGTGGGCTGTCCCAAACTGCCATAGGCATCTCCTATGGCGATCAGACAGTCTGCCTCACGCTGCCGGTCCCCCATCTCCCGGAAAATACTCAGCGACTGCTGATAATAGTCCAGCGCCTTCTCAAAATCATCCATAGCTCGATAGGCGTTGCCAACGCTCTTAAGGCTGGCTGCCTCGCCTCCACGGTTGCCAATCTCACGGGCGATGGCCAGTGCTTCCTCGAACTCACCCAACGCCTGTTTGTACTCGCCTGTCATACCGTGGGTATCGGCGATGGCGCTCAGGGTTATCCCCTCTTGTTGTCGGTCGAGGGCCGCCTGGGCAATGCCCAGCGCCTGTTGGAAGTAATCCAGGGCTCGTTGGTAATGTCCCAGGTTACGGTGGGCATTCCCTATGTCGCGTAGGTTTGTGATTTCGCCGGCTTGGTCGTTGCCGTCGTGATGAATGGCCAGTGCCTGTTGGTAGTAGTCGATAGCGGCCGGATAATCATCCATGTCGCGGTAGACGTCGGCCATACTGCTGAAGGTTGCCGCTGTCTTGCTCTGATCTCCAGCCTGGCGGGCAGCATTTGACACCTTCTCCAGGCGAGCCAGCGCCGGCCGGTACTCTCCCTGCAAACGCTGGATAATGCCCAGTTCAGCAGATATTCTTGCCGCCCCGTAATTATTGTCGAGGGTGTGCCAGATTGAGAGTGCTTGCTCCAAAGACGACCCTGCCAGGTGATATTCCCCCGCGTAACGATAGGCGACACCTAAGTCGGTAAGAGTCTCCGCTTCCGCTCGGGGCTCGCCAAGCTGTCGCCGGATGACCAATGCCTTCTCCAGAGAATCCGTTGCCGCCCGATATTGCGCCAGATGACGATGAGCGAGTCCCAGACTATGAAGACTACTGGCTTCAGCAGTCCGATCACCGATCTCCTGCCAGATGGGGAGCGCCCTCCCGAAATAGACCAGCGCCGACCGGTATTCTTCGATCTGGAGGTAACTCCGGCCCAGATAACTGAGCGTCCTGGCTTCACTCTTGCGGTTGCCCAGGGCGTGCCAAAGAGGCAGGGCCCGCTCAAAGTAGCCGATTGCCGAGGGGTATTGCTCCATCTCGAAATAGGTCAGCCCCAGATTCGACAAGCTCTCTGCCTGACTGCTCCGGCTGTCAAGCTCTTGGGCCACCGAAAGCGCTCGCTGGTGGTAGTGCAGGGCTGACTGATACTGGCCTCCCTCACGGTAAGCATCGCCCAGGTCATTGAGGACCGGCCACATAGCATTGAGCGTACGCGCGATTGTCTCCCGGTCATTCAGCGGACGCAGGAGCGCCAACGCCTGCTCCAGGTGGTTCAAGGCTGGCAGCAATCTCTCGATCTTCCCTGGACCGCCGCCTTGGATGGGTGGGGTGGCGTGGGCAGTCCCTACGTTGATCAAGGTCGCCAACAGGGTCAGACACAGAGCAACTCGGATCAAAGACGTCATTAAGATCCTTAAATCGCTTTTGCGAGGACTACATATTTTGCATTTCTTGAGTATCACGACTGGTGGGTTGTCAACGAATAGACACAGTGCGTACTGCTTGCCACGATTCCACGTTAGTGCTCTGTCAAAGCTAACCCCTAGGTCCAATACCGATTGGCTCAAATGACCCAATACCAGGTGCGTAGCGGCAACCCTTGCGGTTGCCTGACTAGGGTAGGGGCAAGCCCTACCCCTACGCCAGGGCCTTATTTGAACAGTATTGCCCGTAGGTCCCCTTGGGGAATTGACGAGTCGAATTGGCCACTATAGCGCTTGCCGTTACTCGCCAAATCACCCTTGACAGAGTACTAGCCCAATACCTATCATAACACGTAGGGGTTTGAAAATGGTGTGGAACCCTCGCTCATTTCCGTCAAATCTACCAATTTCTTGATGTCTATGTATCACTGCGAGCGGGCTGTGTCGGGATCGTTGGCCGGTCGAACAGGTCCCTTTGGCCGCCAAGCAAATGCTGGGCGGGGCGCGTCAATTCGTGTTCGCCCCGGAGAGTTGTCAACGCTTGCCAGAACTCAACCTGTTGGCAGGCTCCATGGTGACTTACTTGGCGGCCACCTTGCCTGCCGTGCCAACTGGCTTTTGGGACCGTAATCCTAAACCAACGCCTGGGCGACTGCGCCGCTTGCTGGCCCGCACGCCTTTTCCCAACCCACATCATTCCCAACTGCGTATGGTGAAGGACGCCGAGGAGATCGGGTGCATCCGGGCCGCAGCCCAGGTGGTAGATGCCGGCATGCAAGCCGCAGTCAAGGCAGTGAAGCCGGGCATTACCGAAAGCCCGGTGGCCGCCCCGGCACAGAAGGCAATCTGATTGAATTTCAGCCATCGATTAGCCTGGTTTCATGCCCGCTGTTTCTACTGGCGGCGCTCGTCGTGCAGGCGCAGGATGTGACGCAAAAGCTCGGCCCGGTTAAAGGCGTGCAGGCGACGCGACTGCTGGCTGACCGAGAAGAAGTAATGATCGCCCAGCA